>JBBQVJ010000037.1:0-17088 GCA_038211705.1 Candidatus Limnocylindrales bacterium | reverse complement strand
GGCCCACGCATCCGGGCTGCCGTTCGAGGGCGAGATGCTCCTCGCGCGACCAGGCACGCGGCGGATCTACTCCAACCCGGGTTACGACGCGCTGGGTCGCTTGCTCGGTGAGCGAACCGGCGGATCGTTCGAGGCGACCCTGACCGACTGGGTCCTCGCCCCGCTCGGGATGGATGAGACCCGGCTCCAGGAGCGACCCTCGCAGGGCCTCCACGGGACGATCACCGATCTCGCGACCTTCGCCGCCGAGCTCCTGCGGCCGACCCTGCTGACCGCGGCGACCGCGCGCTTGGCGACGAGCGTCGCCTTTCCTGGTCTCGTCGGGGTGGTGCCTGGCGTCGGTCGGTTCGACCCGTGCGACTGGGGGCTCGGCCCGGAGCTCCACGACGGCAAGACGCCGCACTGGATGGGCGAGCGCAACAGCTCTGCGGCCTTCGGGCACATCGGCGGCGCGGGGACATTCTTATGGGTCGATCCCACGGTCGATGTGGCCACCGTCGTCATGACCGACCGCGACTTGGGCCGGTGGGCGCTCGAGGCCTGGCCGGGCTTTTCAGACGCCGTCCTCGCCTCGGCGGCGGGCCTGCGGTAGCCTTCGCCCAAAGGGGGGCCACCCATGGACATCGCACCCGGCATCCGGCGGCTCGGTCAGGGCCTTGTCAACTCGTATCTCATCGAGACGGCCGGCCAGGTCACGATCGTCGATGCGGGCGCCCCATCGTATTGGGGCGAGCTGCCGGCCGAGCTTGCGGCGATGGGTCGGTCGCTGGACGACGTCCGGGCGGTCGTGCTGACCCACGGCCACTCCGACCACATCGGCTTCGCGGAGCGCATCCGGCGCGAACGAGGCACCCCGATCCGTGTCCACGAGCTCGACGCGGCGCTGGCCCGCGGCGAGGTGCCGAACCCGTCGAAGGGCATGGGGCCGGTCAGGCTCGCACCGCTCATCCAGTTCCTCGTCTTCTCGGTGACCCACGGCATGCTGCGGATCCCCAGGATCGCCCAGGTCTCGACGTTCGGCGACGGGGCGACACTGGATGTGCCCGGGTCACCCCGGGTCATCCTCGTGCCTGGATACACGCCGGGTAGCGCTGTCCTCGAGTTCGCGGGCCACGACGCCCTGCTGATGGGCGACGCGATCGCGACCCACAGCGTGACCACCGGCATCGATCGACCGCGGATCGCCCCGTTCACAGCCGATCCGACCGTGGCGCTCGCCTCGCTCGCGAGACTCGACGGCCTCGAGGCCCGCTTCGTCCTGCCCGGTCACGGCCAGGCCTGGACGGGCGGCGTTGCCGCTGCCCTGGCGGAGGTTCGGGCGGCCGCGGCCGGGAACCGTCCGGCAACGACGTAGCGGTCGTCAGCGCAGCGTGTTGATCGCCCGCGCCGCGATCACCGCGACGGTCACCAGCGCGATCAACGACTGGATCATCATCAGGACCTTGGCCCGCCGCGACAGGATGAGCGTATCGGTCGGGCTGAACGCCGTGCTGGCGTTCCAGGCCACGAACATGTAGTCGAGGAACCCCGGCCACCAGCCGTGGCTCGACGTGCCATCGCCGACCTGCAGCTGTGGGAACAGGAAGTCCGTGCTGATGTGCCCGTCGCGGCGGCGCATGGCCGGACCTCCCCCATCGATCTCCCAATACCACTGCGCGAACGTGAGCATGTTGGCCACCCAGATCGCGCCGGCGCCGGTGAGGAGGTAGGTCGGGTCAACCGGGCCATTCACGAGCTGCTCGATGAGGAGGACCGCGCTGGCGGCCACGGCGATGGTGACCGTGACGAGTCCGACGAACGCGAGGCGCCGGCCCATCCAGTGGGCCTCGCGAAGGGTGGCGATGGTCAGCGGAACGGCCAGCACGAGGACCACCGCGAGCGGAAGCCAGGAAGGACCGATGGTCAATCGGTCCGAGACCAGCGCGAGCAGGCCGCCGATGGCGACCAGGGCGACGATCCCCGGCCAGCGCGGGACCCCGCGGGCCGTCGAGGGCGCGGGAGGCATCGGTGGCACCGCGGGCGGAGGGGCGGCTTCGCCGGACGTCGTCATCTTCCGGGCTAGTCTGACGCGTCCGTTCGCGATCGGTGACGGCTCGCTGCGGGACCGCCCGGCTCAGCGCTGCCGGTACCATGGTCTCGATGGACTTCGGCCTGTGTCTCCCGAACTTCCCTGAAGGCGCCTCCACCGAGGGGATCGAGGCGGCCGCCGGCGTCGCCGAACGCTTGGGCTGGTCGACCGTCTGGACGACCGATCACGTCCTCGTCCCGCACGCGGCGGCCGGCGAGTACGGCCGGATCTACGAGGCCATCCTGACCCTGGCCTGGGTCGGCTCGCGCCATCCCGGTCTGCGCCTGGCGACCAGCGTGATCGTGGTACCGCAGCGGAACGCGCTCATCCTCGCCAAGGAGCTGGCCACACTTGATTCGCTGAGCGATGGCCGGGTCACCGCCGGCGTCGGGATCGGTTGGAACCAGACCGAGTTCGCCAACCTCGGCGTCGCCGATCGGTTCCACGTCCGGGGCGCCTACCTCGACGAGACCATCCGGCTGTGGCGCCACCTGTGGTCGGGCGCCACGGAGCCCTTCCACGGCCGGTTTCACGATATCGAGGATTTCGTCTTCGGCCCGCTGCCTGTCCTGGCGCCACTCCCGATCGTCATCGGCGGTCGCGCGGAGGCGGCGCTGCGCCGGGCGGGCGCGCTGGGCGACGGCTATCACTCGAGCGCGACCGGACCGGCGGCCTACGGCGAGCGTCTGCCGCTCATCCGGGCCGCAGCGGAGGCGGCTGGCCGGCCGATGCCGGCGCTCTCTGCCCGCACCCGGGTCCAGTTCGATGGGGCCGGCGATGGCGGCTATGCGATGCACGGGTCGCCGGACGAGATCGCGGCCGAGGTGCGCGCGTTCGCCGCGCTCGGCGTGGAACACCTGGCCCTCTCGTTCGGGGTGACGGATCCGGCCGATGTCGTCGCCCGGGCGGAACGGTTCGCCCGTGAGGTCGTGCCGCTCATCTAGTGCGGGTCAGGCGCCACGGAGTGGGCTATCGTTGGCGCGGCGACCAGCGCTGAACATCCCGACCATCATGAGGAGGCGATGATCATGGGCGACAAGACCCCGAAGCGTCCCCCGAAGCCGAAGAAGCCGAAGAAGCCGGCAGTCTGAGCACGACCCCCGAGGCGGCTCAGGGACTGTACGAAAGGGCGCCAAGCCGCTCGGTCAGTCGCAGGTTCTCGCGGTAGTCGATCGGGACCTCGACCAGCGACGGCCCGTCGTGGGTGAGGGCGCGCATCAGTGTCGGGTATAGGTCCGCGGCGGACGACGGTCGGTAGGCGGCCAGCCCGAACGACTCGGCGTAGGCGACGAAGTCCGGGTTGGTGAATTCGACGCCGAACGGTCGCCCGAACTCGGTGCGCTGCTTCCAGTCGATGAGGCCGTAACCGTCGTCCCGCCAGACGACGACCGTGATGCTGGCGCCGATGCGGCGCGCCGTCTCGAGCTCCTGCGAATTCATCAGGAAGCCGCCGTCGCCACAGAGGGCCACGACCCGCCGGTCGGGGTGGACGAGCTTGGCCGCGATCGCCCCGGGCAGCGAGATGCCCATCGCCGCGAAGCCGTTCGAGATGATGACCGTGTTGGGCTCGTACGCCTGGTACAGCCGCGCCACCCAGATCTTGTGGGCGCCGACGTCACTGACCACGATGTCACCGGGCCCGAGCGCACGACGCAGATCGACGATCGCCTTCTGCGGCTTGATCGGCCAGCCGTCGTCATGCTCGAAGGCGCCGAGGTCGGCCAGCAAGGCGTTCCGCAGGTCCTGGTGGACGAGCGTCTCGTGGGTCGCATGGCGCTCGCCCGCGCTGCGACCGCCCACGCCCCGCGGCAGGACGGCCGCGAGTAGTCGGCGGAGCGTGCCCTCGATGTCGCCGATCAGCTCGATCTCGGGCTGGTAGAAGGCATCGACCTCGGCCGGCTGGGTGTCGATGTGGATGATCCGCTTGCGCCCGTCCGGGTTCCAGTGCGACGGCGCGTACTCGACCAGGTCGTAGCCCACCGCCAGGACGAGATCCGCCCGATCGAAGCCGGACAGGACGTGGTCGCGCGCCTGGAGCCCGACCGCCATCAGGGACAGGTGGCTGCGATCGTCGACGGCGCCCTTGCCCATGAACGTGACCGCGACCGGGACATGAAGACCGTTCGCGAAGTCGCGCAGGTCCCCAGCGGCGTTCCGGCGCAGGACGCCGTTCCCGGCCAGCACCAACGGCCGCCCGGATTCGACCAGGAGACGGGCGGCGTGCTCGATCGCCTCGTCGGTCGGCTCCGGGAAGTAGGCCTTGGTCGGCGCGATCGGCCGGAGATCGTCGGGGACGGCAGCCGCGGCGAGGTTCTCGGGCAGCTCGATATGGGTTGGCCCGGGCTTCTCGAGCTGGGCGACCCGGAACGCCTTTCGGACCACCTCGGGCACAGCGCCCGCCAGCTCGACCCGCCGATTCCATTTCGTCACGGGTTCGAGCATCCGAACGATGTCGACGAACTGGTGCGACTCCTTGTGGAGCTTGTCTAGGCCGGTCTGGCCGGTGATGGCGACCATCGGGGCGTGGTCCAGGAACGCGTCGGCGATGCCCGTGACGAGGTTCGTGGCACCCGGCCCGAGCGTCGCCATCGCGACCGCCGCCCGGCCCGTCAGCCGGCCGTAGACGTCGGCCATGAACGCGGCGCCCTGCTCGTGGCGGGTCGTGATGTGCCGGACCGCGTCCTGACGGCTCAATGCGTCGAGCACGTCCATCGTCTCTTCGCCCGGGACCGAGAAGACGTACTCGCAATCCTCCGCCGCGAGGCAGTCCACGAGCAGGGAGGCGGCCGTGCGGGACGGGACGTCGGTCATGACCCGAGTCTACGTGACGGTATCGGTCGAGGGCAGCCCGCCGGCGGCATACTGCGCCCATGACCGAACGACGAGGCGACTCGGGCGAGGCGATCCCTGGCGACGCGATCCCGGCCAGCGGCACGCTCCTCCGGCTCGCCGCCTTCACCACGGATCCGGCCGGCGGCAATCCGGCCGGTGTCTGGATCGGCCGCTCGCTGCCGGGCGGTGCCGAGATGCGGCTGCCAGCGGGCGCAGGGCTACCTCTTCTCGCACCCGGTGCCAGCCGCCGCCCTGCCCGTCATGGTCACTGCCGCCACGCTCCCGGTACCACCCCGACTGGCCGCGGCCTGATCCCGGGCGACGAGCTACTCAGGCTCGCCCGATCCGCCGTGGAGAAGATCGGGGTCGGCCTCGGGGTCGGCGCCCTGGTTGACTGGATCAGCGGGTGACTCGGTCACGCCGGATCCGCCGTTGAGCAGGTCGTCGCGCTCGCTATCTGTCATCGGGACATCGGTCTTTGGCTGGTCGGTCACCGGGCTGCCTCCTCATTGGTGTTCGCGCAGTCTTCCAGTCTGACGCGGTTGACCGAACCACGATGCAGCACACGACGTTGCAGTCGCATGGCGGATGGCCCCGGCGGCCCGCCCGCGCGCCGACATCGGGTGTCCGGTCACGACCGATGGACGCGTCAGCGAAGGCCCGCGATCCCCGTCCGAACCGCCGGCCGAAGGCTCAATCGGCCACCGTCAGTGTCGCCTTCATGCCGGCATCGTCGTGGCCCAATGCATCACGGAGTCTCCGATCAAGGAATCAGGCGATGACGTGAAGTCCGGCGGCCGGATGACCGGCCGCCGGACCTCGGAGCGTTACGGACGGATGGCGACCTTGAGAACGCCATCGCGGCGGTTGCTGAACAGGTCGTATGCCTCGACGATATCGTCGAGCGCATAGCGATGGGTGATGAGCGGGAGAGGGTCGAACCGCCCTGACTGGACCATCGCCATCAGGCGGCGCATCCGCTCCTTGCCACCCGGGCATAGGCTCGTGACGATCCGGTTATCGCCAAGACCGGCGGCGAACGCGTCGTATGGCACCTGGAGCTTGCCCGAGTAGACACCCAGGCTGGAGAGGGTGCCGCCCGGCCGCAGACAGCGGAGCGCATTCTCGAAGGTGCCCTGCGTCCCGAGTGCCTCGATGGTCACGTCGGCCCCGCCACCGGTCAGACGCTTGACCTCGGCGACGACGTCGACCTGGGTGAAGTCGAGCGCCACGTCGGCACCCATCGTGCGTGATGCGGCGAGCCGGACCAGATCGCTGTCGACGCCGATCACGAGCGAGGCGCCCATCAGCTTGGCGCCGGCCGTGGCACACAGCCCGATCGGCCCCTGGGCGAAGACGACGACCGCGTCGCCGAGCTTGACGCCGCCCGCTTCCGCGCCGGCAAACCCAGTCGACGCGATGTCGGACAGGAGCACGACCTGCTCGTCGGTGACCCCGTCGGGGATGAGCGCGAGGTTGGCCTGGGCGGCCGGCACGAGGAGATACTCGGCCTGGGCACCATCGATGGTGTTCCCGAAGCGCCAGCCACCGATCGCCTCGTATCCGGCTCCGTGGCCGCACTGGCTCTTGTAGCCGCTGAGGCACGCGGCGCACTGGCCGCACGGGGTGATGGCACCGACCAGCACGCGCTGGCCGATCTCGTAGCCGGTGACGCCGGCGCCGAGCTCCTCGATGACCCCGACCGGCTCATGGCCGATGACGAGGCCGGGCTTGACCGGATACTCGCCCTTCACGATGTGGATGTCGGTCCCGCAGATGGTGGTGGTCGTGACGCGGATGACGGCCTCGCCGGGACCGGCGGTCGGCCGCGGGACGTCCTCGACGCGGATGTCATCGGGACCGTGGAAGACAGTCGCGCGCATCGTCGTCGTCGACGAGCTGCGCGGCTGGATCGGAGATGCGATGGCCATGACGGCTCCTTCGAGTGAGGGATTGTCAGCGATGATCCGATCCTCCGGCCGGCGCACGGCTGCCGGGGAGAGGCGCGGGGCACCGACTTCACGGGCCGAAGGGCCTGAGATGAAGGGCCGGTCGCCGCGCTCGGCGGCGGCGCAGCGGGCGTATCGTATCGGGGAGCCGACTCGATACGGGCGGCTGCCCCGGCCCCCGTTCCGTCGCGTCTCGGGCCGACCTGAAGGCGACACGGGGAGATCGAGCCGATGGACCAGCGCTGGGAATGCCTCGATGGGAACGAAGCCGCCGCCCGGGTGGCATACGCCTTGAGCGAGGTGATCTCGATCTACCCGATCACTCCCGCCTCGCCGATGGCGGAGCATTCCGACGACTGGGCCGCGGCGAAGCGGCCGAACCTGTGGGGCAAGGTCCCTGACGTCGTCGAGATGCAGTCGGAGGGCGGCGCCGCCGGCGCCATGCATGGGGCGCTCCAGAAAGGCGCGCTGGCGACGACCTTCACGGCCTCGCAGGGTCTCCTCCTGATGATCCCCAACATGTTCAAGATCGCCGGCGAGCTGACCCCGGCCGTGATCCACGTAGCGGCGCGGACGATCGCCACCCATGCTCTGTCCATCTTCGGCGACCACAGCGACGTGATGCACGCCCGTTCGGCGGGCTGGGCGATGCTCGCCGCGGGGTCGGTCCAGGAGGCCCACGACTTCGCGCTGGTCGCCCACGCCGCGACCCTTCAGTCCCGTGTGCCGTTCCTCCATTTCTTCGATGGCTTCCGGACCTCGCACGAGATCAACAAGATCGCCGTGCTCGAGGACGACGACCTGCGGGCTTTGGTCCGGGACGGTGACGTCCTCGCATTCCGCCGTCGTGGCCTCTCATCGGAAGCGCCGGTCGTTCGCGGGACGGCCCAGAACCCGGACGTCTTCTTCCAGGCGCGCGAGGCGGCCAACCCCTACTACCTGGCCGTGCCGGGCATCGTCCAGGAGGTCATGGACGAACTGGGGGAGCGGACCGGCCGGCACTATCGTCTGGCCGAGTACCACGGTGCGCCGGATGCCGATCGGGTCATCGTCGTCATGGGCTCGGCGGCTGGTGCCGCCGAGGAGACGGTCGACGCGCTGCTGGCGGCTGGCGAGCGGGTGGGCCTCCTGCGGATCCGCCTCTTCCAGCCGTTCCCGGCCGCGGAGATCCTGGCTGCCCTACCGGCCTCGGTTCGGGCCATCGCCGTGCTCGATCGGACGAAGGAACCGGGCGCGGTCGGCGAGCCGCTCTACCTCGAGCTCGTCGCGGCCCTCGCAGAGGCGATGGATAGCGAGGCGCCGCCGTTCGAGATCGCGCCTCGCGTCATCGGCGGCCGCTACGGGCTGTCATCCAAGGAGATGACGCCGTCGATGATCAAGCCGGTCTTCGATGAGCTCACCGCGGCGCGCCCGAAGCGTCATTTCACGGTCGGGATCTACGACGACGTCACCCATCTGAGCCTGCCGATCGATGCGGCGTTCGACCAGCCACGCCCGGCGGGCGAGGTCCAGGCCCTGTTCTTCGGACTCGGCTCGGACGGGACCGTCGGTGCCAACAAGGCGTCGGTCAAGATCATCGGCGAGGGCACGGGCCTGTTCGTCCAGGGCTACTTCGTCTACGACTCCAAGAAGTCGGGCTCGGTCACCGTGTCGCATCTTCGGTTCGGGCCGGAGCCCATCCGTTCGACGTATCTCATCGACGGCGCCGACTTCGTCGCCTGCCATCAGTTCGGCCTGCTGTCCAAGATCGACGTTCTCGAGCACGCCAAGCCAGGCGCGACGCTGCTCCTCAACTCGCCGTACGGGCCCGATGAGGTATGGGACCGGCTACCGGCGGCGGTCCGCACGGCGCTCGTCGACAAGGGGATCGACCTGTGGATCATCGACGCCTTCGGGGTGGCCGACGAGGTCGGCATGGGCAATCGGATCAACACGGTCATGCAGCCGTGCTTCTTCCGCCTGTCGGGCGTGCTGCCGGCCGACGAGGCCATCGACCGGATCAAGGCATCGGTCACCAAGACCTATGCGAAGCGCGGCGAGGCAGTGGTCGCCCGGAACTTCGCGGCCATCGACCGCTCGCTCGAACGACTGGTCCACGTTCCGCTTGGGGCGCCGGCCGCCGCAGAGGTCGTCGTCGGCGCGGCTGAGGCCGATCCACGCAGCTTCGTCAGCCGGATCACCAGCGAGCTGATCGCTGGCCACGGGGACCAGCTGCCGGTCAGCGCCCTGCCGGTCGACGGGACGTTTCCGACCGGGACCACGAAATACGAGAAGCGCGCCATCGCCCAGCAGATCCCGGTCTGGGATCCAGACATCTGCATCGATTGCGGCAAGTGCGCCATGGTCTGTCCGCACGCCACGATCCGGATGAAGGTCTTCCCCACAGCAGCCGTCGCCGATGCGCCGGCCGGCTTCCAGAGCAAGGAGTTTCGTTCCCGCGACCTGCTCGACCATCGGCTGACCATCCAGGTCGCGCCGGATGACTGCACCGGGTGCGGTGTCTGCGTCGATGTCTGCCCGGCGAAAAGCAAGACCGAGCTTCGGCACAAGGCCATCAACATGGAGCCAGTCGAAGCGCATCGCGACATCGAGCGCCCGCGCTGGGATTTCTTCCAGACGATCGCCCCGCTCGACCGGAGCCTGCTGCCGCACGACTCGGTCAAGGGCTCGCAGGTCCTCGAACCACTCTTCGAGTTCTCGGGTGCCTGTGCGGGCTGCGGGGAGACGCCCTACATCCGCCTCGTCAGCCAGCTCTTCGGCGACCGGATGATCGTGGCCAACGCGACCGGTTGCTCGTCGATCTATGGCGCGAACCTGCCGACGACGCCGTGGACGGTCAACGGGCAAGGCCGGGGACCGGCATGGGCAAACTCGCTGTTCGAAGACAACGCCGAGTTCGGTCTCGGGATGCGCCTCGCACTCGATGCCCAGGCCGATCACGCCCGGGTGCTCCTCGGGCGGCTCGCGCCGGTCGTCGGCGAGGATCTCGTTCGCGAACTGATCGACAGCCCGCAGGACACCGAGGCCGACATCGCGCTCCAGCGCGAACGTGTCGGTCGACTGCGCGAACGCCTCGAGGCCGTCGATGGTGTGGCCCGATCCGACGCCCAGCATCTGCTCACCCTGGCCGGCGACCTGGTAAGCCAGGGGATCTGGATCATCGGCGGTGATGGCTGGGCCTACGACATCGGCTTCGGGGGCCTGGACCATGTCCTGAGCTCCGGCCGAAACGTCAACGTCCTGGTCCTTGACACGGAGGTCTATTCCAACACGGGTGGCCAGGCGTCGAAGGCCACGCCGCGGGCGGCAGTCGCCAAGTTCGCCGCCGCCGGCAAGGCCACCGGCAAGAAGGACCTCGGCGCGATCGCGCGCGCCTACGGCAACGTCTTCGTCGCGCAGGTCTCGATGGGTGGCAACGACACCCAGACGACGAAAGCCCTGCTCGAGGCGGCCGCCTGGCCCGGGCCGTCGCTGGTCATCGCCTATAGCACGTGCATCGCCCATGGCATCGACATGTCGAAGTCGATGACCCACCAGAAGGACGCGGTCAAGAGCGGCTACTGGCCGCTCTATCGCTTCCATCCGAGCGAGATCGACGACGGCCAGCCGTTCAAGCTCGATTCGCAGCGGCCTTCGATCCCGGTCGCCGACTTCATGGCGACCGAGACCCGGTTCGCCGTCCTTCAGCGGACCCAGCCGGACCGTGCCGCCGAGCTGGCGGCCCTGGCCCAGGCCGACGCCGACGAGCGCTGGCGCTACTACGAGCAGCTCGCCGGGATGCATCGGAGCGTGCCGCACCTCCCGACGGACGGCGCTGGGAGCCACACCGCCGAAGCCAGCCCGGGCATCGATGACGAAGGGGTGCTTCCATGACGGTCGATCTCGGGACGACCTACCTCGGCCTCCGGTTGCGTTCGCCACTGGTCGCGTCGGCCTCGCCGCTTACCGGGGAGCTCGACGGGGCTCGGCGACTAGAAGACGCCGGCGCCGGCGCGATCGTCCTGCCATCGCTCTTCGAGGAGGAGATCCTCAACGACGAGATCGAGCTCAACCGCTCGATCGAGACCGGGACCGAGCAGTTCGCCGAGGCCCTCGATTACTTCCCACGTCTCGAATCGTTCGCGGGGATCGGCGACCGCTACCTGACCCGCCTCGAGCAGATCAGGCGGCGGGCCTCGATCCCGGTGATCGCCAGCCTCAATGCCTCGTCGGCCGGTGGCTGGATTCGCTATGCGACCCGGCTCCAGGACGCCGGAGCCGATGCGCTGGAGCTCAACATCTATCGCGTCGCCGCCGATCCGAGCGCGACCGGCGCGGACATCGAGCGCGCCGACCTCGACCTGATCGCGGCCATCCGCGCGGCGGTCACGATCCCACTGGCGGTCAAGCTGAGCCCGTTCTACAGCGCCTTCGCCAGCTTCGCCGCACGGGCAGTCGAACGGGGCGCAGACGGGCTGGTGCTGTTCAATCGCTTCTACCAGCCGGATCTCGACCTCGAGTCGCTCGATGTCGTCAACCGGGTGGAGCTCAGCCGGTCGTGGGAGCTGCGGTTCCCGCTGCGCTGGATCGCCATCGTCAGGCCACAGCTCGGGCCGGCCGTGTCGCTCGCGGCCACGTCGGGGATCCACACCGGCGCGGATGCCCTCAAGGTGCTGATGGTCGGCGCCGACGTGGCGATGATGACGTCGGCCCTCCTGGGCAACGGTCCAGAGCACGTCCGGGTCGTGGAACGGGAGCTACGCGACTGGATGGCCGAGCACGACTACGAGTCGGTCGACCAGCTTCGCGGCAGCGCAAGCCAGGACGCGATCGCCGACCCGTCCGCGTTCGAACGCGCCAACTACGCCAAGACGCTCCACTCGTGGAGCATGCCCAGCGACCTGACGCCGACCGCGGCGTCCTGAGCGCGGCCGGCCATCGTCGCGTCGGCGCCGATCACCAGGTGGCGTGTCTCAGGAGGGACGCTCCGGCCGCCCAGTCGGAGGGGTGGGTAGCTCGGACGCGCCGCTCCTCCGTTTCGAGCAGCTTCCACAGGTCCGCGTGCGCGTCGCGAAGCGTGCGCGTCGCCCGATAGCGGGTCAGGGTGTCGCCGAGGAATGCCGCGTACAGGGTCAGTGGATCCGCGCAGGCCGCCAGGGCCTCGAATCCCGGAGCGTAGTCTGCGGCCGACATCGCGCCGACCGGTCACGTTCTACACGAACCGGCCACGCCCGAATCGACAAGCCGTCTACCGGCCGCGCTGCTCGATCGATCGCTGCTCGTCGACGGTGTACTCCGCAAGGGGCGCGGCCTCCAGGCGCGCCTCGGGGATGGGGGCGTCGCTCTCGATCGATCGGCCGTATGTCCCGGCTGCGAGCCGTTCCTCCGCCCGCTCGACCGCGGCGAGTTGCTCGCGCAAGCTGCTGACCAGGGCCATGTCGACGCCCTCGACCTGGAGATCGCTCCCGACCTCGGATGCCTCACCGGTCTGCTGGCTCTGGAGCGGACCCTCGCCCTCCACGTCTGCCGTCAGGTCGGACAGCGCGGCCTCGATCCTGGCCCGCTCGGCCGCCACCAGCTCGCGCGCTCGCGCCTCGTTCATCATCAGCCTCCGTTCGTTGTCTGGCTCGTCATCGGCCACTCGGACCACGCTACGACTTCTCCGGTCGAAACGCCGGGGACGGCTCAGCTGGCCGCCGCGAAGACGGCGTCGATGACCCTGAGGTTGGCGACCGCATCGTCGGGCGCCACGGGGAGTGGGACGCCGTCGAGGATCGCATCGGTGAACCGGTCGGCCTCGCAGGCGTAGGGGTCGGCCGGCGGGAAGGCGAGCGTCTCGGTCGCCGGTGCGACGGGCGGGTCGCCCCCGGCCGTGACGAACACTCGCGTCTGGCGATCGGCCGGGATGTTGAACGGGATCTCGATCGAAACGCGGCCGGCGGTCCCGTAGATGTCCACGCGCTGGTCCGCCTCCGTGCGCGTGGAGCAGGTGAACGTCGCCAGCCCGTCCGCGAATTCCAGGATCGCGCTCGTGACGACGTCCACGCCGAGCGCGGGATCGCGGATGATGGCCGACCGCACGCCGACCGGCTCGGATCCAAACAGCATCCGCGACAGGTTGATGCAGTAGCAGCCGATGTCGTACAGCGCCCCGCCACCGGTCTCGAGTGCATTGCGGATGTTGCCCGGGTCGTCGTTGTAGAACGAGAACCAGCTGTCGACGACCTGCAGGCGACCGATCCCGCCCGACTGGACGAGCTGCCGCGCCGCGATCCACGACGGGTGCTGCCGGTACATGAAGGCTTCCATCAGGAGCACGCCGGCGGCCCGACAAGCGTCCACCATGTGCTCGGCCTCCGCCGCGGTCAGCGCGAGCGGCTTCTCGCACAGGACGTGCTTGCCGGCCTGTGCCGCCGCGATCGTCCATTCGGCATGCAGGTGGTTCGGCAGCGGGATGTAGACCGCGTCGATCTCGGGGTCGGCCAGGAGGGCCTCGTACGTGCCATACGAGCGGGGGATGTCGAGCTCGGACGCCACCTCGGCGGCCCGCCGCTCGTCGCGCGACGCGATCGCCACGACCCGGCTGCGGACCGAGCGACGGAGACCCGGGATGACCTTGGTCAGCGCGATGTCGGCGGTCGAGAGGATGCCCCACCGAACGTGATCCGCGCCCGTGCCGGTCACCGCGCCATCAGCTATCCACTCCATCCCGGCGACCCCTCCTCCGAACGTCCTCAGCCCGGGACGGTGGTGACCCGCTGATCGCTGTAGCCGTGCTCGGCGATCTCCTGTGCGCGACCGCGATAGGCGAGCGCGTCGGGTGGCGTCTTTGCGCGGAAGCCTTCGACCATCCGGTTGTACATCGAGAGCGCGGCGGCGATCAGGACGGCGAGCTGGACGTCGGCATCGGTCGCGCCGGCGGCCTCAGCCGCGTTCACGTCTGCCTCGGTCAGCTCGCGTGGCGCCCGTTGCACGGTCCGGGCGATGTGCACGAGCGCCTGCATCTTGGCGTCGAGGTCATCGAAGGATCCGAGCTTGATCCCGTCGATCAGCGGCGCCCGCTCTGGCGTCCCGTTCAGCTCGAGCAGGGCCGTCGCGAATGCGCCGTGGGAGTCCATGCAGTAGAAGCAGTCGTTGGCGGCCGACACGGCCGTCGCCAGCATCTCCCGCTCGGCGCGTTGCAGCGTGGCGCCCGGAAAGTCGTGGACGAGCAGCTCGTCGGCCAGGCCGCGCAGATGGACCCCGAGACCGGGCGTCAATCGGATCGCCGCGAGGATCCCAGGGACGTCGGGCAATCCCCCGACGATGGGCTCCTCTTGGGCGCGCTGGAGGCGCTCGCCGTCGCGTGTCATGGACATCGACTCCTGTCATTCACGTGGGGAGGTGCACACAGATTACGCTGGGGCTTCGGCCACTGCGCGGCGACGGGTCACCCCGCGGAGCCCGCCGGCAGGGTGGCGACGTTGAGCCAGCGTCCCCCGGTCGCCCGACGCATCACGAACGTCTGCTCGAACGGCGCGGTCGTCCGCGACAGGAGCTTGCCCGCGGCGTCGTAGGTCTCGGCGGTCATCGTGCCCCGGCCCGAAAAGCCGAGACTGAGCCCGGTCTGCTTGCCGAACGGCTCGAGCAGGGTCACGTCGATGGCGTCGAACCGGTAGTGCTCGATCGGCGTGGTTTCCGACGCCACCGCCCCCTCGAGCCGCGTCTGCATCTCCAGGAGCCGGTCGCCATGGTCCACGGCCGCGAGGATCGTGCCATCCCGCCGCAACAGCGCCTGGTTCTCGATCTCCAGGTTCTCGGCCAGCGTCTGGACGACCTCCTGCATCTCCGGACCGGCGATCTCGCTGTCCCAATCGGCGACCTCCTGGTCGACCGCGATGGCGGGAAACGTCCCCGGATCGAGCTGGTGGGGGACCGTACTGAGGGCTTCGCCGAGGTCGGGCGAGACGAGACCGCGAGCGGGCGTCCCGGCCGCGACGATGCCGACCCCGATGCCGAGGATCGCCAGCGCGATGACCCCCACCCGGATGGCACCCACCGCGACCCCGACGCCCGCCGAGCCACCCGTCGCGAGGCGTCGCGCGAACCGACTGAAGTCGTCGGCCGCCGAACGGGGTTCGGGCAGCAGCCGGTCGAGGATCGGACGGGCGGCACAGATCACGACGAGCCCAGCTAGGAGCCCCACCTTCGTCCCGAACTCGTTGGTCTGGGGGGCCATCAGCAGGGTGCTCGCCAGGGCCACGAGGAAGCCGAACATGATCCGGCCGACGCGCCCCGACGGCGCCGTCTTCGGGTCCGTGATCATGAAGAACAGGAAGATCAGGACCTCGGGCGAAGTCACGATCACCCGCCAGAAGTCGAACCCGGCCACTGGAGCGAACGCCCAATTCGTGACCATGGAATGGCCCGACGCGGCCAGGATCCCGACGCAAGCCGCCAGGGTGATCCAGAAGGTCGCCGCCAGGCCCAGCAGGTGCAGCCGTCGCGTGATCAGCAGGCCACCCACGACGATCAAGGCATAGGCGGCGATCATCCAGGCGTCGAGCGGTCCCCACCAGAAATCGAGCGGCTCCACGCGCGTGCTGCCGAGCACGACGAACGCCACGACAAGCCCGATGTTCGAGGGGTTGAAGACGTGCGACCCGCGGTACTTGATGACGTACTTGGTCAGCAGCGAGAGGCCGGCGACGACCGCGAAGATCTGCCAGCCATCGGTGGTCCACGGCTGGTCCGGCGGCGTCCCGACGACGCGCAGGATGAGGGCCACGCCGCTGCCGGTCAGCATCGCGCTGGCCGGCCAGACGAACGATCGGGTCGCCCGGAAGGTCAGCACGATCTCGATGACGAAACAGGTCAGGATCGCCGCGAGAATCTGGGGCACGCTGACCCTGAAGTGCAGCCCGACCTGGCCGAGGACGTGGATCGAGATGATCACCGACGCGACATGCAGCCGCGGATCGCGGATGCTCGGCAACACCAGCGGGTAGCTCGTAACGCCGAGCCGGAGCGACCGGGCGGTGGTCATCGGAGGTCCCGATCCCCGTTCGCGTGGGTGCGGTTGTTCGATGTGATTCCGATACCTCCGGCCGGGTGTGGTCTGGTGCGGGGCACATGCTAGACGGAGCGGGACGAACGGTCAGCCACGCATCGTCGCCGCTGCCCGTTCCCTGACCGGCGCCGGCACGACAGCGATCGAGAACGACAGAGGAGTCGTGTGGAACGCGTGGGTGCTCATCGCCGAGGTCGCCGAGTGGACATGGCGCGAGACCGATACGCTGATGGTCCGTGATCTCCCCAACCCGACGAAGGACGACCGAGCCATGAGCGACGTGCCACAGAGATCGCCGCGTCTGCCGCCCCGCTTGGTCGTCGTCTCGGCGTGGGTACTCCATCGCGCGATGTACCGGTTCACGGGTGGCCGCAAGGGACTCTGGCCGCCGAAGCCGAACCGATGGGGGACGATGCGCCTGACGACGGTCGGCCGTCGCTCCGGCAAGGAACGCGCCGCCATCCTCGGCTATTACGAGGACGGCCCGAACCTGGTGACCATGGCGATGAACGGCTGGGCCGAGGGCGAGCCGGCCTGGTGGCTCAACCTGATGGCGCACCCCGACGCCACCGTCGAACTGGCCGATGGCTCGCGGCCGATCCGCGGTCGCGCGGCAGAGGGCGAGGAACGCGATCGACTGTGGGCCCGGTGGCGGGAGATGGGCGACGATGTCGATGGCTACGCAACTCGCCGGCCGTCCGGGACGTCGGTCGTCGTTCTCGAGCCACGCTCTGTGGCCGGGCTCTAGGCGGTCGCCAACGCCAGGCGAGGGACTGGTGATCACCACAGCCACGGCGAACAGGCTTGGATCGATCACGACATACCCCTCAGGGCGGACGTTCGGCCGATGTGTCCGCGACTTGCGGGTACGCGCGTCCGGGTCGACGCGCCAGCGTCCGGTGACTGACCCGAGCCGAGGTTGGCCCTGGATGCCGACCTCGGCGGCGGGCCAAATCGAACGGCCGACACAGTCCGACACCCAGCACGGCCACGATCCCGACACCGATGACGAGCGAGGCCGATGCGATCCGAGACCTCGACGACCTGCGTGCCACAATGCATCGAGCAATGAGGGGGAGGTGTGATGGCGACGCGAGCACTCGTTCTCGCTGGCGGAGGGATCGCGGGCATCGCGTGGGAGTCCGGCGTGCTCGAGGGGCTCCACGAGGCGGGGATCGACACCAGCCGTTGGGACCTCGTGGTGGGAACCT
>JBBQVJ010000036.1:0-17340 GCA_038211705.1 Candidatus Limnocylindrales bacterium | reverse complement strand
TGGTGGTCACCCTGCTCGACCTCGCGCCGTGGGAGCTGCCGGACGCCTTCCAGCGGTCGGTCGCCAGCCGTTTCGGGCAGCGCCTCCGGGGGCAGCTCCTGCGTGAGGCGGCCGCGGTGATCATCGGCAGCAAAGCGACGGCCCTGGCCGCGCGTCGAGCGCTGCGGGTGCGGCGTGAGCGGCTCCACGTCGTCCCGCTCGCGCCGAGGGTCGGGTTCGGGCTGGTCCCGCCCGATGGCACGGCCGCATCCGCGGCCGAGCTCCGGGCGCGGCTCGGCGTGGCGGATCGTTATCTGGTCTTCACCGGCCGGTTCGATGCGCGGCTGGATCTCGAGACGCTGCTCGAGGCGCTGGCCGGGCTCGCGGTGGCCGGGCGGCCGGCCGGTCTGGAGGCGGCCGTCGCGTGGCCGCCGCGTATCCTGCTGGTGGGTGCCAGCCCCGCCGATCGGGCCTCGATCGCCCGGGCGGCGGCCAGGAAGGGGATCGGCGAGGCGCTCGCTTATGCGCCGGCGCTGCCCGTGGAGGACCTGGCCGGGCTGGTGCGCGATGCCCGGGCCGCGATCCTGCCGGTCATCTCCGAGGCGGCCGGGCTGCCGGTCATCGAGGCGATCGCGAGCGGGACGCCCGTCGTGGCGTCGTCGGTCGGGCCACTCCCCGAGCTGGTCGGTCCGGCTGGGCTGCTCGTCGAACCGCGCGACCCGGATCGGCTGGCCGTGGCGTTGGCGGCCATCTGGTCCGATGACGAGGTCCACGCCCGGGTGGCCGCCGGGGCTCGGGCGCGAGCCGCGTCCGAGCCCCGGAGCTGGGCGGATGTGGCCCGCGAGACGCGAGCGGTCTACGCGGCGGTCGGGACCAAGCGGCCGGCCTGATGGCCCCGTGGGCCGACCTGACGCCCGACTAGTTCGAGGCTGGCGACCCCGACGGCGATGGGGTCGCGGGTGGGGTGTCGGAGCCGGCCTTGAAGCTGACCGGGTAGCTGACCGTGCTGGTGGTCACGACCTGGACGAAGGTCTGGCCGACGGTCAAGGTGAGCTCGTTGCCCTTCGAGTCGTAGAACCTGGTGGGCTTGAGGACGCTCGGCTTCTTCCAGATGCCCTTGATCGTCCGGCCGTTGGTCGAGATCCAGGCGGTCCCGCTGCCGACGACGGCAGCTTCGAGCCGCGGCGCCCCGGGATGGCCGTCGTTGAGCGGACCGAAGCGCATCCGCATCACGACCACGTTCTTGGGCGCGATCCGGGTGTCCGTGGCCGCGTCGGTCTCCTTCTTCTCACCGGTCACCGTTCGCAGGTAGGTGTTGGTGGTGCGGTCGTACTTGTAGGTGATGAGGTTGTACGGGTAGCGGACGCTGATCGATCCGCCATAGGGTCGCGCCTCAAGTGGCGCGTCGGGCGCGAACTGCCAGACCGGCTTGTAGGCCTTGTCCTTGGCACCGATCCGCTTGCCGGTGGCCCGCAGCTTCGTGCCGGTGCTGAACAGGTTGTGGGGCGGGATGCGGTTGTTGGCCCGGAAGAAGGTCCCGCTGTACCGGAACTCGTCGATGTTATAGACGTATTGGCCGCTGCCCTTGGCACGGAGGGTCTGGAGGGCGCCCGGAGAACCGCCCGAATGGGCGTAGATGGCCCGCCACTCGGCGGCCCACGCGATGTAGTAATAGCGCGAGCTGCGGACAGGCCCGAGGTTCTTTGGCAGGGTGTCCTGGAAGATCGCCATGTAGCGTGGGATGCCGCCCTCCGCGGGCGCCTGCCACACGACGGATGCCATGGAGAGCCCGTACTGGGGTCGGGCGTTCGCCTGGTCGTCGATCATGACTGCGATCGGGTGTCGGGCGGCGACCGCCGGCGACACAAGCCGGCCGGTCAGGGGAGCCGGCACGGAGGTCGGCGTCGGCACGGGCGTCGGCGTCGGAACCGGCGTCGGCAATGCCGTCGGTGTGGGGACCGGCGTCGGCGTCGGGACGGGGCTCGGGGTGGCTGCCGGCTGGCTGACCTGGGCGATCGGCGACGCGCTCGGGGTCGCGGCCTGACCACCGATGGTCGATCCGATCAGCGCCACGACCGCCACGCCCACCGCAATGGCCCCGACCGCGCCGGCGGTCACATTTCGTCTCAACGTGCACGCCCCCTCAGGCATCGCATGCGACGGTCGGGACCGGCTCTGGGTCTGGGTCCGGCGATCCGTGGCAGTGGGGAGGATACCGGAGACTGGCGTCAAGGCGCATTCGCGCCCATGGCTTCCGGGCTCTGATGGCGTCTTCGGCGCGGTCAGGCTAGGCTAGGACGATGTCCGACCGACCCGCCAGCGATGACCCGAACGACACCTCCTCCAGCCCTCAGTCGACCACCGCGAAGCCCAAGTCCAGGGTGACGCGCGCTCGCACCACGACCGTCGGGACTCCAGCTGCTGCCGTGCCCGCGCGCGCCGCGCCAACGGGCGCCACTGCCGCCGCCGTGTCCGCCACCGCCAAGTCGACCGCCGCGAAGCCGGCCGCCGCGAAGCCGGCCGCTGTGAAGCCCGCCGCCGCCGCCAAGCGACCCGCCGTCGCGACGCCCGCCAGACGACCCGCGCCCCCCGGCTCGACACGGGCCACACCCGCAGCCCGCCCGGCACCGGTCGCCGCGGGCACGTCCGTCCCACCCGCCCTGACCGGCGAGGTCATGCCGGTCCGATCGGCCGCGCAAGAGGCGCCCGATGTCGACGTCGACGTCCTGAACATCCAGAACGGCGGCATCAACGTCGCCCGGGCCAACCGGGTCGATGTCCGCCAGGGTGGCATCAGCCGGGTCGAAGCGCAGGACGTGGCCGTCAACATGGGTGGGATCGCCATCGCCCGGGCCGACCGCGTCTCGGCCGAGATGAGCGGGGTCGCGATCGCGCTGGCCGGCGAGGCCCGGGTCAGCCAGTCGTTCGTCCGTGCACTCTTCACCCGCGATGCACGCCTCGAGCAGACCGCGGTCTGGAGCCTGCTGGCCAACCGGGTCACCTTCCAGCGATCGAGCTTCGCCGGAGTCGTGATCGCTCGGCGCGTCGAGGGCAACGTCAAGACGCTGGTCGATTGGAAGGGCGCCCTGGCCGTGGCCGGCGTCGTCGGCGCGGTCAGCGCCGTGATGGCGGTGGTCCGCCGCCGCTGACCCGTCAGCGGCCCCTGACGATCCTCGGGTCGACGCCGGCCGCCTCTGCCTCGGCCACGGTTCGCGCGCGCGCCTCCTCGGTGTGGCGCTGGTGGAGCTCGACGACCGCCGCCGGTTCGCCCTCCATGATCAGCTCGCCACGCTCGAGCAGGATCGCGCGGTTGCAGTATTCAGTGACCCAGTTCATGTCGTGGGTCACCAGCACGACCGCCTTCGCCGCCGACACGATGTCGATGACCCGCGCCTTCGACTTGGCCCGGAAGTTCGCATCGCCGGTGGCCAGGACCTCGTCGAGCAACAGGATGTCCGGGTCGACCGATGTCGCGATGGCGAAGCCGAGCCGCGCGCGCATCCCCGACGAATAGGTCTTGATCGGGGCATCGATGAAGGCGCCGAGCTCGGCGTATTCGATGATCGATGGCAGCAGCGTGCGGGTGACCGCGTCGTCGAGACCCAGGAACGCGCCGCCGAGCAGGATGTTGTCGCGCCCGGTCAGCTCTTTGTCGAAGCCCGCGCCCAGAGTCAGCAAGCCCGAGACGTGGCCGTAGACATCGACGGCGCCCTCGGATGGATGGATGATCCCGGCCAGCACCTGGAGGAGGGTGCTCTTGCCGGCGCCGTTGGGCCCGATGACCGCCAGCGATTCACCGCGCCGGACGTGCAGGTCGACGTGGCGGAGCGCCCAGAACTCGTCGCTCGGGCCGCGGCCCAGCATCTGGCCGATGGAACCACGGACGGTCGTCTTCTTGGTGAATCGAAGGTCATAGCGAACGCCGAGATCGGTCGCGTTGATCGCGTTGTCGGCCGCCGCGTCCATCCGCGGCGGGCTGACCAGGGCCGCCATCAGATGACCTTCGCGAAGTTCGGCTCGAGACGCTTGAACGCGATCGTGGTCAGCGCCAGCAGGACGATGCTGGCGACCAGCAGGACGGCGAGCGAGGCGAAGTCGGGCAGCCCGGGCGGTCCCGCCGGCGTGGCCGATCCGTAGATGACCTTCCGATAGGCCTCGAACAGGATCGCGAACGGGTTGGCGGCGGCGATCGTCCGCAGGGTCGGGTGCTCCCTGAAGATGCTCAGGTTGTCCAGGATGGCCAGGCTGTATAGGCCGGGCGACAGGAACCACCACAGCCGCATGAGGTGGGTCTCGACGTTGCCAAGATCGCGAAAGAAGACGTTGCCCGCGGCAACGAGGAACGAGCAGGCCAGGGTGAACACGAACTGGACGGCGGCGATGATCGGGATCACCAGCAGATACGGTGTGATCCGGTCCGAATAGAGCAGCATCAGCAACAGGAGGGCGATGAGGCCGAACGCGAAGCTGACGACGCCGGCCACCGCCGCGGCCGCCGGCAGGACGATCTTGGGGAACTGGATCTGCTTGATGAGCTGGTCCTTGCCCACGATCGATGCGGTCGAATCGGTGATCGTCGCGGTGAACCATTTCCAGGGCAGGATCGCGGCGAAGATGAAGAGCGGGTAGTCGGGCGTCGGCCTCGAAACGATGATCGTCACGAACACGGCGTAGACGGCCATCTGGAGGAGGGGATCGAGGACCCACCAGATGTTGCCCAGCAGGGTGTCCGCGCCGCGCTTGCGGATGTCGGCCTGGACGAGGTAGCGGACGAGGCGGCGCCGTGAGCGCAGGTCGGAGATCGCCTCGTTGATGAGCCGAACGGGACCTCGGTCGCCGGCGGCATGTCGAAAGGCTGCCGGGACCTCACTCGTGGCGGACATCGGGCGGAAGGGTACCACCTCGACCGCCCGACCCCCGGGTCAGCCGAGGAACCGCTCCACGAAACGGGCGCTCGCGCCACCCTGCGACGCACCCAGCTGCCGCTCGATGAAGTCGTCGTATCCAGCGGTGTCGAAGCGGTTCGCGGCGATCGCCTCGATGATCCCGTCCGTGTCGGTCACCTGCGTGCCGATCATCTCGGTCCGGTAATCGAGATACAGGCCGGGGTCGACCTCGTAGGTGGCGAGATCGCCCACGAGCAGGATGATCGGTCGTCTGAGCAACGCGTACTCGACGATCGAGGACGAATAGTCGGTGATGAGGATATCGGCCAGCGCCAGCAGGTCGTTGATGTCCTGGGTCGGATCGGCGATGACGTCGTAGCCGGCGATCGACGTGGCGGCCGGATCGAGGTTCGGGTGTGTCTTGAGGACCAGCGCGTGGTCGGCCGGCAGCGCCGCGCGCAGCTTCGCGGCGTCCATCCCGGGCGCCGCCCGCTTGCCCTCGCCGCGACCCCGGAAGGTCGGGGCGTAGAGCACGACCCGGCGCCCGGCGAGGCTGGGGTGGGCGGCCACGACCCGCGCCCGGGCGGCTGCCATGGCCGCGTCATCGAAGAAGAAGTCGGTCCGCGGCGAGCCAAGCGCGAGCACCCGCTCGATCGGCGTCCGGAGCGCTGCCGCGTACGGCCCCCGGGTCCATTCGCCGCCGACCACGACCGCGTCGTAGTAGCGATGCAGGAACGTCCGCTCCGGTTCGGGCGGTGGCGTGGCCGTGTCCAGCCCGAACCGCTTGAGCGCCCCGGCGGCGTGCCAGACCTGGACGACCGTCGTCGTCGACCGGTGCGGCGCGACATGGACCGGCAGGTACGCGTTGTCGACCACGAACACGCCGGCCGTCTGGAGGTGGTACATCCCGCGCACCAACCGGACGAGATAGACGAGCTTGCCCAGCAGCCCGTAGCTGTACGGCTCGAGGAGCAGGACGTAGTCGAGCTCGGGATGCCGCTCGATCATCGCCCGGTGGAGGTGGAGCAGGTTGCCGTCGAGGATGGAGACCCGGGCGGTGGCCAGCACGACCCGGTCGCGGCGGACCCCGAGCCGGCCGAACAGGGCTCGGGCGACACGCAGGAGCGCGCTCGCCAGCAGGTATTCGAGCCGGCTCACCGGCCGCTAGGCCCGGGTCCGGACGACGATGTTCTGTCCGTCGAGCGTCTTCTCGCCATCGCTCATGAGCTGGGCGATCACATCGGCGACATCGCCCGGCTGCATGATCGTCGAGGGGTCCTCCTCAGGCGCCAGCTTGCGGCGGAGCTCCGTCGCCGTCCGGCCGGGCGAGATGCTGTAGACCTTGATCCCCGAGCCGGCCAGCTCGTCCGCCAGCGTCGCCGACATCGAGACCACGGCCGCCTTCGACGAGGCGTATGCGAGCCAACCCGGACGCGAGGTGATCCCCGCGGTCGACGCGACGTTCAGGATCTTGGCCGGCCGGTCCTGCATGTGGCGGGTCAGCTCTCGGATGAGGAGCAGCATCGCGAAGACGTTGATCGTGTAGGTCTTGATGATGTTGTCGACATCGGTGTCCAGCAGCGACTGCGGGTCGGCGTAACCCGCGATGTTGAGCAGGATGTCGATGCTGCCGAACCGCTCGTGGATGCCGCGCACCAGCTCCGGGATCCCGTCGAGGTTCATCAGGTCGTACGGGATCAGCTCGATCGCCAGGTCAGCGCGGTCGATGCCCGCCGCGGTCTCGTCGAGACCGGACGCGCTCCGGGCGATGAGGACCAGGGTCGAGACGTCCGGCTCGCGGCTCATCCGCAGCGCGGCCGCCCGCCCGATGCCCTGGCTGGCACCCGTGATCACGCAGACCCGACCCATCGTCAGCCCCCGCGACCGATCGAGTCGGCATAGATCGCCTCGGCGGTCACGATATCGGTCGGGACCGTGATCTTGATGTTCCGCTCCGAGCCGGGCAGGATCCGGACCCGTTCGTCGGCGTAGCGGTGGAACAGGCTGGCGTCCTCGGTGAAGACCGCGCCGTCGCGCCGGGCCGCATCGTGGGCCGCGGCCAGCTTCGCGCGGTCGAACTTCTGGGGCAGCTGGACGTTGACCAGCTCATCGCGCTCGAGCAGGTCCTCGACGTACTCGTGCCCCTTCAGCACCGTGAACGGGATCGGGATGCCGAACATCGCGTTGGCGTCCTCGGCGGCGATGAGCTCGCGGAACTCGGCCACGGTCACCAGCGGCCGGACCGCCTCGTGGATGATCACCGACTCGCAGTCGTCGAGGGCGCCGAGCCCGAGGTAGACCGACTCCTGGCGCGAGCTGCCGCCCACGATGCCGGAAAACCGCGCATCGAAGCCGTGGTTGGCGATGAGCTTGCGGGTCTCTTCGAGGTGCGCCTCGGGGCAGGTGATGACGACCCGGTCGATCTCGGCGATGACCCGGGCCTTCTCGAGCACATGCACGATGAGCGGCTTGCCACCGAGCAGGAGGAACTGCTTGGGGAACGGGCGGCCGATCCGTTTGCCGATCCCCCCGGCGAGCACGATCATCCCGATCTTCATGCGGACCTCCGGTGCACCTCGGCCTCTTCCGATGAGCTCGTCGCGGCTCGGATGGCGATCTCACATAGCCTACGTGTAAACGACCCGGCCAACCGCGCGGCTATCATCCGCGACTCAGGATGCGGGAGGCGCCGCGTCGCGCCGGTCGAGCGAGGAGGTTGGATGGACGCTGCTTCCCGGAGCCCCGGACTCGACCTCGTGTCGATCCGCTGGGAACGCGTCCAGCTCATCCTCGAGATGCGGATCCCGCCGGGCACGACGCCCGATGCCGCCCGGTTCGAGCTCAGCCTCCGCGACGGCCCCGGACGGATGCCGCCGACCCGCGCGACGACCGACGGCGATCGGCTGACCCTGCGCTACAACGTGATGGTCGGGCCGGGCCTCCAGCCCCTCGACCCCGGGCGATGGGACCTCGGCGTCCCGGTCTCGCTCGGTACACCGGCCGTCGAGCCGGCCGCGGCCGCCGGGGTCTTCGCGCTCCAGGTCGGGCGGTTCACCGTCACGCCGCGGTTCGAACCGGCGAGCCGCGAGGGATCGTCGCGCGGCGCCGGGACGCTCTCCTTCGAGGCCGACTTCGATCCGTCCGTGCGCCGCGTCGATGGCCCGGCGCGCCACAAGACGGGGACGCGACGGCTGCGGCGACGGCTCCGCGAGGGGATGGTCGGGCTGCGTCGGACCGCGCTGCGGCTCATGGTGGCCGCCACCCGTCGGTTCCGGCGGGGGGACCGGAGGCGGATCCTGTTCACGTCGCGCCTGATCTCGGAGATGTCGGGCAACCTCAAGGTCGTCCGCGACCGGATGGTCGAACGCGGGCTCGACCGCGAGTACGAGCTGGTGACCATGCTCAAGCCCGGGCTCACCGAGCGGTGGGCCTTCCGCGACCGGTTCCGGCTGGCCAGCGCGCTCGCCCGGGCGGACGTCATCGTGCTCGACGACAGCTTTCCGCCGCTCGACTGGGTCGATCTCGACCCCGACGTTCGGATCGTCCAGCTGTGGCACGCGGCCGGGGCGTTCAAGACGGTCGGCTACTCGCGGGCGGGCAAGCCCGGCGACCTCGATCCCTTCTCACGTTTCCAGAAGGACTACACGGCGGCCATCGTCAGCTCCGACCTGGACGTCCCGTTCTATGCGGAGGCCTTCGGGATCCCGGAGGCGCGGGTCGTCCCGACGGGGATCCCGCGGATGGATCGGTTCTTCGACCCTGAGGCGCGCGCGGCGGGATCGGCCGCGGCACGGGCCGCCTTCCCGGAGATCGCCGGGCGACAGACGATCCTCTTCGCGCCGACCTACCGTGGCGAGACGATCCGGGACGCCACGTACGCCTACGATCTGCTCGACTACGCCGCGCTGCACGCCCTGTGCATCGACCGCGACGCGGTCGTCATCATCAAGATGCACCCCTTCGTCCAGCAGCCGCCGGTCATCCCCGAGGCCTTCCGCGACCGGATCATCGACGGGTCGGCGGCGGCGGTCGATGTCAACGACCTGCTCCTCGTGGTGGACCTGCTCATCACCGACTACTCCTCGATCGTGTTCGAGTATTCGACCCTCGGCCGCCCGATGCTCTTCTTCGCCTACGACCTCGACGGGTACGTCGCGGCGCGCGACTTCTATTTCCCGTTCGAGTCGTTCGTGCCGGGCCGGATCGTGCGGACGTTCGCCGAGCTTCTCGACGCGATCCGTGCAGACGACTACGAGGTCGAGAAGGTGGCCGCCTTTGCGGCCCGCCATTTCGCCCACCACGACCCGGGCTCGACCGATCGCGTCATCGACCAGCTGATCCTCGCGCCATGAGCGGCCTCGTCCTGACCATCCGGATCGTCCTGGTCCGAGTCGCCTTCGCAATCGCCCGCCACCTGCCGCTTCGCCGGCGGGTCGTGCTCGCCACCGCGCATGCGCCGCGCCTGGCCGGCAACCTCGTAGCCCTCCACGACGAGCTCGTGGCGCGCGTCTCGCCGATCCCAACGGTGGTCATCGCGCATCGGCCGGCGACGGGGGCGCGGGGCCGGGTCCTGGCCGCCTGGCAGGCCGTCGTGGCCGCCTATTACCTGGCGACCTCGCGGGTCTTCATCGTGGACGACTACTTCTTCCCGATCTATGTCATCAAGCCTCGGGCCGGCACCACGATCATCCAGACCTGGCACGCCTGCGGTGCCTTCAAGAAGGTCGGCTACAGCGTCCTCGACAAGTCGTTCGGGGTTGACGAGGCGCTCGCCAGCCGGGTCCGGATCCACTCCAACTACGACGTCTGCCTGGTCGCCTCGCAGGCGGCCGCGCCCCACTACGCGGAGGCGTTCCGTCAGCCGCTCGACCGGTTCGTGTCGCGGCTCGGGATCCCGCGGACCGATGTCCTGTTCGGCGAGGAGCGACTGGCCCGCACCCGCGCGGCCGTTCGGGCACGCTACGGGCTGACCGACGGCCGCCGGGTCATCCTTTACGCGCCCACATTTCGGGGCGACAGCGTCACCGATGCACGGGCCACAGACGACCTCGACCTCGGTGTCCTCCGCGATGCCCTGGCCGACGACCACGTCCTGCTGGTCCGGCTCCACCCGTTCATCCGCTCGCGCACGGTCATCGGCCCGGAGCTGGCAGGCTTCGCCATCGACGTCTCGGACCATCCCGATATCAACGAGCTGATGCTGGTCAGCGACGTCCTGGTGACCGACTACTCGAGCGCCATCTTCGAATACGCCCTGCTCGGCCGGCCGATGGTCTTCTTCGCCCCCGACTACGAGGCGTACGAGCGCGAGCGCGGGTTCTACTTCGACTATCGGACCGGTGTGCCGGGGCCGATCTTCGAGACGAGCGAGGTGCTGGCGGCCTTCCTGCGGGCCGGCGTCTTCGACCTGGCCAGAGTGGAACGCTTCCGCGAGGCGTCATTCGACGTGGCAGATGGAGGTTCCGCAAGGCGCGTCACGGACGAGCTCATCGTGCCGGGATTGACCCGGGTGGGAGATCGACGATAACGCCGCGGGCACGGCCCTCCGAGGGCACGGTGTACCATACCGCGGCCCTCCATCCCCGGCCCCACCGCCGGCCATGTGACAGGAACTGACCCAGAACCATGACCTTTCGTGCCAAACCCGTCGCCAAGCGCGACCATCGACCGGCCTGGGAAGCCACCGACCGGCGGAACTTCTACCTCAACCTCGGCTTCGGCCTGATCGTCCTCCTGGCGGTCCTGATCCTGGTCATCGCGGGCGGGCTGTCCTGGTACAACTCGCATCTCGCCTCGGTCGGCAGCGTTGACGGTGAATCGATCACCAAGGACGAGTTCGCCGATCGCCTGAAGATCGAGAGCTGGCGGCTCGACGAGGCCGAGGCCCGCGTCCGGACCGACGTCCTGGCCGGGCACCTGACCGAGGCCCAGGGCACATCGCAGCAATCGACGCTCGAGCAGCAACGGACACAGCTGCCGCAGGTCGCCCTCGAGCGCATCATCGACACCAAGCTCCAGGCGAAGCTCGCCACCCAGGAAGGCGTCACGGTCGCACCGGCGGATATCGATGCCCGGCTCGTGGTGGAGTCGACCACCGCCGAATCGCGCCACGCCTGGGTCATCGAGGTTGCCCCGGCGACCGACCTCGGGGCGATCGGACCGACCACCGCCCAGAAGGACGCGGCCAAGGCCAAGGCCGAGGCGGCGCTCAAGGACCTCACCAGCGGCAAGAGCTGGGAGGACGTAGCCCGGACCGTTTCGACCGACGCGTCGACCGGACCCCAGGCCGGCGATCTCGGCTGGCTCGAGGGCACCGACAGCCGGCCCGATGAGGCCTGGCTGAAGGCGGTCTTCGCGGCGCCGGTCAACACGCCAACAGTGGTCATCGAAGGCTCGGATGGCGTCTACCGGATCGGCCGAGCGACCGACATCGCGCCATCCGGGGTCGATGACGCCTACCAGGCCAAGTTCCAGAACAAGGGCATCCCCCTCGACAAGTACCGCGCGGTCGTCCAGGCCGACGTCATCCACGAGAAGCTCCAGGCCAAGATCGTCCAGGACGTGACCGGCGCGGGTCCGCAGCGGCGCGTCTCGGAGATCTACACCAGCCAGGCGGCGCCCAACCTCGGCGCCGACGCGATCAAGGTCCGCCACATCCTGTTCGCACCCAAGGGCGATCCTCAGAACGCGTCGACCGTCCCTTCGGACGATCCCTCGTGGGCGGGCGCCCAATCGCTGGCGACGGCCACCTACGTCCGGCTCAAGGACAGCCCCGACCTCTTCGACCCGATCGCGCGCAAGGAGAGCCAGGAGGCGCAGGCCCAGGGCCCGACGGGAAGTGGCGGCAAACTGCCCTTCTTCGACAGCACGAGCTCGGTCGACGAGTCGTTCCTCACGGCCATCCTGGCCCCAGGTCTCAAGGACGGCGACATCCTGCCGCCGGTCAAGTCGTCGTTCGGTTGGCACGTCATCCAGGTCATGTACCATCCGACCGATGCCGACCATCTGAAGGCGCTCAAGGCGCAGGCCGACGGCGGCGCCGACTTCGGGATCCTCGCCCGTGACACCTCCGTCGCGCCGTCGGCCGGGACCGGCGGCGATCTTGGCTGGATCGCCAAGGGTCAGCTCGACGACAAGCTCACGGCGGCCATCTTCGCGACGCCGATCGGCAAGACGTCCGATGTCGTCACGGTCGACAACGACGGGACCTACCTGTTCAAGGTCTCCGCCGAGGAGAACCGAACGCCCGAGGGCCGCCAGCTCGAGGAGCTGACCTCGAGCGCGTTCTCGCGCTGGTACGACCTGAAGAAGTCGGCGGCCACGATCACGCGCGACAAATCCATCGTGAACCCGGCGCCGACCAGCTAGCGGGAGGCGCCGGTGCTCGACGCGCTCGTCGCGGAGGCGCGACTCCGCTGGGGCCTCGACCCGGCGGCCGGGCTCCAGATCTACGCGGCGGAGACCATCGTCGGCGCCCCGATCGAACCGTCGCGCCCGCTCCTGGTCGTCCCCCTGGCCATGCTCCGGGCGGGCGTTGGGGCGGCGGCCGGGACCGGGGCAGGGACCGCGGCCGAGGTCGAGGTCCGCGCGTCCGACCCGTTGCCCGGTCGCGCCGGGCCATCGGGCCGTGATCCCGTGACCCTGCTCCGGCGCCTGTACCCGGCCGATCATCCGATCGGGCGGTTCGGCCAGGCCGACGCCGCCACGGTCGGCGCCCTCGACAGCGCTGGGCTGGCGACGCCGTTCTACATCACGCCGATCGCACCTGAGCTGGCCCTGGCGGGGCCGTGGGCGATGCCCTGGATCTCCGCGCGACTCCGGCAGCCGGATGGTTGCCCGTGGGACCGCGAGCAGACCCACACCTCGTTGCGCAAGCACCTGCTTGAGGAGGCCTACGAGGTCTACGACGCCCTGGAGGCCGGCGCTAGTCAGGCGCTCGCCGGCGCGCTCGGCGACCTGTGGCTCCAGATCGTCCTGCACGCTCAACTCGCGGCGGAGACCGGCATCTTCGACTTGGCCGACGTCCAGGCGGCCATCGCCTCGAAGATCGTGCGCCGGCACCCGCATGTCTTCGGCGATGCCGAGGCGCGGACCGCGTCAGACGTGAACCGCCAGTGGGAGCGGATCAAGGCCGACGAGCGCGCGGCCGAGGCCGACGCGGAGCGACAGGCGTCCGGCGCCGAGACCGCGGTCAAGAGCGCGCTCGACGGGATCAGCCCGTCGATGCCGGCCCTGGCCGCCAGCCAGGAGATGCAGGAGCGGGCGGCCAACCTCGGCTACGACTGGCCGTCGATCGACGGTGTGCTGGACAAGGTGGCCGAGGAGGCCGAGGAGCTGCGCCAGGCGGCCAACGACGCGGAACGCGCCGAGGAGTTCGGCGACCTCCTGTTCGTGCTCGTCAACGTCGGGCGCCGGCGAGGGATCGAGGCCGAGGCCGCCGTCCGCGCGGCCAACGCGAAGTTCAAGCGTCGCTTCGCGAGTGTCGAGCGCGGCGCGGCGGCCCAGGGCGTCGCTCTGCGCGACCTCGACTTCGCGGCGCTCGACATGCTGTGGGATGCTGCCAAGGCTGAGGAGAAGACCACATGACCATCGGTAATCCGCCCGCGACCGTTCGTGCCGACGGGCGCGGACCGAACGATCTTCGCCCGGTCAGCTTCGAGCTGGGCGTCCAGAAGTGGGCCGAGGGTTCGTGCCGGATCCGGGTCGGCGACACGGTGGTGCTATGCGCGGCGACGATCGTCGACCGCGTCCCGCCGCACCTGCGCGGCAAGGGCACGGGCTGGGTGACCGCCGAGTACTCGATGCTGCCGCGGGCGACCGCCGAGCGGACGGACCGCGAATCGGTCAAGGGCCGGATCGGTGGTCGTACCCACGAGATCCAGCGCCTCATCGGGCGCTCGTTGCGTGGCGTCGTGGACCTGAGCCGGCTCGGCGAGCGAACGATCACCGTCGACTGCGACGTCCTCCAGGCCGATGGCGGGACGCGGACGGCCTCGATCACCGGCGGCTATGTCGCCCTGGTCGCGGCGCTCATCACCTACGGCATGGGACGGCATCTGCGGGGGGCGGTCGCGGCTGTCTCCGTCGGGATCGTCGGTGGCGTGCCGCTGCTCGACCTCGACTATTCCGAGGACTCGCATGCCGATGTCGACTTCAACGTCGTCGGCACCGATGCCGGCGCCTACGTCGAGCTCCAGGGCACGGCCGAAGGGCTGCCGTTCGACCGGGCGGCCACGACGAACCTGCTCGATATGGCCGACGCCGGGCTGGCCCGACTGTTCGAGGCGCAGTCGACGGTCCTGGCCACCGTCCGGCGGTGACCGACCGGCGCCTGCTCGTCGCCACTCGCTCGACCCACAAGCTGCGCGAGCTGCGCGAGCTCCTGGCGCTCGAGCACACGGAGCTCGTCTCGCTCGACGATCTGGGTATCGAAGGCGACCCGGTCGAGGACGGCGAGACGTTCGAGACGAACGCGGCGATCAAGGCCCGCTTCGGGGTCCGGGCCTCGGGCCTGCCGACGCTGGCCGACGATTCGGGGATCGAGGTGGACGCGCTCGACGGCGGTCCGGGCGTCCGGACACGCCGTTACGCCGGCGAGGATGCGACCGATGCCGCCAACAACGCGAAGCTGCTTGACGCCCTGCGGGGGCTCCCGCCCGAGGCGCGTGGCGCGCGGTACGTGTGCGCCCTCGCCGTGGCACTCCCCGATGTCGCGGGTCCGCGCGGCGGCGTGCCGGTGACGACGGTCCGGGGCACCTGTCGCGGGCGGATCGCCACCGAGCCGCGGGGCGACGGCGGGTTCGGCTACGACCCGATCTTCGAACCGGCCTCAGAACCGCCCGGTGGCCGGACGCTGGGTCTCTGGACGCCGGTCCAGAAGCACGCCATCTCGCATCGCGCGCGCGCCTCGCGTCGGATGGTCCCGCGGCTCGCGGCGCTGGGGTTCTGACTGTGGCCCTGCGACGGATCTGCGTCTTCTGCGGCGCCAGCCCGGGCCGCTCGGCCGGCTATCTCGAGCTGGCCGCCTCGGTCGGCGCCAGTCTGGCCGAGCGGGGGATCGGCGTCGTCTACGGCGGCAGCCGAGTCGGGATGATGGGCGCCGTGGCCGATGCGGCGCTGGCCGTCGGTGGCGAGGTCATCGGGGTCATCCCGCGTCGGCTGGTGGATCGCGAGCTCGCGCACCGCGGCCTGACCGAGCTGCGGATCGTCGAGACGCTCCACGAGCGCAAGGCCGCCATGGCCGACCTGTCGGACGGCTTCATCGCCTTGCCCGGCGGTCTGGGGACGCTGGAGGAGCTGGCCGAGGTCGCGTCGTGGGGCCAGCTCGGTCTGCACGCCAAGCCGATCGGTCTACTCGGGCTCGACGGCTACTGGGACGCGCTCCTCGCCTGGCTCGACCACGCCGTCGTGGAGGGGTTCCTCGCCCCGGACGATCGGGCGCTCGTCGCCGAGGACGCCGACCTCGACACGCTGCTCGCGCGGTTCGATCGACGCATCGCCCCGGATGGGGCTACGGGGAGTCCTTGAGCTGCCGAATATGTCCAGGACTCTTATCTGCGCCGTAAGGGATCGGATACCGGCGCATTTCGACGGTCTTCTACGCTCAACATGGCTCGCGCTGAGCGTGATCCGACCGGCGAACCGGTTGGTATGCCCATCGGACCGGCCATCCTAAGACTGGTAGTCATACGAGCATCGGGACCAGGCAGCCGCGGGTTCGTCGGATTGGCGGACCGCCGAACCTAGCCCGCCGGCGTCGCGCTCAGCTTGGGGGCCTTGGTCGCCTTGGGCGTGGGCCACGGGACAGGTTTCGTGCCGGGCGCCGAGAAGAGCCTGGCGGCGACGGCCTGGATCGCCTTCACGTTGGGGACCTGCGACGAGCCATAGCGCGTGTTGGCTGCGGCGACCAGCGGATGGCCGAGCACGACCCGGACGACGTCCTTGGCCCCGACCTCGTCGACGATGGCTGCCAGCTGGGGCAGCCGCGATGTGGGCACGTCGGTCGAGATCGTGTTGGCGACCGCATCGAGCAGCGTCGGCAGCCGCCAGAACAGGCTTCCGCCCGACGACACGCTCGAGCGCAGCGCGACGATGACGTCCTGCTGCCGAGCGGCCCGGGTGAAGTCGGTCTCGCCGTTGCCCTTCCGGATCCGGGCATAGGCCAGCGCCTCGGCGCCGGTCAGGTGGTGGCGGCCGGGGGTCAGGCGAAAGCCGGTCGTCGGCAGGCCGTACCCGTCGTAGTGCCGGGCGCGGAGTGTCCGCGCGACGTTGATGTCGACTCCGCCGACCGCATCCACCATCGCGATGAAGCCGATGAAGTCGATCCGGGCGTAGTAATGGATCGGGATGCCGAGCAAAGCGCCGGCCGCATCTTCCAGGGCGCGCATCCCGCCCTTCGGGAAGGTCGTGGGGTTCCGTTCGGCGAACGACAGCAGCGAGTTGAGCTTTGGGCCGTACTCGTCGCCGTTGCCCATCGGCACGCTGACCATGTCGCGCGGCAGCGAGACCATCGAGACGGTCTTGCCGACCGGGTCGAGCGAGGCGACGATCATCGTGTCGGTGAGCGACGCGGACCGGTCGGGCAGCTTGTCGACACCGACCAGCAGGACGTTGATCCGCTCCCCATCCTTCGGGACCGGACCCGGGACGTGGCCGCCGTCGCTGGTAGCCGCGCCCTGGAAGATCCGCTCGAAGGTGTCGCCGAGGATGGTTCCGTAGCGGTAGATGGCGATGTGCGGGATCGCGACGAGCAGCGCGATGACCACGATCCCGATGAGACCGAGACGCCCCGTCGGACCGGTCCGGCCGGTGTCGAGGAACGCCTGCCCGACCGCCAGCAGACGCCAGGCGAGGACGGTGAAGTTGAGGGTCAGGACCAAACCGAGGATCTGCGGCGACACGATCCAGGCCGCCAGCCGGGCCGGCGACTGGGTCTGGATGAGCAGGATGACGATCCCTAGGAGGATCAGCGACGGGACGAGGAACAGCGCCGCGAGCTGGCGACGATGGTTGAATGCCTGGCCGAGTCCGGGGATGACCGCCGAGAGTCCGGCGGCGGCGAGACGGCGGCGGTCGGTCGGCCTCGTGTCGGGCCGGACCTGGGTGGCTTGCGCGCGGGCTTGCAGGACGTGGACTCCTCTGTCGTGTCACGGCGGCTCGGGGCGTCGGGGCGTCCGGCCGAGTCTACCCGGCTGACGCCTGGGGGGTGCCGAATGGTCGGGTGGCCCGGGCATGGCGACGCCGGGCGATCGATCAGCGTGCCTTGATCGCCCGGCGTCGTGTCTGTGACGAGGGGACTCGGACGGGCGTGACGTTGCACCGGTCCAACGGACCCGGGAGTGGTGGTGCGCCCGGTCACCACGGGTTAGGGCGACGGGCACAAGAAGGTGTCCGCGATCGCCGCGAGAGGTCTAGACTGCCGATTCCTGATGACGGGTCGGCCTGGAGAGGGCTGCGTCAACACACGTGTGGAGGA
>JBBQVJ010000035.1:0-17457 GCA_038211705.1 Candidatus Limnocylindrales bacterium | reverse complement strand
GGTGCTCCTGTTCCTGACCATCATGCTGAGCTTCACCGGCTACCTGCTGCCGTGGGACCAGATCGCCTACTGGGCCATCACCATCGGCACGAACATGGGCGGCTACGCGCCGTTGTTCAACACGCCGACCAAGCTCATCCTGCTTGGCGGGCTTGAAGTGGGCCAGAACACGTTGTTGCGCTTCTACGTGCTCCACATCATGTTCTTCCCCTTGGTCGCCGCGATCTTCCTGGCGGTGCATTTCTGGCGCATCCGCAAGGACGGTGGGATCAGTGGGCCGCTCTGATGTCTGACGTCAAGACGCCGCCCGAGACCGAGAAGCGGGTCGTGCTGCCGGTCGATCCGACGCGGCGGACGGAGATCGACAAGCAGCGCGTGCCGATGTCGGCGCGGCCGTATCGGCTGCTCGCGCTGGTCAAGCAGGATGCCGTCGTCCGCGTCCAGAAGGAACCCGACGACACGGTCATGACCTGGCCGCACCTGCTCACGATCGAGTTCCTGGCCGCCGGCGTGATGACCGTCTTCCTGCTCATGATGGGGCTGTTCATCAACGCCCCGCTCGAGGAATTGGCCAACGGCAACGTGACCCCGGCGGTGGCCAAGGCACCTTGGTACTTCCTCGGCCTCCAGGAGCTGCTGGCCTACTTCCACCCGACCGTCGCCGGCGTCCTGGTCCCGACCTTCGTGCTGGTCGGGGCGGCCCTCATCCCGTACATCGACCGCGAGAACGTGCTGGCGACCCGCCCGTCGCAGCGCAAGACGGCGGTCATGCTCTTCACGTTCTTCTGCTGCCTCGGGCTCATCGTGACGTTCGTGGGCATCTTCTTCCGCGGCCCGGGCTACACGTTCGTCATCCCGTACGTGACCAGCCCCGGCCTCCACTTCGCCCTGTGACAGGCCCTCAAAGGAACCCGAGCGAATGAGCAACTACCACGTCGAACCCATCGACAAGCCGGCCGCCCTGACCAAGGAGGCCATCAAGTCGCTGCGCAAGCAGCAGGTCCAGGGCCTCTCGCGGCGGCAGCTGATGCGGTTTGCCATCGGGACCGGGATCGGCCTCTGGCTGCTCGAGGCCACGGCCGGCACCGTCGGCTTCATCTGGCCGAACCTCAAGGGCGGATTCGGGGCCCCGATCGCGATCGGCAACCTCGATACGGTCAAACTGCAGAACTCCTCGCTGCCGATCGAGGAAGGCTTCCCGGCCTACTACTCGGAGGCGCGGGCCTTCGTCATCCTGTACGACCCGGGCCAGCAGCGGTTCCTGCCCGGCGAAGACGCCGTCGGTGACGGCAGCGCGCTCAACGTCCGGGCGCTCTACCAGCGCTGCCCGCACCTCGGCTGCAAGCCGAACCCGTGTCTCAAGAACTTCTGGTTCGAGTGCCCGTGTCACGGGTCGCGCTACGACCGGCTCGGGATCAAGGCCGACGGAGCCCAGTTCGGCCCCGCACCGCGCGGGATGGACCGCTTCTCGATCAGCGTCGACAACTCGGGCGTTCTGACCATCAACACCGGCAAGATCACCCTCGGGCCGCTTCCGATCGCGTTGGGCCAGCCCGGCCTCATCCCGCCCCGGACGCCGACGGGCTGCATCTGATGACCGCACCCGCCCGATCCGCCCGTCGAGGCGACCGATGAGCGACACGCCCGGACGCGAGCCCGAGGAGCGACTGCCCGTCCCCCGGCCGCCGGCCGAGGTCGCGCCGGTCGAGCGTTTCAGCTCCCCGCCGTCGGTCCGTGCGGTCGAACTGACCCCGGAGCGGGCCGCCCAGGTCGTTCGGCAGTCGTCGAACGCCCGCTGGGTGGGCTTCCTGGGGGTCGTGGTCATCATCCTGTTCGTCGCCATCTACTGGTTCTACGAGCTGGCGCCGCTCGGCTTCACCGAGGCGCGCCTCGACACGGAGGCCGTCGCCCAGCAGGTCACCGCGGTCGAGCGCGGTTACAACCTGTACGAGGCCAACTGCTCGCGCTGCCACGGCGTGAAGGGAGAGGGTGGCATCGGCCCGATGCTGAACCGCCAGGACAAGCTGTTCGCCCACCTGTCGGTCGACTACCTCAACGCCGTGATGGTCGCGGGCGGCCGCTACGTATGCGGCAACCCCAACTCGCTCATGCCGGTCTGGTCCAACGAGGGTCATCCGCCGGGTCCGCTCAACTACATCCAGATCGAGGACCTGATCGCGTTCATCCGGGCGCCGAACACCCAGACCTTCACCGTCCGCGATGCGGCGCTCGGAGAACCCGAGAAGGACCCGTTGACCGGCGAGGTCGAGACCTTCAAGGGCTGGGTCGATCCCAGCTACAAGCCCGCTGCCGGCGCGACCCCGTTCCCTGCGTGCTGGGCCGATGAGTTCGCGTCCTCGCCCGCCCCGTCCGGGTCTGCCGCGCCCGCCCCGTCCGGGTCTGCCGCGCCGGCACCCTCGGGTTCGGCCGCGCCGGGCCCGTCCGGGTCTGCCGCGCCGGCCCCGTCGGGCGCGACTGGCGGCACGCCCGTGAAGGTCGTCGCCTCGGGCATCCTGTTCACCACGCCGGAGGTGACGGGGCCAGCCGACCAGCCGTTCGTCATCGACTTCGACAACGAGGACGCCGGGGTGCCGCACAACATCGAGATCAAGGACTCGTCCGGGGCCGTAACGTTCCAGGGCGAGACCTTCCCCGGCGTGGCAACCAAGGAGTACCAGGTGCCGGCACTCGCGGCCGGGTCGTATCCATTCATCTGCACCGTGCACCCGACCGTGATGACGGGGACCTTGACCGTTCAGTGATGTCGTCACCGGCCGGATCGGTCGGTGGCTGAGGATGGAGGATGATGGCGCAGCAGGCGCTCGGACCCGGAGCCGTTCTATCGCGACGACGAGCGTTGTTCGGGCTGCTCGACGCCGACGGTTGGGCCTGGGCCTCGGTCAAGGCGTTCGTCTGGCTGATCATCATCATCTTCATGCTCGGCTACCTGCCGGACCGGGCCTACTACCTGACCGTCGGCCGGACCGTCGACCTGGGCGTCCTCGTCTGGTCGCCGATCAACCTCTGCCCACCGACCAACGAGACGCTGCCCTGCCCGGCCCCGGCCGGGGCCGTGGTCCCTTGGGAGCCCTCGCCACCTGAGCTGAACCTGCCGCAGCCGCGGACCGACGGCACGGTGCTGCAGGTCGGGACCGCCATCCTGTACATCGGCGGGTCCGACGGGACGACCGCGAAGCCGGACGTCTACGTCGCTCGGACGGTCGGCACCGGGAACTTCGACAAGTGGGCCGCCGGACCGGCGCTCCCGGAGCCGCGGGCCGATGCCAGCGTGGCGCATGTTGCCGGCAGCATCTATGTCATCGGCGGCCGCGACGCCTCGGGCGCCCCGACCGACACCGTTTTCGTGCTGAGCCCGGACAGCCAGACCGGTCAGCTCGGTGAGTGGACGACGGCCGACAACCTGAAGCTGCCCGAGGCCAGCAGCGAGACCGCGATCGCGATCACCCCGGACGGGCTGTTGCTCATCGGTGGACGCAACGCCGCCGGTCCGGTCGCCACGACCCTCAAGGCGAAGCTCAACGCCCAGGGCGCGCTAGGCGCGTGGTCGGCCGAGCAGCAGCTCGTCACGCCGCAGGCCGGGGCGACCGCTGTGGTCATCGGCGACTTCGTCTGGCTGTATGGCGGCAGCGACGCCAACGGCCCGGTCAACAAGGTCCAGCGGGGCGCGTTCGGACAGGTGGCGGCCGCGGGCCTGCCGGCCAACCCCGACGCGGGCAAGGTGGTTCGCTGGGACGTCAACGATGCGGCCAACCTGCCGGCCGCCCGAACCAACGCCTCGGGCTGGGGTGCCAATGGTTCGCTCTACCTCGCCGGTGGCAACGATGGCAGCGGTCCGAAGTCCGAGCTCTACTGGGCGGCCCCGACCACGGCCGGCGACCTGCCCGAATGGAAGCATCTGACCCAGACCGATCTCCCCGCCTCTGGGCTTGAAGGCGCGCCGGCGGTCATCTCCGGCCCCGACGCGATCTTCGTGGGTGGCACGACCTCGGGCGGCTCGGTCCTCGCTTCAAGCGTCCGGGCCAACACCGCCCCGCAGAGCCCGTTCTTCCAGTTCGGCCTGGTCGGGGCGACCGTGCCGGGTCTGACGATCCAGGGCGAGATCGGCCAGCAGCTCGGCTATCTGAATGCGGCCGGGGTCGGGACGGTCAACTTCATCATCCTGATCCTGATCGGGCTGGCCTTCGCCCACCGTGAGCGGACCCGCGCCATCATCGGGCGGGTGCTGCGCCGAGGCAGCCAGCACTAGCCGTCGTTCCCCCGCCTGACCCTCAGCTCGCCGGGAGGTCGCCCTCACCCGGCTCGACGGTCCCGCGCTTGACCGGCAACCCGGCTCGCTCCCAGGCGTCCATCCCGCCCGCCACGTTGACGACGTCGGTCCGGCCGGCCCGGATCAGGAAGCCGGCGACCGCGGCAGAGCGGCCGCCCATATGACAGACGACCATCAACGGACGATCGGTCGGCAAGGTATCGACCCGGGTCATGAACAGCGAGGTCGGGACGAGGACGGCGTCCGGCGCGCGCACCTCCTCGAACTCGCTGGCCTCGCGAACATCGAGCAGGATCGGCTTGTCGGGATCCTCGCGCAGCCGCCGCTCGGCCTCGGCGACGTCGATCGTCGGGATCGCCGGTGGCATGCTCATGTCGGGCTCCTTCGAAGGATCGGTGGGCCGAGGGTCGGGTGGTCGGGGTGAGCCGCCAGGTCGGCCAGGCGCAGGTCGACCGCCTCGATGAGCGCCGCGATGTCGACCGCGGCGACGTTGCCGGCCGGGCCGTGGGCCGACGCATCGGCCAGCAGCGTCCGGGCGCCGGCGAGGTTCCGCGCGATCCCGGCTGTGTTGCCGCGGACGTCGTGGACGTAGGCGGCCGCGACCTTGATCAGACCCTGGAGCAGGGCGCGCTCGGCCAGATCGTCGGTGCCCATCCAGGCCGGCTCGAGGTCCTCGTGGGCCTCGAAGAAATCGCCCCGTTCGTAGGCGGCCAGACCCTTCGCGATGGCCGCCGCCCGAACGTCGTCGGGGAGTGGCCGGTACGCCTTCGCCCGGCCGTCACGGCCGATGACGACGGAGCGCTCGGTCATGCCAGCTCGGCCAGCGGCCGCCGACCTGAGAAGCCGATCTCGAGACCGTGCCACCAACCGATGGCCGTCTCGCCACGCTGCCAGCACAGCCACACCTGGCGCCCCGACACCAACGCCGGGAAGTCGACCAGGCCGTGCTCGATGTCGCGCAGGGTCAGGCCCAGGGCATCGATGCGGGCAACGCCTGCGGCCATCTGATCGATCAGGCCCTGCATCCGGAGGCGGGTCAGCCGCAGGTCGTCGACGAACGGCATATCGTCGGCGCCGTCCGCGGCTGGCTCGTCCGGCCGGTTGGCCCGATCGGCGACGGCCGTCGTCGACCCATCGCCCGCGCCGCTCCCCGCGGCCAGCACCTCGTCGCGGAGGCGGACCAGCTCGGCCCGCTGTTCGGCGAGCACGCAGACGATCCCATCGAGCTCGGCGACGGCGGCGTTGGCGGCAGCGATGTCGTAGTAGCGGGTCATCGGCGCGATTTTAGCCCCACTGTCGCCTATCATCCGAGGCGACCCGTTTCGGGCCATTCCACGGAGGTCTCGATGCGCCGCGTCTTTCTCTGGGCCGCACGCAACCGATGGCTGAAGGAGCGCCTGCCGCGACTCCGGTTCATGAAGCGCGCCGTCCATCGGTTCATGCCCGGCGAGACGCTCGAGGACGCGCTGGCGGCGGCGCTGCCGCTCCAGGCCGCTGGCATCGGATCGATGTACACACGATTGGGTGAGAACCTCGAGAACCTGGCCGCGGCCGACGAGGTCGCCGCGCACTATCTCGAGGCGATCGACAAGATCGTCGCCTCCGGCATCGACGGCGAGATCTCGGTCAAGCCCACTCAGCTCGGGCTCGACATCGATCCCGACGCCTGCCTGGCCCACCTGGTCCGCATCGCCGAGGACGCCGGGGGCGCCGGCTCGTATCTCTGGATCGACATGGAAGGCAGCGCCTATGTCGATGCCACGATCGAGCTATACGAGCGGCTCAGGGCGGTCCAGCCGAAGACCGGGATCTGCCTCCAGGCCTACCTGCGCCGGACGGCGGCCGACCTCGAGCGGCTCCGGCCACTCGACCCCGCCATCCGCCTGGTCAAGGGCGCCTACGACGAGAAGGAATCGATCGCCTATCGCGACCGGCGGGAGGTCGATGCCAGCTATCTCGGGCTCGCGGTCCGCTTCCTGCTCGAGGGCCGCGGCCGGCCCATCCGGCTCGGTCTCGGGACGCACGACGTGACACTCATCGAGGCCATCGCCGAACAGGCGAAGGCGGCCGGCATCGAACGGGATGCCTTCGAGGTCCAGATGCTCTACGGCATCCGGACCGACCAGCAGTTCCGCCTGGCAAAAGCGGGCTATCGCGTCCAGGCGCTCATCGCCTACGGTGAGCACTGGTACCCGTGGTATATGCGACGCCTGGCGGAACGGCCCGCCAACGTCTGGTTCGCTCTTCGGCAGATGCTGCCGTAGTCGGAGGTAGGGGACGATGCGCACCGCCAGCCGGATGAGCACCATCGGGACCGAGAGCGCCTTCGAGGTGACCGCCCGCGCCCGGGCGCTCGAGGCGATCGGTCGGTCGATCGTCCATCTCCAACTCGGGGAGCCCGACTTCGACACGCCGGCCAATGTCCGGGCGGCGGCCAAGGCGGCGCTCGATGCCGGCGCCACCCACTACCCGCCGTTTGCCGGGATCCCGGCCCTGCGCGAGGCCATCGCGGCGGACGCCTCCGCGCGCAAAGGCTTCCCGGTCGAACCGTTCCAGGTCTTCGTGACCGTCGGTGGCAAGGGCGTGATGCTGTACGCGATCCTTGGACTGGTCGACCCCGGTGACGAGGTCCTCGTCCCGGACCCGGGCTACCCGATCTATGAATCGCTGACCCGCTTCGTCGGCGCGACGCCGGTCCCCATCCCGATCCGGATGGCCAACGACTTCCGGCTCGATGTCGATGAGCTCGCGTCGCTGATCACATCCCGTACGCGGCTGCTGGTCATCAACTCGCAGGCCAACCCGACCGGTGGCGTGCTGACCCGGGACGATCTCGAGCGTATCGCCGAGCTCGCCATCCGGCACGATCTGTGGGTCCTGGCAGACGAGATCTATGGCCGGATCCTGTACGACGGCGCCGAGCACGTCTCGATCGCGTCGTTGCCCGGGATGGCCGAGCGGACGATCGTCCTCGACGGCTTCTCCAAGACCTTTGCGATGACCGGCTGGCGGATGGGCTACGCGATCGTCCCCGAATCGCTGGTGGCGATCTTCAGTCAGTTGATCATCAACACCATCAGTGGCGTGGCCACGTTCGCCCAGGAGGGCGCCGTCGAGGCGCTCGTCGGGCAACAGGACGACGTGGACGCGATGGTCGTCGAGTTCCGGGCCAGGCGGGACCTGATCGTAGACGGTCTCAACGCCATCCCGGGCATCGAATGCCGGCGGCCGATCGGCGCGTTCTACGTGTTTCCGAGCATCGCCGGCACCGGGTTGTCCGGCGCCGAGCTCGCCGAGCGGCTGCTCCAGGAGGCGGGCGTGTGCGTCCTGGCCGGGTGGGCGTTCGGCAAGTTCGGTGACGACCACATCCGGATCAGCTATGCCAACTCGCAGGCCAACCTGACCGAGGCGCTGGGCCGGATCCGGACCATCGTCGAGCCGCTCGTGGCGGCCCGGGTGTGACCGGCCGAGCGCGGGTCTTCGTCACCCGCCGGATCCCCGACGAGGGTCTGGATGCGATCGCCGCGGCCTGCGAGATGGACCTGTGGGAGGACGACCTTCCGCCGCCACGCGACGAGCTGCTGCGGCGAGTCGCCGGTGTCGATGGGGCGCTGACGCTGCTCACCGACAAGGTCGATGACGGGTTCCTCGACGCCGCCGGGCCGAAGCTCCGGGTGGTCAGCAACTACGCGGTCGGCTTCGACAACATCGATCTCGCGGCCTGTGCCGCGCGCGGCGTGGCGGTCGGGAACACGCCGGGCGTGCTGACCGAGACGACCGCCGACCTCGCCTGGGCGCTCTTGATGGCCGCCGCGCGGCGCCTGCCCGAGGGTGACCGCTACGTCCGCGACGGACAGTGGAAGACGTGGGGTCCGATGCTGCTGATGGGGCCGGACGTCCACGGTGCGACGCTCGGCGTCGTGGGGTTCGGGCGGATCGGGCACGCGCTGGCGCGTCGCGCGCAGGGGTTCGGGATGCGGATTCTGTACTACGATGTCAACGAGCTGCCGGCCGAGGTGACCGAGCCCTTTGGCGCGACCTTCCTGCCGCTCGAGGAGCTGCTGGCGCAGAGCGACTTCGTCTCGCTCCACGTCAATCTCAGCCCGGTGACGCGTCATCTGATCAACCGTCGGTCGCTGGGTTGGATGAAGCCGACCGCAGTGCTGGTCAACACCTCACGCGGACCGGTCATCGACCAGGCGGCGCTGGCCGAGGCGCTGCGCTCGGGCGGCATCTGGGCGGCCGCGCTGGACGTCACCGACCCCGAGCCGATCGCGATGGACGACCCGCTGGTCGGCCTCGACAACTGCCTGATCGTGCCCCATATCGCGTCGGCGTCGCGGACGACCCGCGGCAAGATGGCCGCCATGGCCGCGGCGAACCTGCTGGCCGGCGTGCGCGGCGAGCCGCTGCCGACGCCCGTCACCGCGCCGGCATCGTGATGGCCGTAGCTCGCGGAGCCTTCGAGCGTGCGGGTGCGATAGCGCTCCGATGGCTTTGTCGTGGCGTTCACGGTCGCCCAACGCCTGGATCTCGTGTCCGCGCTCGTCGTCGCGCGCGAGATAAAACCCGATCGTGGCCAGCATGGTCGAGCAACCGATCCTCGGATTTGCGTGGAAGCTCGCGCTCATCGCCTTCGTGGTGGCCACTGCCGAGATGTGCGACCGTCAACGGCCGGGTCCGACTCGCCTCGTCCTCGTCGTCGGGGCGATCGCAGGTCTTGTGGTCCCTCAGCAACACGCATCTGACGCCATTCCTCAGCGCTCGAGCGCGACGCCCTGGATGGTCGACCTGACCGCTTACCTTCGACGATGGAGGCGTCGCCCGGGTATGTCGAGCTCGCACCGAAGCAAGCGTGCGTGAGCCTCCGTCGCGCCGAACAGTTCGCCACGGCCGGGCCGGCCTCGGGCGCCCGTCTCGAGGTCGGTCTCGACCTCATTCGCGTCGAGTCGGCCGGCCGTCTCGAACGCTCGACTGGGATGTGCACGCGTCGCGTGCGAATGGCCGATCCCTGCGAGCTCGATGCGGAAGTCGTCGACTGGCTGCCCGAGGCCCACGACCGCGCGGGGTAACTGAAGACGAGTCGGGTACCCTGTCCGCGGGCCGGTAGCTCAGCGGTAGAGCACGGGACTTTTAATCCTTTGGTCGTGGGTTCGAATCCCACCCGGCTCGCAAGCGCCTTGGCGCGCGATGATGGCTCGACCCTTGTCCCTACGGAGTCGGGAGATCCGTCCGGACGACGGCACCGCCGTCGACATCGGCGGCCCAGAACGAATCGAACGCTACGAGCATCGGCGCCCCGTCATTGCTTGACGGCAATCCGGCGAAGACGGTCCAGGTCGGACCGTCGCTGAGGTGGAGCCGGCCGACGGTCGCGCCCGTATAGCGAACCCAGACGTCTGGCTTCGCGTCCAGCATCGACACGCTGTCCTGGGAGCCCGGCGACGACAGGCTGTACTCCGCGCCTTCGAAGGTGCCAGGCGGCGGCGGCGGCACGACTGACTCGATCGTCATCGTCGTCGGATCGACCACGATCGCGCCACCTTCGTCATTTGGCAGGATCACGCGACCTGCGCCCCAGAACAGCCACTGGACGGCGCCGAGCCCGTCAAGCGTCGCGACGGTCTGACCCGTCTTTGGATCGAGCTTGCACAGGTGACCCGAGCCCGAGACGAGCCACACGAAGCCGCCGGCGGCCAGCGGTGTCGATCCGCAGTCGGGTTCGACGGCCAGACGGGCAACGCCGTGGGTCGCTGGGTCGATGCGGATCAGGTCATGGGCGTCATTCCCGATGGCCCACAGCCAACCATCGCCCCCGACCAGCCAGCCTCCGTCGATGCCCACTGGGATCGTTGCGGTCACCTTCCGGGATACCGGATCGACAGCGACGACCTGCTGATCGGTGAAATCGAGAGCCCACAGGTATTTGTCGACGAGGACGCCACCGGTCGCGTACGAACCGCCGACCGAGACGGTGGCCGTGATCGAATTGGTGGCCGGGTCGATCACTGACCACCTTGCGTCTGTGTGCCCGAGCGCCCAGACGGCTCCATCTGTGGCGACGAGGGCTGCGGGAAAGGCCACGCCGGTGATGGTTGCCTTGAGGGCGAGGCCGGGAAACTCGGCTGTTTCCGGGCTCGCGGATGGCGGGCCGGCGGTCGAACCGACCGACGGCTGGATCGAGACTTGGGCGGATCTACCAGGATTTGACGTCTGCGTCGCGGGGGCCGGCCCTCCGCAGGAGGCGGCAAGCAAGGCGGCACCGACAAGCAGGATCATGCTCGCGCGGACCATGAAACCTCCATCGCCCGCATCCAGATACTCGTACGAGCGGCGCCGGCGTCGACCGACCATAGCACGGCCATCGAGCGCTTCCAGTGGGGTGGGAGTTGGGGCCGGTCGTGGGCGGCCCTGCGAAAGCCCCCATCGCCGCTTGCGCGATGTCTCACGCGGCATCGACGCCGAACACGCCGACTGGTGGACCAAAGACGGCGCCGGGAGGGTCGACCTGCCCGAGGCTGTCGCGTCGTCATGACGCGACCCCTCAGTCGCCGACGAGGCGACCATATATCCGGCGGCGGGACCCGTATGCTGCGCCCATGGAACTGCGACGGTTCAACTCGGGCGAAGACTTCCTCGCGGAAGCCGGCGACTTCCTGGTCGCGCGCGAGGCCGAGCACAACCTGATCTTCGGAGTCTGCGCGAGCCTGCGGGACATGCCGGAGCAGTACACGGCGCCGGCCTATCTCGGGGTCGTGTCGGACGACGATCGGGTCGTCGCGGCAGCGATCCAGACGCCGCCGTTCCAGTTCGTGCTGTCCGAGATCGACGATCCGGCGGCCGTCCCGCTGATCGCCGCCGATACGCTCAAGCGCGACCTGCCAGGCGTGCTTGGGCCGGTCGAGCATGTAGGGGCGTTCGTGGATGTGCGGACCGGGATGGGTGGTTCGCCCGGCCACCTCAAGACCTCGGAGCGGATCTTCCGGTTGACCGCCGTCGTGCCGCCCCGACCGACGCCCGGCCGGGTCCGAACCGCCGTCCCTGGGGACCGGCCGTTGGTCGAAGCCTGGCTCGGCGCGTTCATGCGCGAGGCGATCGGCGAGACGGAACCGGCCGAGGTCGCGGCGATGGCCGACCGCTGGCTGGCGGGCCGCGGCCGGACGCTCTACCTCTGGGAAGACGGCGAGGTCGTCTCGCTGGCCGGGGTCGGCGGCCCGACGCCGAACGGCATCAGGGTCGGGCCGGTCTACACGCCGCCCGAAGTTCGTGCCCGGGGCTACGCGAGCGCCCTGGTCGCGGCGATCAGCCTGGCTGCCCTCGAGGCTGGCCGTCGGTTCTGCTTCCTGTTCACCGACCTCGCCAATCCGACGTCCAACCACATCTACCGGGCCATCGGCTACGAGCCGGTCCGCGACGTCGACGCGTGGCAGTTCGAGCGGCCGCCGATCGGCTAGCGCGGCTTAGCCCGGCTCCCAGTCGCAACCTCGCTCGCCACCGCCTCGATGAGCGGCACCCAACCGACACCTTGTCTGTCCTGCCACGCGGACGACGCAACCTCGGCCCATCCCTAGCCTTCGAGCCAAGTCCGGATGTGCCCCCGGACGCGGCGACCGGAGGAACGGAACGGATGGACAGTGGAGACACCGCGTGGATGCTGATGTCCACGGCGCTCGTGATGATCATGCTGCCGGGCCTGGCCCTGTTCTACGGCGGTCTCGTCCGGAGCAAGAACGTCCTCTCGACGGTCATGCACAGCTGGTTCGGACTCGCCATTGTCAGCATCGTCTGGATCATCGTCGGCTTCTCGCTCGCGTTCGGGCCTGACGTCAACGGCTGGGGCCTCATCGGCGGCCTCGACTTCGCGATGTTCAACGGGGTCGGGCTCGAGCCGAGCACGGTCTATGCGGTCACCATCCCGTTCGTCCTGTTCGCCGCCTTCCAGCTGATGTTCGCGGCGATCACGCCGGCCCTCATCACCGGCGCCTTCGCGGAGCGCAAGCGGTTCAGCGCCTTCGTCCTGTTCACGATCCTCTGGTCGATCCTCGTCTACTCGCCGATCGCCCATTGGGTCTGGTCGACCGATGGTTGGCTGTTCAAGCTCGGCGCGCTCGACTTCGCCGGCGGGACGGTCGTCCACATCAGCTCGGGCGTGTCGGCCCTCGTCGTCGCGCTGCTGATCGGCCGCCGCGTCACCAACGGCGTCCCGTTCACGCCGCACGACGTGCCGATGACGGTCCTGGGCGCCGGTCTGCTGTGGTTCGGCTGGTTCGGGTTCAACGCCGGATCCGCCCTGACGGCGGGTGGCCTGGCCGCCAGCGCGTTCATCGTCACCAACACCGCGGCCGCCGCGGCGACCATCACCTGGGTCCTCGCGAGCTACCTCCGCTCGGGCAAGGTCAGCGTGGTCGGGGCCGCCTGCGGGGCGGTCGCCGGGCTCGTGGCGATCACCCCTGCCTCGGGGTTCGTGACCGTCGGCGGGTCGCTCATCATCGGTCTCGCCGCCGGCGGCCTGTGCTTCAGCGCCACGCTGCTGCGTGAGCGGGTCAAGGTCGACGATGCGCTCGACGTCTTCGCGGTCCACGGCGTGGGCGGCATGTTCGGCGCCATCGCAACCGGCATCTTCGCCTCGTCCTCGATCCAGGCCGCCTACTCCGGGCTACTCGACGGGAACCCGCAGCAGCTGGTGACCCAGTTCGTCGCGGTCGGTGCGGTCGTCGCCTATGCCGTCATCGCGACGCTCGGCATCGTCAAGCTCGTCGACGTGCTCCTCGGCATCCGGGTCATGGCGGCCGACGAGGCCGCCGGACTCGACCTCTCGGTCCATGGCGAGGTCGCCTATCAAGTGTGACGGGCGGCGCCTCCTCGCCCAACGCCGCGACCCTCCAAGGCCGCCGTCGACTCCTCATCGGCGGCGGCCGTCCATCTCCTCCGGAGCCAGAGCCATGAGCAAGACTCTCCGCGACCGTTCCATCGCCCGCGCCGCCCCGCTCTACGAGGCGCGCTTCGAACACGATGCCTGTGGCGTCGGGTTCGTCGCGGACGCGGGCGGGCGATCGCGCGAACGGGTCCTGCCGCTGGCGCTGGCGGGGCTTGCCGCGCTCGGGCATCGTGGGGCGTTCGGGGCGGACGGGGAGTCGAGCGATGGTGCCGGGGTGGCGTTGCCGCTGGATCGATCCGTGCTCGAGCTGGTGGCCGGCGAGCGGGCGGCGGCGCGCCCGGGCGTGGTCTCGTTGTTCTTGCCACGGGGCCGGGTCGCGGGTGGGCGCGCCAGGGCGCTCGTGGAGGCCAAGTTCCTCGAGGCGGGGCTGCCGGTCAGCGCCTGGCGCGCCGTGCCGGTCGATGTATCGGCCCTTGGCGCCACAGCCGGCGCGTCGCGACCAGGCTTCGCCCACGCCATCGTGGATCGCCCGTGGCGGGGCCCCGGGGACCCCCGACCGATCACGGACGAGGCGTTCGAGCGACGTCTCGTCGTCGCCCGCCGACGGTTGGAGACCGCCGCGCTGGCAGCCGGTGGGGCGATGGCCGAGATCGCGATCCCGTCCGCTTCCGCCCGGACCATCGTCTACAAGGGTCTGGTCACCGGCGGCCGCCTGCCCGACTTCTACCCGGACCTGCGCACCGAGCTGCGCGTCGGGTACGCCGTGTTCCACCAGCGCTACGCGACCAACACGCACCCGGTCTGGCGGCTCGCCCAGCCGTTCCGCTCGATCGCCCACAACGGCGAGATCAATACAGTCCGCGGCAACCGCGAGCAGGTCCGTGGCCGGTCGGCCGACCCGGCCACCTCCGAGATCGCTCGCGCCCTCCTCGCGGCCGGGCCGCTGCTCTCCGCCGACGGCTCCGACTCGCTGTCGCTCGACGAGGCGCTCGAGCTGCTGACGGCGACCGGCTGGGAGCTGACGCCAGCCCTGCTGGCCATGATCCCGGAGGCGCTGGCCCTGCGCCGCGCGCCGCACCCGCATGTCGCCACGCTGCGGCGCCGGACGGCTGGCTTCCTGGCCCCGTGGGATGGCCCGGCGGCGATCGTCTTCGCCGATGGCCGGCGGGTCGGCGCGTTGGTGGATCGCAACGGGCTGCGACCGGCAGCGTTCGCGGTCACGGCCGATCGGCTCGTCGCGGTCGCCTCGGAGGCCGGGGCGGTCCCGTTCGCCGCGGCCGAGACCGTCCGCCGCGGTCGTCTCGGTCCGGGTGAGCTGTTGCTCGTGGAGCCCGGCCGCCGCGCGATCCTCGAGGATGCCGACGCCAAGGCCTGGGCGCTCCGTTCGCTGCCGATCCACGACGCCGCGCGGACCATCCACGAGGACCGCCCGGTCGCGGCGGGCGGCGTGGGGGCCGGCGGCGCGCCCGGCGGAACGCCCGCCAGCCCCCCGACGGATCAGGTGCTGCGCTATATCGCCGGGCTCGACGCCGAACGGGCCAGGCTCGACATCAAGACGATGGCGCTCGAGGGCCACGAGCCGCTCTGGAGCATGGGCGACGACATGCCGACGCCCGGCCGCGGCCGCCTCGACCGGCCGGTGGCCGATCACCTGCGCCAGGCGTTCGCGCAGGTAACGAACCCGGCCATCGACCCGGAACGCGAGCGGGTGGTCATGGATCTCCGGGTCGAGCTCGGCCGACGGCCGGCGCTGCTCGGTGGTCCGCCACGAGGTCCGCGGACGGTCCGCCTCGAGCGACCGATCGTGGTCGACCTGCCGGGACTCCTGGCGGCCGTCCGCGAGGGCGGCGCGACCGTGCGCTCCCTCGACACGACGTGGGATCCGGCGGCGGGCGCCCCGGGCCTCGGCGTCGCCCTCGACCGTCTGGCAACGGATGCCGTGGCCGCTGCCCGAGGCGGTGCCGTGCTCCTGCTGCTGACCGACGCGGCCTTGTCGGTCGATCGGCTGCCGATCCCCTCGATCCTCGCCACCGGAGCCGTCCACACCGCGTTGACGGCGGCCGGCCTGCGCGGTCGCGCCGACGTGGCGATCAGTGCGGTCGACATCCTCGATGTCCACGCGATGGCGATGGTCCTTGCCGTTGGCGCGACCGCGGTCCACCCGCGACTGGCGATCGAGCTCGCGGGGGAGCTGGCGGGCACCCGCGGCGCCGAGGACGCGACCCCGACCGAGACGATCGGCCGGCTGATCGCCGCCTTCGAGGCCGGCCTGCGCAAGACCCTGGCGCGGATGGGCATCAGCTCGGTCGCGTCGTACATCGGCGGGGCGTTGATCGACGTCGTCGATCTCGCGCCGGCCGTGGTCGCCCGCTGCTTCCCGACCGCAGCGGCCTGGCCGGGCCGGACCACGCTGGCCGACCTCGCCGAGCGCCAGGTCCGCCAGCGCGCCGCGGCGCTGGCCATCCCAGAACCCGCGGCGGGTCGCGAGCCGCGCCTCCCCGATCCCGGCTTTGCGCGGTTCCGCGGCGACGGCGAGGCGCACCTGTTCTCGCCGCGGATCGCGAGCGAGATCACGCTCCTGGCGGTCGGGGGAGGGGATGGCATCGCAATTGTCGACATCGACGCCCAGCTCGCCCGCTATCGGGCCGCGCTCGCCCGGCCGGCCGCGGACCACGCGGTCCCACGCGACGACCTACGGATCCGCCGTGCGCCTGTGGCGACGCCGCTGGCCGACGTCGAGGACGCGCGATCGATCGTGCGTCGCTTCGTGGTCTCGGCGATGAGCGTCGGCGCGCTCAGCCCGGAGGCGCACCAGGCCCTGACGATCGGTATCCAGCGCGCCGGTGGCGCCGCCAACACCGGCGAGGGGGGCGAGGACCCGGGCTGGTACCTGCCGGGACCCGACGGCCGGCGTCACGACGCGCGGATCAAGCAGGTCGCCTCTGCGCGCTTCGGGGTGACGGCGGCCTACCTCGCCCGCGCCGACCAGCTCGAGATCAAGATCGCGCAGGGCTCGAAGCCCGGCGAAGGCGGCCAGCTGCCGGGTCGCAAGGCCACGGCCTACATCGCCGCGCTCCGTCGCGGCCAGCCCGGTCAGAGCTACATCAGCCCGCCGCCGCACCACGACATCTACTCGATCGAGGATCTCGCCCAGCTCATCGCCGATCTCCGGGCGATCAACCCTGGCGCCAGGATCGGGGTCAAGCTCGTCGCGGCTCGAGGTGTCGGCACGATCGCGGCGGGCGTGGCCAAGGCCGGTGCCTCGTACATCCACCTCTCGGGGCATGCCGGCGGGACCGGCGCCTCGCCCCTGTCGTCGATCAAGCACGTCGGCGCGCCCTGGGAGCTCGGTCTGGCCGAGGTGCACCAGGTCCTGCTCCGAAACGACCTGCGCGACCGGGTCGCGTTGCGCACCGACGGCGGGCTCCAGACCGGGCGCGACCTGCTCGTCGCCGCCCTGCTCGGTGCCGAGGAGTTCGCGTTCGGGACTGCGGCCCTGGTCGCGATCGGCTGCGACATGGCCCGCCAGTGCCACCTCGACACCTGTCCGACCGGGATCGCCACCCAGCGCGAGGAACTGCGCGCGAAGTTCGTGGGCACACCCGAGGATGTCGTCCGCTTTTTCACCGCGATCGCCGAGGACCTGCGGCGCGAGCTGGCCGCCGTCGGGGCGCACTCCGTCGGCGAGATCGTTGGCGAGAGCCGTCGCCTCCTACACCCGATCGCGGCGGCCCGCGGGGAGCTGACCGCGGTCGTCGGTGCTGCGCCGTGGCTCGCGCCCGCGAGTCGCCGGGCGGACCCGGCCGGGGCCGGCCGCGACATCGCCCACGCCCCGGCATCGGCGCTGGAGGTCGGCATCGCGGCCGCCTTCCGCGGCCAGGCGTCGGTCAGCGCGGCAGGTCTGCGACTGACGACCGCGGATCGGTCGTTCGGGGCGGGTCTGACCGGTGCCCTCGAGCGGGGAGAGCTCCACGGTCCGATCCGGCTCGATCTGCGCGGCGCGGCCGGCCAGTCGTTCGGCGCCTTTGCCGGGGCCGGCGTCGAGCTTCGTCTGGTCGGCCAGGCCAACGACTACGTCGCGAAGGGCCTGTCGGGCGGCTCGATCACGGTCGCCCCGGAGCCCGACCTCGCGGCCGAACCGGCAGCCCAGGCGATCGCCGGCAACACGGCGCTCTATGGCGCCACGGCGGGGCGGCTGCACCTCGTCGGTCGGGCGGGGATGCGCTTCGCGGTCCGCAACAGCGGTGCCGAGGCGGTCGTCGAGGGGATCGGCCCGCACGGCTGCGAGTAC
>JBBQVJ010000034.1:0-17465 GCA_038211705.1 Candidatus Limnocylindrales bacterium | reverse complement strand
GACGCCACCGTAGTAGACGCCATCCGGGTTGCTGCTCTTGGCGTTCGTGATGATCGAGTTGAAGTCGGTCGTGTCCTTACCGGCGCCGACACGGATCACCTTCCCGCCGAGCTCCTCGAACTTCTTCTGGAAGTTGTCGGCGACGCCCTTGCCGAACGTGGTCACGTCGTCAACGACGAGCATGTTCTTGAGGCCGAGCGTGTTGTACGCATAGATGGCCATCGCCGGACCCTGGATGTCGTCGGTGGCCGCGACGCGGATGTAATTGATCTTTTCCGGGTTCGACTTGCGGAAGTCAAGTGCCCCGAACTCGGGCTTGGTCAGCGACTCGTTTGTATTCGCCGGGCTGCACTGGAGCAGGCCGGCAGAGTTGCTGATCGGGATCTGGACCTTGGCCACAGCAGAGTTATACGGGCCGACGACGCCGATCACAGCGGCGTCCGACACGAATGTCTGCATATCCTGGGCGCCCTGCTGCTCGTTGTACTTCCCGTTCACGGAGTGATCGAGCGGCACGAGCTTGATGGTGTAGCCGTTGACGCCGCCCTTCTCGTTGATCTGATCGACTGCGAGCTGGGCGCCCTTGAGGGTCGGCTGGCCGTCGGCTGCTGCGCCGCCCTACAGAGGCAACGCGACGCCGAGCTTGAGTTCTCCCTTTGCTGCGAAGCTGGCGCCGGCGCCCGCGCTGGCGCCCGCGCTGGCCGCGGCGCTGGCCGCGGCGGCGCTGCCGCCCGGCGCGGTCGACGCTGTGCTGCCCGTGTTGCACGCCGCAAGCGCCAGAACGCTGACGGCCGCGAGCGCACCGATCTTGTGCATTTTCATGAGTCTCCTCCAAGTCACCGGTCGAAACCACCTGGCTCGATCCGGTGCGCGAACCCGCTGCGACCGCTCGGTGCGGGCCACTCCACTCCCGGTCACCCTCCCGGCGACGGTTCACGGACTGGCGGTGCATGGCGAGCGACAGCTGCTAGGTCTCGCATCCGGGCGGCGCGCAGGTGGCCGCCGAAGCGATGCCGTATATTAGCGGACGGCGACCTGAATGCAATACCGGTCGGCCGCACCCTCGACGTGCGTCGTGAGCGTCTTCGCTCCTCGACGACGAGCGGATCCGCGGGCCTCGATATCGCCTCGGTCGAACCCGATCGTGGGCCAAGGTCGCCGAACCCTGCGAGGTTGGACCCGTCGGCGTGGAATACCTGGTCCGAGCAGCCCGTGTCACGGACATCGATCGCGTCGTCGCCTTGTGCGACGACGGGGTCCAGATGGACCGCGGCGAGAGCCCGCTCGGGGCAGCCGATCTCATGCGCCAGCTCGTCTACCTGCCTCAGGCCAGCATCGTCGTCGCGGAGATGCAGCGCGTCGTCGTCGGGGGCGCGATCCTCGCGCTCCGGCCGTCCGTTCGAGCCGGCGGGTACGTCGGCACGATCGATCTCCTGGTCGTCGACCCGGAGTACGACGCCGATCGAATCACCGGGGCGCTCCTGGAGGAACTGATCAGGTCGGCCAGCAACAAGGGCTGCACCGTCGTCGAAGCCAAGCGGCCCGACGACGCCGAGGCCTACGCCCGCTGGCAACGGATGGGCTTCGGCGAAGCCGGTCCGGGCATCCAACGAACCGTGACCGCGGCCGGAGCCGCGCGTCGTACGATATGAACGTCCCCGCCGTGCAGCGTGATCGCGCCGGCCGGGCGAATCCCCAACTCAAGGAGTCAATGTGAGCAAGAACGTCGCCGTCTTCGTGGACGTCGCGAATATCTTCTATGCGGCCAAGGCCGCCGGCGTGGACATCGACTACGTCACGCTGCTCAAGGCGGCCTCGGCCGGCCGAGACCTGGTGCGCGCCTATGCGTACACCGGCCTTGACCCGGACAACGAGAACCAGCGGAACTTCCACGACTTCCTGCGCCGCAGCAACTACAAGGTCGTCAGCAAGGACATCCGCAAGTACGGCGACGGCAAGGTCAAGGCCAACCTCGACATCGAGTTGGTCGTAGACATGATGAAGACGGCCCGCAACCTGGACATCGCGATCGTGGTCTCGGGCGATGGCGACTTCGCGCCGGCCATCCGGGCGGTCCAGGAGCAGGGGGTCCGCGTCGAGGTCATCAGCTTCCGCGGGAACACCAGCTCCGACCTCATCGAGGTCGCCGACCAGTTCACCGACATCGTCCAGCTGGCGCGTGTCGAGAAGGGCACCCGATCCGGCCGCCGCGTCGCGGACGACGATGCGGATCTGTCGATGACCGAGGTTCCCGACAAGCAGACCGACGGCACCGGTGTCGGGCGCGGCCGTGGTCGCGGCCGCGGACGTGGCCGCGATGCCGAGCCGGTCGCCGCGACCGGGCGGGGTCGCGGTCGGGTTCGCACGGATGCCCAGGAGCCGGTCGGCGCTGGTGTGGCTGCGACCCGAGGTGACGGTGCCGGCCTGGTGGCACTCCCCGGCGAGCGCCTCTCGCGCGCGGCCGGGCCGCTCACGGAGGCCGATCTCGCTCGGGCCGAGGTCTTCACCCTCGACCAGCTCGACGACGCGGCGACCGACGCCGCAGCGGCCGCCGAGGGCGGACCGGACCGGATCGAGGATGGTGATGAGCCGCGCCGCCGCCGGCGTCGTGGTGGTCGCGGTCGGGGCCGAGGCCGCGGACGTGGCGATGACGCCGGGTTCGAGGGCACGACCGACGGCGAGGCCGCCGAGGACGAGCCCACCCCCGCCGTTGCCGCCGCTCCGCGCGCGGCGACCCCGGCCCGCCTTGACGAAGGACCGGCCGAGGAAGAGGACGTCGCGATCGCCCCTGCGCCGCGTGGTCCCCGAACGACCCCGTTCGGGTCGGTCTGGGACTCGCAGCTCGGGACTCCGACCGCATCGACCGGGGTGCCCCGTGCGCCGCTCGTCGACGAGGAGGACTTCGAGGAGCCGGAGATCCCGGAATACCTCATCGCCGAGCAGCGGCGCAGCGGCGCCAACCGCGGCGGCGCCGGACCGAATCGCGGCGGCGCCCGTGGCGGTCGCTCGGCCTACCAGTCGGCGATGGATCGCGAGCGCTACGGACGGGGCTCCGGCGGGGGTGGCGGCATCAACCGCTATCCCGATGTGAGCGGCCGGACCCGACCCGCCACGCCGCCGCGCGACGATCGCAACTACAGCCGTGGCGTCGATCGACCGAACCAGGCGCCCTCTGTCCCACGAGGGTCGAACGAGCCATGGAGCGACGTCCCGCCCGAGCTCGAGGCGCTGCTCCGGGCCCAGGTGGCCCAGAAGCCGGCCACGTCCCGTTCGGGATCGGCGCCGTCCCGGGTGTCCAACGCGTCCGAAGCGGACGTCACGGCCTCGGCCCCGACGTTCGACTCCGGCGAACCGACCGTCAAGCCTGCCGCCAAGCCCCGTGCGACGCGCAAGCCGGCGGCATCCAAGGCGACCGCTGACCAGCCGGCCGCCAAGCCGCGTACGACCCGCAAGGTCGCCGCCGCCGCACCGACCGAGGTGGTCGGGACGGCCGAGACCGGCCCCGGCGAGCCAGCGGTCAAGGCGCCCGCCAAGCCACGCGCCGCGCGCAAGCCGGCTGCCGCCAAGGCGACTGCCGGCACGACGGCGGATGCCGCCGAGACCGGTGATGGGGCCGCCGCGGCCCCGAAACGCCGGACGACGCGCAAGACCGCGCCGGTCGAGCCGATCTGACCGACGGTCGTGGACGGCGCGCGGACCCGGGGGCAGGCCGCCGCGCTCGGCGCGGTGGCCACGATGATCCGGGGTCCGGCGCCCCAGGCCGTCCTCCTGGTCGGGCCTGAGGGCGTCGGCAAGACGACGCTGGCGCTTGACCTGGCGGCCGGCCTGCTGTGCACCGCCGCGCAAGGCGACCGGCCGTGCCAGACCTGCCGGGCGTGCCGTCTCGTCGACCATGGCAGTCACCCGGACCTGCACCGCCTGGGGCCCGCAGGACCCGGCCGCCAGGTGGTCATCGGTGGTCCCGATGCGCGTTACCGCGGCGTGAGGGACCTCATCGGCGAGCTCCTGCTGATGCCGGTCGAGGGTGGCGCGCGGGTGGCGATCATCGAGGCCGCCGACCGGATGAACGAGGACGCCCAGTCGGCTCTGCTCAAGACGCTTGAGGAACCGCCGGCCGGAGTGACCATCGTGTTGCTTGCCGACCAGGAGGCCCGGCTCCTGCCGACCGTCCGATCTCGATGCTTCCGGGTCCGGCTCGGGCTGGTCGGCGCGCGGGACATCGAGGCCATCGTGGCCGACCACGGTCTGGCCGATCCTCCGACCGCGGCCCGGCTCGGCCGATTGGCCGGTGGCCGCCCGGGACTCGCGCTGGCCTACGCCCGCGCCCCGGGGGCGGTCCTGATCCGCGCCGAGCTGACCCGCGTCCTGCTCGACCTGACCGATGCCCGGCCATCGGGCCGGCTGGCCGCCGCGCGGGCCGCCGTGCCCCGGGCGATCGCGCTGTCGGCCGCCCTCGCGACTCCGGATCCAGAGGGCGCACCCGCCCGCCCGTCGCGCCGCCGCGGTTCGCTGGTGGCCGCCGCGACTGCGGCGGCCCCGATCGCCCCAGCCCCGGACACGGCCACCGACGACGAGCTCGCCGACGGCTCGGGCTCGGGCGATGACGAGGCGGCCCCGGCGAGGACGCCCGCCGTCGAGCGCCGGCGAGGCGTCGAGATCCTGCTCGGTCTGTGGGGCGATGTCGCCCGCGATCTCGCCCTCGTCGAGAACGGTGGCTCGCGCTCGATCCACGACACGGTCCTCCTCGACGAGCTGACGGCGATCTCGTCGATCATCGCGTCCGGATCGGCTGCGGTCTTCCTGGCCCGGACCGCGCGGTCGGCCGAACTGCTGGCCGGGAATGTCTCACCGGAGCTCGTGCTCGATGCGCTCGTGCTGGCCTGGCCGTCGCGCGCCGCGGCCGCCTGACCGACCGTCGGTGGCCGGAGACCCGCCGGGCGTCCGGCTCGATGCGACCGTCATCGGGCGCGTCCAGGGCGTCGGGTTCCGCTACTTCGCCCTGCGAGAAGCGACGGAGCTCGATCTGACCGGTTGGGTCGCGAACACGATGGATGGCTCCGTGCGATGCGTCGCCGAGGGGCCCCGCGAGCGCCTCGAGCTCCTGCTCGATCGCCTCCGGGCCGGTCCGGCAGCCGCCATCGTGGAGCATGTCAGCGAGGCCTGGATGCCCGCCACCGGCACGCTCGGGCCGTTCGAGGTGCGGAGCGGGGCGCACCGGGGGGATTGAGTCGTGGACCATCAGCCGGCCGCCACGGGACGGCTGGGCTATTCCATTCGGCGGTACCGAAGCGCGATAGTTGGCACGATGGATCCCAAGTCCCCCGCCGAGGAGCTGCCCGCGCTCTACCGCGCCGCCCTCGACCGGGTCGCCCAGGTGGCCGCGAGCGGCCGACGGGACCTCGCCAACAGCGTCCGGGCCGATGCCGTCCGGATCTACTCCCGGGCCTGGGACGATCGAGCGCGACGCGAGCTCGAGGCACTCCTTCGGCGTCACGCCGAGACCGCCGCGGAGCAGCCGGTGACCGGCCGAGCATCGCGCCGGCGGACGGCCCGCGCCGCCTGACGACCCGCCGACCGCGCGGCCACGGCATCGCGGTAGGCTTGTTGCGTGTCTGCCGAGACGATCCGTGACGCTATCGACCGCGCGCTCGACGCCTACGCGGTCCTGGCGGAGCTTGGCGAGGGGATCGAAGACGAGTGGTCCTACGTCAACGACCTGACCGACGCCTGGCGGACGCGCTTCGACGAGGTCGCCGCCCGGCACGGTGACACGGAGGTCTCGGACGAGACGAGCGCAGCGATCGATCGCGCGGTCGACGAGATCGAGCGGATCGAGGATCCGCACCGGGCCATCGACTGGCTGTCGACCTTCCCGCAGGTCGTGCTGCTTGCGATCGGGGCCAGGGCATGAGGTTCCAGGACGCCGCCCGCGATGCCCGGGCCGTGGTCTACGCCGGGATCCAGACCGAGCCGGCCGTTGCCCGAACGGCGACGCTGCTCACCGAGGCCACCTCGGCGCAGCGGCTGCTGGCCCGCGCGGTCATGAACGGCGAGAGCGTTGACCCCGACGGCTGGCGGGCGATGTTCCCGACGCTGTTCGGGCCGGCCGCGACGGGCGCTCCGACCGAGACGGCGCGTTCCGAGGCGATCCTGGCGGCCTCGCTGGCCGTCGCCGATCGGGGCGAACAGGTCCGCAGCCAGGTCCGTGGCGCGCTCGTCGAGGAGGTCACCGCACAGCTGCTGGCGCGCCGGACCGGGGTCGACGCCGTCCACCGCGAGCGTCGCATCCTGTTCGATGGCGTTCGAGCGGAGATCCATCCATACGACGTGACCGTCGAGCGCGACGGCGCCGCCGAGGCGTACGACTGCAAGTGGGGGGCGCGGGGCATCAACGCCGACGTCCTCCATCAGCTCGACGACGTTCGGACGAACGCGGCGAGCGAGGACGAGGCGCTGTCGGTCGCGCTGGTCGTCTTCGACGCCCGGCGATCGTGCGACGTCAGGCTTGCCCGGCAGATCGCGCCCCACGAGGCGACGACCGTCATCAGCATCGAAACGCTCGACGAGCTCGCCGGTCGGCGGGCGTGATCGCGCGCGAGCCGGATCGCTGTTCCGCGCCGTATCGCGTCCGCTTCGATGAGGGAGGCCCCAATGGCGGGATCCGGACCTCCGTCCTACTGCGCTACACGCAGGACCTCGCCGGCTATCACTCCGCGGCCCGTGGCTTCGATCGGGCGTGGTACGCCGAGCACGGGATCACCTGGCTCGTCCGCGCGGCGGAGATCGCCCTGGTCGCGCCGATCCTGGTCGGTGACGAGCTGGTCGGCACCACCCAGGTCGTCGGCTGGCGTCGCGTCTGGGCGCGCCGTCGGACCGAGTTCCACGATGGTGATGGGGCGCTCCGTGCGTGGGTCCATATCGACTGGGTCCTGCTCGACGGCCGCGGCGCGCCGACCCGCATCCCGCAGGAGTTCGACGCGGTCTTCGGGGCGCCGGCGGCGACGTTCGGGCTGGCCAGGGTCGACCTCGGCGATATCCCCTCCGAACCGGCCCGGATGGCGTACACCGTTCGGCCCCAGGAGCTCGATCCGATGGACCACGTCAACAACGCGGTCTACGCGGACTGGCTCGACGAATCGGTCACGGTGGCCGGCGGCGCGCTCGCGACCCGCGCGGTGCCGCGATCGGTCCGGCTCGATTACGCCCGGGCGGCCGAGCCCGCCGCGGCGCTCATCGCCGACGCGTGGCCGGACGGCGGCGGCGGCTGGTGCTGCCGGGTGACCGACGCCGATGGTGGTGACCTGCTTCGGGCGCGACTCGAACCGTACCTGCCGGGCTGACCACGGCCCGGGTATCGTGCACTGACCATGTCGTACACCAAGGACCCGCGGGTCGACACCTACATCGATCGCCTGCCCGGCTGGCAGGCGGCCATCTGCCGCGAGGTCCGCGACCTGGTCCATGCCGCGGACCCGGCCGTCGAGGAGACCATCAAGCGGACGGTTCAGCCGTACTTCGTGCTCGATGGCAACATCTGTGCGCTGCTGGCGACCAAGGACCACGTCAACGTGTTCCTATACGACCCCGTCGTCCCCGATCCCGAGAGGATCGTCACGGCCGGCCATGGCAACGAGACCGGTCGCCAGATCGCCGTCTACCAGGGCGAGACGATCAACGGGCCGGCCCTGACCGCGATGTTCAAGGGGATCATCGCCAACAACCGCGCCGGCGGCTGGCGCAAGCTGAAGCGCTAGGCATCGCGCCCACGCTCGTCGTGGCGACGGCAGACCCGCTAGCGTTGGTGCCATGGAAACGACGGCGGAGCAGTTCATCGAGCAACTGAGCGCGCTTCGGTCGCCTGACGCGCTCGGATCCGACGACTTCAGCGGTGTCGGGATGGGTCAGATCTTCGGCCCCGCCCATGAGTGCATGGATATGTCGCCGGCGGAGATCGAGCGCCTGCTCGAGAGCCCGATCCACCCGGTACGCGTCGGCGCTGTCAGCCTCATGGACTGGCAGGCCCGCAGCAAGCAGACGCCCGATGACCGTCGGCCGGCCCTGTTCGACCTCTACATCCGGCGCCACGACCGGATCGACACCTGGGACCTCGTCGACCGCAGCGCGATCCACGTCGTCGGCGAGTACCTGACCGACAAGCCCCGGGACATCCTTTACGAGCTGGCCGCCTCCACGAGTCCGATGGACCGCCGCGCCGCGATCCTCAGCACCTACGCCTTCATCCGTCGCGGCGAGGTGGACGACACCTTCAGGATCGCCGAGCTCCTCGTCGGCGATTCGGAGGACACGGTCCACAAGGCGGTGGGCTGGATGCTGCGCGAAGCCGGCAAGCGAGACCCCGCCCGCCAGGCGGCGTTCCTCGATGCCCACGCCGCGACCATGCCGCGGGTGATGCTGCGCTACGCGATCGAGAAGCTCGACAAGGGACAGCGCGATCGGTATCTGGCCATGCGGCGAACGGGCCGCTGTGCCACCTCCCGCGGTCGGCGCCCGGGGCCGGTATTCATCACGAAAGAGTCCGCCCCTACCAGCTGGAGTTAGCGCGATGCCTGCGGTCCAGGGGTTGGGGACGCGCCTATCTGCCAGCACGGCCGGAGAGCCTCGTCGACGGGGCCTCGGTCGGCCCCTGACCGGACGGGCTCGGGGCGGCCGCCGAACGGCGATCCTCCGCGAACTCGTACTGTGTCGCGAGCGCCGCGTCGAGCAGGCGGACCTGTCGCTCGAGAGGACCCTGGCGGGAGGCCGGGGCGACAGCCTCAAGGTCGAGGAGCAGGTGTCGCAGTCGGCGCGCGACCTGGATCGATCCCGCCCCGTAGTGGCGGATCTCGTCGAGCGCCAGCGCGACGTAGTCGGACCAGTCGGGACGCGGCAGGCGAAGGAGCACCGCGCCATCATCGGCCACCCGAATCTCCGACGGTAACCGACGCCCCGCCAGGCGACGGAGCAGGTCATGGAGCTGATCGAGCGATTGCACCGCAGTCGTCGGGTCGTTGACGCCTGGTGACAGCGCGCGCTCGGCGATGTCCACGATCTGGCGAAAGCCGAACGAAGCATCCTGCGTCATCGTGCGCTCATGGCCGAGGTGGACTGCGTCGGCGAGGGCGGCGTCGGGTGATCCGTCGTCCGCGTGGAGCGGGCGCTCGTACCAGATGCTCAGGAGCGGTGAGCCGGTCGGCACGAAGTCACCCACCATGTGCGGGAGCTCGACCGTGATCCCATACTCCTGGGCCAGGCTGACGAACCGGTCCTCATCGATCTCCCTGATCAGCCCTGCAGGACGATCGAGGAGGACCACGGCGTCCGGTGGTCGATCAGGCAACTTCGGCGCAGCAGGTTCCGGCTCCTCTCCCACATCCTCGGGGTACAAGCGGTCGATGGCCAGTCGGGTCTCATCGCCCACGCTGTGCAGGACGCTCGCCGCGCGGATCGATTGAGCCATGTGGTGGATGTACACGACAAACGAGGCGACCGACGCCAGAAGCAGCACGTACGCAAGGGTCACCGCAACAGCTGGGACGAAGGCCGACGGCGGCGACCTGACCTCGCGCAGGACGAGCAGGGCGTACAGGAAGGTGGCGATGAACAGCCCAAGGACGGTCTGGTTGACCCGATCGCGCAGAAACGTCCGCATGACGCGGGGCGAGAGCTGGCTGCTGGCGAGCTGGAGGACGAGCATCGTCACCGTGTAGACCAGACCAGTGAACGTCAGCATCGCCGTCGCGATCGTGGACAGGACCAGTCGAGCGCTTTCGGGGCCTCCGGCAAATAGGAAGCCGCTCAAGCGACCCTCGACGGTCCCGTCGATGAGGTGATCGAACGCGACAAGAGCCTGGGCCGCCACGATCGACCCCACGACGAACATGCCTGGGATGACCCACAGGCGCGACCGAAGCTGATCAAGCGCAGCGGCTCGCCGAATGGACACGCAGCAAAGTATCATCCCTCGGGCCGCCTCCAGATGAGCCGGCCTGACAACCCGGAGGCGGGCCGTCCGCCCCGACATCGCGGTGACCACGCCGAGGGATGGTGGATGTGAGCGTTAGCGCCGCTGTTCACGCCGCACCGGTCCGCGCCGACCTCGAGCCGCTTCTCGTCCGTGGACCCAGCCGACTCTGCCGGGAGCCTGACGGCCATGACCGGCGGCCGTCGCGTTTGACGCCAGCGTGCCCGGCCTGATCCTCGTGACCGGTGCTCCCGGCAACATGGGCACGCCCTTGGTCGGGGAGTTGCTCTCTCTGGGGGCCCGGGTGCGGGTCGCGGCGAGGGACGTCCAGAACGCCATGGCGGTGTTCGGCGAGACCGTCGAGATCGTACGGTTCGACTTCGCCGACCCGGCAACCTTCGGTGCGTTCGACAACGTGGAGCGGATGTTCCTGCTCCGACCGCCGCAGATCGCCGACGTCAAGCACGTCATCGGCCCTGCCCTCGACGCAGCGAAGGCCCGCGGCGTCCGTCACGTCGTGTTCCTGTCGATCCAGGGCGCTGAGCGCAACCGGGTCGTGCCCCACCGCAGGATCGAGGACCACCTGCGCCGCTCCGGGCTGGACTGGACCTTCATCCGGGCGGCCTACTTCATGCAGAACCTCTCGACCACCCATGCCCGGGACATCCGCGATCGCGACGAGATCTACATCCCGGCGGGCCGAGGATCGCGGACGGCCCACGTTGATGTCCGCGACGTCGCCGCGGTCGCAGCCCGCGCCCTCGTCGAGCCTGGGCATGCGGGTCGGGCGTACACGCCGACCGGACCCGTGGCGCTGACCTACGACGAGTGCGCGGCGATCCTGAGCGAGGTGCTCGAACGGCCGATCCGGTACGCCGACCCGACGCCCTGGCACTACTGGCGGCGGATGCATCGACGCGGGATGCCGGCGGCGATGATCGCGGTGACCCTGGGGATCTACACCGCCGCCCGGTTCGGTCTTGCCGCGGGGCTGACCGACGACGTCGAGCGCGTGACCGGCCGGCCGGCCACCGACTTTGCAACGTTCGCCCGCGACTGCCGGGACGCGTGGGCGTCGCTGCGCCCGACGCCGGACACAAAGCGACCGACGACGGTCGACCGATCATGAGGAGCGCGAGATGCAGGTGACGATCCTGGGCGCCACGGGGCGCATCGGCTCCTTGGCGATGACAGAGGCCCTGGCCCGGGGACACGACCTCATCCTCCTGTCCCGCCGTCCGCCGACGGCGCCGGGCAGCGAGCACGCATCGACGATCATCGGCGACGTGGCGGATCCCAACGCGCTGCGCCGCGCCGTGACCGGCAGCGTAGCCGTCATCGCCGCGCTCGGCCCGCGCACGAACACGTCCGAGGACGAGCTCGCCTTGGAGCTCGGGATGCGCAATCTGGTGGCTGTGATGGAAGCGCATGGTGTCTCACGCCTGATCGCGCTATCGGGTGCGGCGGTCGACGTTCCAGGCGACGCCAAGCCGGCCATCGATCGGGTCGCCTCGAGGATCGTGCGGCTGGCGGCACGCCACGTCGTGGGGGCGAAGCAGCGCGAGTTCGACGTCTTCTCCGCCTCGGCGCTCGCCTGGACGGCCCTCCGGCCACCGATCGTCACGGATGGCGCGCCACGCGGCTATCGCCTGTCGGAGCGCCTGAGCCCCGGGGCGCGCGTGACACGGGCCGACGTTGCGGCGGCGATGGTCGCCCAGCTCGACGACGACTCGTTCCTCTGTCGTGCGCCTTTCGTCCTGCCTCGGGCCAAGCTCGACGAACCGGAACCCGGCTGACGGGGCGGTTCCTCCTACGAGGCGTCAACGCCGCGGCCAGCGACCACTGGGTCTGGCGCAAGGCGCACCGTGGCGGCGCGCTCGGCACCCCGAAGTAGATTGCGAAAGCCTCGCCCGGCAAACATGGGGATCCCGACTCGCCACATCATCTGGCGGATCACCGGTAGCGCCAATCTCAGGAGGGGGTTGGCCATACGCTCCTGCGTCATCGTGTACGTCACCGTGGATCCGCCTTCGGCCGTGGCAATCTCGTAGCGGTGGGCATAGCGGGCCACCATGGCCTGGCCGCCGCTGCCGACCCGGCCCTCGGTCACGAACTCGAACGTCGACGGCCGAGCCGCCGCAGTCACGGTCGAACTGTCCTCCCACCGCTTGCGGGACATCGGGATCGCGCCGGTGCTGGCGAAGACCGTGCCCACCGTGGCTGGTTCGTCAGGCGCCTCCAGCGACAGGAGCCGGTAGTCACCAGCCTGCCGTACACCACCCCAGTCGAGGTGTGAACGGAGGTCGGCGAGCATGTCGTACACCACCTCGGGCGGGGCGGCGCACTTCCTCGAAAGCCGCATCGACGGTGTTGCCTGTGCCATCTGTGTTGCTCCTGCTGTCCTTGGGCCTCCGGGGAGTCACTCGACTCCCTCACCAAGCCAACCCTAGGAGCGGGTGCCCAGCACCGCATCAACCATTCAGTCGATATTTCCGCCCGGCGACACCTGGATGAGATCGTGCTCCAGTGCGAAGAGCGTTGCGCCTGCCCGCGTCCCGACGCTCGTCTTGCCGTAGACGTTGATGACGTGGGTGTGCACGGTGGCCGGCGAGATGTGGAGCTGGCGCGCGATCTCCCTGTTCGTGGCGCCCCTGGCGAGCAGCCTCAGGACGTCCACCTCGCGGTCCGTCAGGCCGGCCGGCCACGAGCGCAAGGCGCGCTCCCTGGCCGACGTGTGGCCGTCAGCGGCCAGCACGCCATCGACGGCTCGGCGGTCGAGCATGCCAACTTCTGCCTCGCGGCGGAGTTCCGCAGCGGCCGCCGTACGACTCAGCGCAGGCCTCCAGGCTCGATCCTCGCGCATCGACTGGTACGCCTCGGCGGAGGCAAGGATTCGGGGAACGAGCGGGAGGGCCGCAGCGGGCAGGCCGCGGTGATAACCGGAGCCGTCCAGGTGCTCGTGATGCAGGCCCGCGATATCTCCCGATACGCGGAGGGGTCCGCAAATGCTGATGATCCGCTGGCTGTGGTAGGCGTGCAGGCGCACCCGCGACCACTCGGACGGATTGAGCCTCCCGCGCTTTAGCCAGATCTGGTTGGGAATACTCACGTTACCCAGGTCGTGGATCTGGGCCGCTCGGCGCAGGCTGGTGATGGCCGCCGCATCGAGCCCGGCGTCCGCCCCCGCCACCTCGGCCAGGCTTGCGACGCGCGACGAGTGCCCGCGCGTGTAGGTGGACTTGAGGTCAACGAAGTCGGCCAGCGCCAGGGTCACCTCGTCCAGGTGCGCGTGGGCCACCCGGCGATAGGGTTCCGGCTCGGCCGCCAGCGCCTCGTCCCAGATCGACTGGCCCGTCAGCGACGAGAGGAGGTCGTGGCTGGACGCGAGCCACAGCTTGGCCAGATTCGGATCGAACTCGTTCCCGCTCCGTTCCCGCACAACGGCATCCGCGGCCGCAGCTCCGCCGATATGGTGATAGGTCTGGGCGACGTGGACGAGGTGGACGAGCCTCGCGATCGGCGACTGGGCCTCGCCACTCGGCAGGGTGCGGAAGACCTTTCCGTCCCACCGTGCGTAGGCGTGGCCCAAGGACGAGCAGACCTGGGCACTGGCGCCGAGCCGCTTCGATAGCCTCGCCGCGACCTCGGCCATGTTGGCGAACGCGTCCGCGATGCTCTGGTCCAGGGTCAGGAACGTTCCCATGCCGCGCGCCCAGTCGGCTGGCCCCCACTGGCGGGCGAGCTTCGCCACCGAGATGCGCATGACATCAGGCTGGTTCGCGAAGTCGGCCTCCGAGAGCCAGTGCCGGACGTTCACGTCATCGCCGCCGCCCATTCGACTCTGGGCATCGACGGCGCCGGTGCAGCCCACGTGGTACAGAAGCGCGAGGTAGTAGACGTCCGAGAGGTCTGGCGAAGACCAGCCGGCGAGGCGACCGAGTTCCACGGCGAGGAACGCATCCCGCAGTGCGCTCTCGGCCGGCACGTCATGGGCGAGATCGGTTGCCAGCGATACCGTGGCCAGGAGCTCCCCGAGCCGCAGGTCCCGCTCCGCGTGAGCGCCGTCGTGCGGCACCGCCTGCGCCCGCTCAGTCCAGGGCACAGACGTCCCAATCGGCTCGATCGCGCCCGCCCATGGAGGTCTCCTCAAAGCGGCGGCCCGGGGACGATCTGCGTGTCCCGTTTTGGCATCCAGCCGGGTTCTGGGCCGCGCCCGGCATCGTAGCGCAAGGCACGCTCGAGCTGCCGCTGGGGCTCGGGTTAGCGCAGCTGGCGTGGAACAGCGCTCATCGTGCCTGCGCGGCATCCGCCCATCGTCGCTCCACGAGCCCGGCTACAGGCTGGCTTGTGAGGCGACCGCTACAGGAACAGCCGGCTCATTGATGTCGAACCCAGGCATGCGCGGCCTACGGTGATTGGATGCTGGCCCGAAAGGCGCTCCGTGGTGGTTGAGGTTGCCCGGGACCGATACCGCTTGGGAGGCCCATGACCGCGATGATGCAAGACCACACTCCAGGTTCCAGGGCCGCGCAGAAGACCGGCGTCGACCCCTACGTCCGGTTCGCGGGCATGATCGCGACTTCGACCCTCGTCATGTTCGTGCTGACCTACACGAACGTCTTCGCCATCGCGCACATCCACTTCAGCCAGGAACGGCTCTACATGGCCGTTCTCATGGGTTCGGCGATGACGATCGTGATGCTGGGATGGATGTGGAAGATGTACGCCGATCGCCGACGCAACATCGCGATCATCGCCGCCGCCGTCGTCGTCGGCCTCGCCGCATTCGTTTTCTCCCAGTCACAGGCATTGGTTTACGACGTCAACTACATGCGGGGGATGATCCCGCACCATTCGATCGCCATCCTGACGAGCGAGCGAGCCGGCATCCAGGACGTGCGCGTCCGCGCCCTTGCTGACGGGATCATCGAGGCACAGCGACGCGAGATCGCCGAGATGGAGTGGCTGATCCGGGATATCGAGGCGAACGGCCCAGCCACCATCGCGGCCGATGCCGAGGCGCGTCCGGTCCCATCGTTCAGTGCCGCCCCGTGACTCGGAGCCCGGAAGAACGTGGCTCGCGAGGAGCGAATCACTGTCTTGAGACAGCAACGAGCAGGTCGATAGGGCCGAATGGAGGAGCGATGCTTTGCCAGATGTTCAAGGCGGTCGCAACGGCGGCAATCGTCGTCGGGCTCTCCGCATGCACCTCGGCAGGAGGGTCGCCTCCGCCGGCGTCGAGCGGTCCAGACGTGTCGAGCATGCCCGACGCCGGGATGTCCATGGATCGTGAGATGGATGTTGGTGCGCTCGGTGAACCTGCCGACGCCGCGAACGCGGATCACACGACCCACCTGATAGCCAGCGACCAGCTCGCATTCGCCCCGCGACGGTGGACGTGAAGGTGGGGGAGAAGATCACGTTCGAGATCGAGAACACCGGCACGACTGACCATGAATTCGTGCTCGGCTCGCCCGAGTATCAAACCCAGCATGAGCAGGAAATGGCCAGCGGCGCGATGGACATGGACGACGAGCCGAATGCGGTCTCGGTTCCGATGGGCACAACGACTGCACTCACCTGGAAGTTCACCGAAGCCGGGACGACGAGATTCGCGTGCCACGAACCAGGCCATTTCGCCGGTGGCATGGTCGGCGACATCACGGTGACTCCATGAACGCCGGCGGCGCACTGGCTCGACTCGTTCTCGTTGCCATGCTGATGGTTGGCGCAGTTGGCGCGTGCGTCGGCGGTCAGGGGAGCGCCGGTCCCTGCACGTCTGCCTTCCGCGACGCCGATCCCCAGGCGCTCCCGCCGTATGGGGCATCGCCGCTCGATGACGCGATTCGGCGCTGCAAGACCGTGGCCGACTGGCGAGCCGCGTGGGACGCGGTCCCGGCCGCCCATCCGGGTAGAAACGATCCCATCGAATTCCTACGCGATCGGTGTACGGATCCGGTGCTAGCTGCGACGGTACTTTGTGATCAAGCGGCCGGCTAAGGGATCCCGGCCAGTGAGCGGGTTCGCTTTGGCAGCCGTCCCGTCAGTCACCGCGGAACCGTGCTCGCACCGCCCGGGACGCGGTACCGGCGTCGGATGCGAAGATGTCGGTCCCATCCGAGTGCCGATCTCCGGATCGTCGCTGTAGGCGCTGCCGCCGACCATGACGACGGGCGGCGACGGTAGCGCTTTCAGCGCGGCGATCGCCGCCCTGGCCGCATCGAGATGGGTCGTCAGCGTCGTCGATAGGCCCACCAGGTTCGGCTCGACCTCGGCGGCCAGGCGGGCCAGGTCCGCGGCCGGGGTCGCCGCCCCGACGTACATGACCTCCCACCCATCCGATTCGAAGAAGTCCCCGACCATCCGGAGGCCGACATCGTGCAGCTCACTGTCCGTGCAGGCCAGGATGCTCGAAGGGCGGTGGGAGGGGTCTCCTCGAGGTGCGGCGCGAGGGTGACCATGATCGATCCCACGATCGCCGTGGCCAGGTGCTCCTGGGCCACCGTCGCGCCGCCCCGCTGCCACCGTGCGCCCACCTCTCTGAGAGCCGGTGCGAGCACGTCGAGGTAGATGCTAAGGGGCTCGGTCCCACCGTCGACCATGGCGAGCGCCGCGGTCCGTGCGTCGGCGGGCCGTGGGCCCAGCAGGAGATCCACGAACTGCTCGATGGGAAGCGCGTTCATCGGGACGTCGCGCCGTTCCGCGCGAGGGCGACCGATCGCCTGACCTGATCAGCATCCAGCGGGCGCCGCTCGGCGACGGCTTCGCCGACGAGTTCGAGATTGCGCCAGAAGCCGTTCATCGGGAAGTCGCGCGCCGCCAGCAGGTCACGGAGCCATTCGACATTGGTCCCAAAGGAATCCAGGCCCGCCAGCTCAAGGGAATCGACGAGCCAGGCCACGAGGTAGGCGTTGTCGTGCGCACAGAACGCACGTCCCCGAGCGCCATAGCGGGCATCGTGATCCGGGAACCGAGATGTACACCGAGTTCGCTCGTGCATGACTTGGGCTGTCCGGCGCGAGACGAGGCGCACCGGGCGGATGCATGCCCGCATCAACATCCTGATCCGACATGGGCCATCTGTAGCGGCGGGGCACCGGGTCCGCATAGGTCGTGGTGCCAGGGGATGACGTTGACGTCCCTGTTGCACTTGTCAAGGTTCGTTCGCCATGGCGCGCCCGACAGACTCGCGGGCCGAATCTCGGTCACCAGGGGAGGGACGGAATCGACCCTGCTTCGGGCGCGACGTCAGTCCGTCGGGTCCGATTCGGCGGTCATCGCCACCACCGAATCCCAGAGCGTCCGGCGGTCGCTGGCCGACAGGCGCGTCGACGGCAGCCGGTCGAACGGCCGAGGCCGTCGATCGAGGAAGACTTGCCCGGTCATCTCCCGCCCTTCGTCCGCGGCAACCAGCCAGACCATCGTGTCCGCACCCTCGGCTGGAGTCCGCAGCAGGCCGCCGACCAACGTTCGGAATCCCGGCAGCGAAGCCTCGAGGCCGGGC
>JBBQVJ010000033.1:0-18289 GCA_038211705.1 Candidatus Limnocylindrales bacterium | reverse complement strand
GCGGATCGTCTCCTTGTACGGGACCTTGGGCGTGTGGGTCACGATCGCCGCCCCGAACTTGCGCTTGAGCCGCTCGATGATGACCGCGTTGTGGGCCTCGCCCATCGTCCGCAGGACCTGCTCGCCGGTCGCGCTCCGCTCCAGCCGGACGGTCGGCTCCTCCTCGAGCATCCGGGCCAGCGCGGGACCCATCTTGTCGAGGTCGCCCTTGCTCTGCGGCTCGATGGCGACCATCAGCGACGGCTCGGGGAACTCGAGCGGCGGCAGGACCAGCGGGTTCTCGCGGGACGACAGCGTGTCGCCGGTCTCGGTCACGGCAAGCTTGGCGACCGCGCCGATCTCGCCCGCCTCGAGCTCGCCGATCGGCTCCTGCTCCTTGCCGTGAAGCAGGAGCAGCTGGCCGATCCGCTCGTCCTCGCTCCGGCCACTGTTCCAGACATGCGCCTGCGACCGGAGGGTGCCCGACAGAACGCGCAGATAGGTCAGCCGCCCGACGAACGGGTCGGCGGTCGTCTTGAACACCCGGACGAGAAGGGGGCCATTCTCGTCAGCCGGGATCTCCAGCGCGGCGCCCGACCGGTCCGCGGCCCTCGTCGGTGCCTCGTCAGCCGGGGAGGGGAGGTAGCGAACGATCGCGTCGAGGAGCGCGCGCAGGCCGATCCCCTTGGTCGCGCTGCCGATCAGGACCGGCGCCAGGATCGACTCCTTGACGCCTTTGCGGAGGCACGCCTCGAGCTCCGGGTCGGAGATCTCCTCGCCCTCGAGGTACTTGGTCAGGACATCGTCGTCGGCCTCGGCCGCGGCCTCGCGCCGCTGGGCGCGCCGCGCCGCGACCTCGGCGGCCAGATCGTCCGGGATCGGGATCTCGACCTCGATCGTGCCGTCCAGGCGCCAGGCCTTCCGGTGGACGAGGTCGACATAGCCTTCGAACGTCTCGGCCGTACCGATCGCCACCTGGAGCGGCGCGATCTTGTGGCCGAAGCTCGCCCGCAGGGCATCGAGGGCGGCCGTAGGGTTGGCGTTCTCGCGGTCGCTTTTGTTGATGAAGAAGCAGGTGGCGGTGCCGTTGCCGCGTGCGAGCGCGACAGCGTGCTCCAGCCCGGCCTCCACGCCACCGGCCGAGGCATCCATGACCAAGACCGCGCCATCGGTCGCCGCGAAGCCCTCGATGACGTCGGCGATGAAGTCGGGATAGCCGGGCGTGTCGACCAGCGAGATCCGGGTGCCGTCGGCTTCGAACGTCCCGACCGCAAGGCTCAGCGACTCCCGCCGCTTCTGCTCCTCGGGCTCGAAGTCAAGGTGGGCCGTGCCGTCATCGACGCGACCGAGTCGTGGGATCGCACCGGCCCTGAACAACAGCTGCTCGGCGAGCGTCGTCTTTCCCGACCCGGCGTGGCCGGCCAACACGACGCTCCGGAGGTGGGGGAGGTCGACGCTCTTCATCGTCATCGGCTTCGTCGGTCCTTCTTGTGCTGCAAGGAGACGGGACGTCCGTGGGAGCGCGGGGTCCGGTCATCATAGTCGGCTATACTCCGGCCCGCGATGTCAGGTCACTCGAAATGGTCCACGATCAAGCGCGCGAAGGGCATCACCGACGCCAAGCGCGGCGCGCTGTTCACCAAGGTCGCCCGCGAGATCAGCGTGGCCGCCCGGACGGGCGGTGGCGACCCCGACGCCAACTACCGGCTGCGGCTGGCCATCGAGAAGGCGCGCTCCGTCAACATGCCGGCGGACAACATCAAGCGGACGATCGACAAAGCGACCGGCGGCGGTGAGGCCGAGCAGTTCGAGGAGATCGTCTACGAGGGCTACGGCCCGGGCGGCGTGGCGGTCCTCGTCGAGGCCCAGACCGATAACCGCAACCGGACGGCTGCCGAGGTCCGCTCGATGTTCGCCAAGAGCGGTGGCCAGCTGGCCGGCTCCGGCGCCGTCGCCTGGCAGTTCGAGACGCGTGGCCTGATCGCCGTCCCGCGGACCGGGCTCGATGCCGACGAGGTGGCCCTGTCGGCCATCGACGCGGGCGCCGAGGACGTCGATACCGACGGCGACGAGACCATCGACATCTACACCGCGCCGACCGATCTCGAAGCCGTCATCCAGGCGCTGGAGGCGGCCGGCATCCCGATCGAATCGGCCGAATCGGCGATGGTCGCCAAGCAGACCGTCGAGCTCGATTCGTCCAAGGCGCGCCAGGCCCTTCGGCTGGTCGAGCTGCTCGAGGACCTCGACGACGTCCAGCGGGTGACGGCCAACTTCGACATCCCCGAAGACGTCTACGCCGAGGTCGCTGGGTGAAGGTCCTCGGGATCGACCCGGGGACGGCCGCGCTGGGATACGGGATCGTCGAACGGACCGGCGGCCGCCAGCGCGAGGTCGACCACGGCGTGCTCAACACGAGCCCCGATCTGTCCCTGCCCGAGCGGCTCCTCGCGATCCACTCCCTGGTCGACGAACTGCTGGAGCTCCACGAGCCCGACTTCATGGGCGTCGAGCGGCTGTTCTTCTCGCGCAACGTCCAGACTGCGCTCGGTGTCGGGCAGGCGCGGGGGGTCGTGCTGCTGGCGGCGGCCCAGCACGGCACGCCGGTTCGCGAGGCCACTCCGAACGAGGTCAAGAGCGCGATCACGGGCTACGGCGCGGCCGACAAGGAGCAGGTCCAGCGGATGGTCCAGCTGGTGCTCGGCATGAGTGAGCTGCCGCGGCCGGACGACGCGGCAGACGCACTGGCCATCGCGGCGTGGGTCGCCAACACGGACCGTGGCGAGGCGCTGGCCACGGCCGGGGTGCTGGATCGGGCCGCGATCGCGCCGATCACCCGGGGCGAGACCGGCTATGAGCGGGCCGTCCGTGAAGCGCTGGCCGATGAGCGCGCCGAGAAACGCAGCGCGTCGTAAGGTGGCCGGGCATCGCCCAGAAGGGGTTGTCAGTCACGGATCCCCCCGGCGCTATATTCGGGCCTCAACTGGTGCGTGACAACCACATCCGCGTCGCGCTGTGATCGCCTCGGTCGAGGGCGTGGTCGGTGCTGTCGCGGCGGATTCGCTGGTGATCGAGGACGGCGGGATCGGCTACCGGGTCTTCGCCGCGCCGGCCATCCTCGCCTCGGCCCAGCCCGGGAAGCTGCTCAAGCTGCACACCTTCCACCTCGTCCGCGAGGACCAGCAGGCGCTGTATGGGTTCCGCTCGACCGAGGAGCTCGGCTTCTTCACCCTGCTGCTGACCGTCAACGGGGTGGGACCCAAGGTGGCGCTGGCCATCGTCGGGTCACGGCCGACGCCCGACCTTCAGCTCGCGATCATGGCCCAGGATCAGGCCGTCCTGGTGTCGATCCCGGGCATCGGCAAGAAGCTGGCCGAACGGATCATCTTCGAGCTCAAGGAGAAGGTCGCGGCGGCCGGGATCGCGGCGGGGGCGGGGGTGAGCCTCAGTGGCCTTGGCGCGGCCGAGAGCGAAGTGGTCGCCGCGCTGCAGGCGCTCGGCTACTCGCTCGCGGAGGCCCGCGAGGCATCGCGGATCGCGCTGGCCGACCCGACCATCGGCGGGACGCTCGAGGACCGGGTCAAGGCCGCGCTGCGGAGCCTACTGCGCGACTGACCTGACCCGTCGATCGCGATCGTCGAGGCGCTGCAGGTCGGGGCGCCTACGACCTGACCGAGTCGCGGTCCAGCCCCAGCCGAACGGCGACGGCCGCCGCCTCGGTTCGCGACTCCACTCCGAGCTTGGCCAGGATGTTCGAGACGTGGACGCCGGCGGTGCTGTCGCTGATGAACAACGTCTCGGCGATCCGCCGGTTGGTGTAGCCCTGGGCGACCAGGACGAGGACCTCCCGTTCCCGGCTGGTCAGACCGAATGGGTCGGCGGGCCCGACCGCCGCCACCGCCCCTTTGTCGGGTTCGACGGCGACCGCCACCGCCTCGAGCTCGACCCGCAGCCGCCTGGCGAGGTTCGCGATCTCGCCGTCGAGCAGTCGCGCGCCGATACCGAGCGCGATGCCGTGGGCGTCGCGCAGTGGCGCCGCCGCGGCCGCGGTCTCGCCCCGGCCGGCGTAGGCGTCAGCGGTCCGCCACAGCACATAGGCCTCGAAGAACGGCGCCGGACGCGCAGCGACGGCCGGTCGGATCGCGGCCCAGGCTGCGGCATCGTCCTGGCCCTCCGCGCGCGCCAGCTCGGCCTCGCACAGGGCGATCCGCCAGCCGAGCTCGCGTTGGGCGATGGCGTCCGGCTCGGCGAGGCGACCCGTGACCGCCCGGTAGCGTTCGATGACGTCGCGCGCCGCGGCCACGGCCGCCTCGGCCCGAGCCGCGTCGCGGCCGGCCCGGGCACGAACTGCCAGATCTGCTGCGGCCCGGACGGCAGGGATCGCCAGCTGGCCGAGGAGCATCGAATCGTCCATCTCGGCGAGCCGCTCGAAGCCCTCGACGGCGACCGCGAGGGCCGCCGCCGGATCGCCGTCCCAGACCGCGATCTCGGCCGCGAAGGTGTGGAAATCGGTCGCGTACTGGGCGTCGTCGATGCCGCCCGCCTCGCTCTGGGCCGCTTCGAGCGATCGCCGCGCCCGGGCGAGGTCGCCCATCCGGATCGCCAGGTGGGCCTGTGTATCGTTCAGGTGGATCCGGCTGACGCCCGGCAGGACTCGGCTGACATTGGCCTCGAGCAGCTCGTCGGCCTCGGTGTAGCGACCGAGCTCGATGAGCATGGCCGCCGCGTTGACTTCGAGGAAGGTCCGGAAGCTGAGGTCGCTGCCGTAGCGTTCGATCGTCGCGGCGCCCGCCAGCGAGACGGCCAGCGCCTCCTCGACGAAGCCTCCGATCTCGAGCACCGTGCCGAGGTTGGCGTGCGCACGCGGGATCGAGGCCGGGTCGTCGATCGGGCTGGCGAGGGCCAGCGAGCGGCGCAGCAGGTCGATCCCGCCGGCGATGTCGCCAAGGGCCGCTCGATCGACGCCGAGGACGCCCAGCGCGCGCGACTCGATGCCCTGGTCGCCGGTCGTGCGGGCCGTCTCGATCGCCCGTTCCGCGAACGGGATCGACTCGCCCGAGCGCCCGGCCAGCATGAGGTTGGCGGCCAGGCCGGACAGGACGCGTGCCTTTGCCGTCGAGGGCGGCGACCCCTCGAATAGCTCGACCGCCTCCTCGAGCAGCCGGATCGAAGTCGCCGTGTCACCGGCCAGCCAGGCCGCGAGGCCGAGCCGCTCGCGCGCCTTCGCCCGCCGTTCGCGCGTCCCGCGCCCCTTGGGTGCCGCGTCGACAAGCTCGATGGCCCGTTCCGCGAGGCTGACCGCACGCGAGCCGTCGCCGACCAGGGTGGCCGCCGCGCTTGCTGCGTCGTACAGGTCGCCAAGGTCCCAGTCGGGCGGCCGCTCGGCGGCGGGCACGGCCTCCCACAGGTCGATCGCGCGCTCGTACTGGCGTCCCGCCTCGGCGTGCGCGAAGACGGTCTGCGACGCGTCACCGGCCTCGATCGCCGCCCGCAGGCCCCGGACCGGATCGTTGGCGGCGGTCCAGTGGTGGGCGAGCTCCACGAGGCGGCTGGCTTCGGCCACACCTCCGGCGGCGGGCCGGGCCTCGAGGGCGCCCGCGTAGGCGGCGTGCATCCGACGCCGTTCGGCCGGCAGCAGCTCGTCGTACGCCGCCTCCTGGACCAGTGCGTGGCGGAACCGATAGCGGTCCACAGAAGCTTCGCGGTCGACGACGAGCAGTTGCGCGTCGACGACCTCGTGGAGGGCCGTCGTCAGCTCGTGGTCGAGGAGGCCGCACACCTCCGCCAGGAGCCCGTGGCCGACCTCGCGGCCGGCGACCGCCGCGATCCCGACCAGCCGGGCGGCCGTTTCGGACCGGGCCTCGAGTCTGACCAGCAGGACCCCGCGCAGCGTCTCCGGGAGTCGCTCCCGCTCCTGCCGGAGCCTCGACTCGTCGGCCGCAGCCACCAGCTCTTCGGCGAAGAAGGCGTTGCCATCGGAGCGGCTGGCGATCGATTCGAGGACTGTCCCCGCCAGCGGTTCCCGGGCGATCCCGCTGAGCCCGGCGAGCAGCTGGACCACCTCCTCGCGCTCGAACCGGGCCAGGTCGATCCGCTCGACGCGCGGCTGCCGCTCGGCCTCGGCCAGCCAGCGGGTGAGCGGGTGGCGGCGATGCAGCTCGTCGGTTCGGAAGGTCCCCACGATGAGCAGGCGCTCATCGCGACCGTTGCGCGACAGGAAGGCCAGCAGATCGCGCGTCGATCGGTCGGCCCAATGCAGGTCCTCGATCGCGAGCAGGACCGGCGACGTCTCGCTGAGGCGGCCGAGCAATCGGAGGATCCCTTCGAAGATCCGGATCTGGAGCCACTCCGCCTCGCCGGTCGGGTGGGGAGTCGCGCCGACGACCGCCGACAGCTCGGGCACCAGCCGGGCGAGTTCGGGCAGGCCGGGGCCGGCGGCCTCGGCGATCCGCTCGGCGTCCACGTCCCGGACCAGGTCGCGCAACGCCTCGACGATCGGCCCGAACGGGAGGCTGTCGTCACCCAGCGCGACCGAGCCGCCCTCCAGGATGAGCCAGCCGTCGTTGCGCAAGCGGCCGGCCGCCTCGGCGACAAGACGGCTCTTGCCCACGCCGGCCTCACCGCCGACGAGGACCAGGGTGGGTTCGCGAGCCGCGGCCGCCTCGGCCGTCGAGAGGAGCGTCGCGAGCTCGTTCGAACGACCGACGAAGACCGGGCTGGACAGGCGGCGTGCCATGGCTCCGATGATAGCCCCAGCTGTGAGCGCACCATCGGTATCGGGCCTGTCGGATCTCCGGGTCACGCGCCCCTGGCGGGTGTCCGGCTCGAACGACCGGAGAGGGTGCGAACGACGCCGGAGACGGCGGCGCGGATCGCCGCAACGGCGCCAGGCCGATCGATCCGGGTCGGGCCTGCAACCACGGGTGAGGGTGTATGAGCGAAACGGACGCGCGATCGCTGCTGGATGTACCAGTCGCGATCCTCCTCCGGCAGCCAGAGAAAGGTCCTCGGATGCATGGTCACGTCGGACTCCTGGGTCCTGCTCGGCCCCGCCCTACCCCCCAAAGCGGGGCGGGGCCGAGCAGGTCGGACGTTAGGCGCTGGGAGAGCCGGTGAGGCTCGGCCCGTCGGCGGACCCGCCTGAGAACGCGCCGGTCAGGGCTGAGACCGCCGACCGCAGCTTCTTGGCGAAGTTGATCCCGCCCCGGTCCTCGCCGGGACGGTGCTCGCCGCCCTCGCGGGCAAGCCGCTCGAGCGCGCGCTGATGGATGTACGCCTCGCGGTCCTGCTCCTGGAGCCACATGAACGTCTTGGGATGCATGTACATGACGGGTCTCCTGTGCGGTTGACCCCGGGGCCGAGGTCGATGAGCACACGCTACGAGCCAGGCGGCATGCCGGACATCGGGTGGTTGCCCGGTATCCGGGCGCCCGCGGCATTCATTTCGGGGCTCCGGCGTGCGCGGCCGGCCCTTTAGGCGGCGACCCGGCCCTTTAGGACGCGCTCAGGGCCGCCGCCCGGCCAGCGCGTCAGCGTGCACCCCGTTCGGATCGATCGAGGCTCGGCCGGGCCGGGCCGCGAGGTCGGCCAGCGTCTCGCGATCGAGGATCGCGAGCATCGCGTCGCGGACATCGAGCATCGTGTCGCGCAGCGCACAGGTCGCCTCGTCGACGCATGAGCAGGGCTCGTAGTAGCGCAACGACACGCAACCCAGCGGGGCCAAGGCGCCGTCGAGCAGCCGGATCACCCGCCCGACCGAGATCGCCCCAGGATCGGCCGCGATCGCGTAGCCGCCATGGGCACCAAGCGAGGTCCGGACGATCCCGGCGTGTTTGAGGGTGGACATGATCTGCTCGAGGAACTTGGCCGGCAGCCGATTGCGCTCGGCCAGCGTCGCGAGGGCGATCGGTGGATCGCCTTCGTGGCGGACCAGGTCGGTCAGCGCGCGGAGGCCGTACTCGGAGCGTCGCGAGAGGCGCATGCGTCATCCTAGCCGCGAAAGCCTAGTCGGATAGTCGGAGATCATCGCATCGAACATGCGTGCGATATGGACCGCCGCGTGCTAGACTCGCACCCGATGGCCGACGACCTCTCTCGCATCCTCTCGGCGGACCTCGAGGACGACACCGACCTCGTCATCGAGGGCACGCTCCGACCGCGAACGCTCGACGAGTACATCGGTCAGCGCGAGGTCAAGGCCAACCTGTCGGTGCTGCTGACGGCGGCCCGGGGCAGGGGAGAGGCGGCCGACCACGTCCTGCTGTACGGTCCGCCCGGTCTCGGCAAGACGACGCTGGCCACGATCATCGCCCGCGAGCTCGGCGTCAACGTGAAGTACGCCTCTGGTCCGGCGATCGAGCGGGCCGGCGACCTGGCCGCGATCCTGACCTCGCTCGAGGAGCGCGACGTCCTGTTCATCGACGAGATCCACCGCCTCAACCGGGCGGTCGAGGAGATCCTGTATCCCGCGATGGAGGACTACGCCCTCGACGTGATGATCGGCAAAGGCCCGTCGGCCCGATCGCTCCGGCTCAGCCTCAAACCCTTCACCGTGGTCGGCGCCACCACCCGCGCCGGCCGGATCAGCTCCCCGTTGCGTGACCGCTTCGGGGCGACCTACCGGCTCGATTTCTACACCGACGACGACCTGGCCGCGATCGTCGAGCGCTCGGCCGTGATCCTGGGTGTCGGCATCGACGATGCGGCGATCCGGGCCATCGCCCGACGCGGGCGCGGGACGCCACGCATCGTCAACCGGCTGCTCAAACGCGTCCGCGACCACGCCCAGGTCCACGGCGACGGCCATGTAGACGAGACGACCGCCACCGCGGCCATGCGCGCCATGGAGATCGACGACGAGGGCCTCGATTCGACCGATCGAAAGCTGCTGGCTGCGATCGTCCAGAAGTTCGCCTCGGGCCCGGTCGGGGTGGCCGCGCTGGCCGCCGTCCTGTCCGAGGAGGTCAAGACGATCGAGGACGTCTACGAGCCGTTCCTGCTGCGCCTCGGGTTCATCGACCGAACGCCGCAGGGTCGGATCGCGACCGACCTGGCGCGGGCCCATCTGTCGGGGCTCGGCTACGAGATCCCGCCGCCGCGCCGGACCGAGCCCGGGATGCCGGGCCTGTGGGACCTGCCCGCCCCGGTCGACCCACCGCCGTCAGAGACCCCCGAGGCGTGATCGGCCCCTATGTCGGCCGTGCGGCCCGCTACGAGGTCACGACGCCGCCACCGGTCGACGGGACGACCCGGGCACGGACCGGTCGCCTGACGCTGACTCACGGTGTCGTGGAGACACCCCAGTTCATGCCGGTCGGCACGAACGCGACGGTCAAGGCGCTCTCGCCCGACGACATCCGCGAGGTGGGCGCCTCGATCATCCTGTCCAACACCTATCACCTCTACTTGCGTCCCGGTCATGAGCGGATCGCGCGGCTCGGTGGGCTGCATCGGTTCATGGCCTGGGACGGCCCGATCCTGACCGACTCGGGTGGCTTCCAGGTGGTGTCGCTGGGCGACCTGCGGGTGGTCGACGAGGATGGCGTCACGTTCCGCAGCCATCTCGATGGCTCGATCCACCGGTTCACCCCGGAGGTCGCGGTCGGCGTCCAGGAGGCGCTCGGCTCGGATATCGCGGTCGCCTTCGATCAGCCGGTCTACCCGACCTCGCCGCGGGCCATCGTCGCCGAGGCCACCGAGCGGACCCATCGCTGGGCGGAGCGGTCGCTCGACGCGCACACGCGCGAGGACCAGGCCATCTTCGGCATCGTCCAGGGCGGGCTCGAGCCCGATCTGCGAGCTGCGTCGACCCGGTTCATCGCCGGTCTGCCATTCGACGGCATCTGTCTCGGTGGGCTGGCCGGCGACGAGACACCGGCCCAGCGCGACGCGACGCTCGATATCGCCGTGCCGCTCCTGGCCGACGATCCGCGGCCACGCTACCTGATGGGCCTCGGCTCGCCGGCCGACCTGCTCGAGGCGGTTCACCGCGGCATCGACCTGTTCGATTCGGTGCTGCCCGCGCGGGTCGCCCGGAACGGCCAGTTCTGGATCCCGGGTGGCCGGCTCAATATCCGCAACCAGCGCTATCTGGACGATCCAGCCCCGATCCAGGACGACTGCCCGTGTCTCGCCTGCCGTGGGTTCTCACGCGCCTACCTGGCCCACCTGTTCCGGGCCAAGGAGCTGCTCGCGTACCGTCTCGCGACTTGTCACAACCTGACCTTCACCCTAGACTTCATGGCCAGGATCCGAGCTGCGATCCGGGCTGGAACCTTCCCCGCTTCGATGACCGAGTTGCGCGTTCGCGCGGGCCGGGTAAGCGGCGGTGAAGTCGCCGAGCAGTCGGCGTGAAGGATCGATCGGTAGTCTGCAAGACGACGCGGAGGCGATGGGATGGGCTCTCGAGACCGACCAAGCAAAGAGAAGAAGAAGCCCAAGCAGAAGACCACCCAGCCAAACCTGTCGCCGCTCTCGGAACCACCTCAGAACGTCGAGGTGATCCGCAAGCCGCGCAAGGAGCGAACGGTCGTCGAGGACGAATCGGAAGAAGGCTGATCGACCGGCGGACGCCACCTGGTCCGCTCCGGCGAGCGGTCCACTGGATCGGATGAGGAGCGTGACGGACAGATGGCGATGACGGAAGAACGAGCCGCCGAACGGAACACTGCCGAGCGAGGCAAGGCGGTCGACGCCGCGCTGGCCTCGATCGAGAAGCAATTCGGCCGCGGCGCGATCATGAAGCTCGGGTCGCGCGAGAAGCTCGTGCTGGACACGATCCCGACCGGCTCGATCGCGCTCGACCTCGCGCTCGGGGTCGGCGGCATCCCGCGCGGCAGGATCACCGAGATCTTCGGTCCGGAGTCGTCGGGCAAGACCACCGTCTGCCAGCACGTCCTGGCCGAGGCCCAGGCCCGCGGCGGGGTCGTCGCCTTCATCGATGTCGAGCACGCGCTCGATCCCGGGTATGCCCGGGCCTGCGGCGTCAACGTCGACGAGCTCCTCGTCAGCCAGCCCGACACCGGCGAGCAGGCACTCGAGATCACCGAGACGCTCATTCGCTCCGGAGGGATCGACTGCGTCGTGGTGGACTCGGTGGCCGCCCTCGTGCCGCGCGCCGAGATCGAAGGCGAGATGGGCGATAGCTTCATGGGCGTCCAGGCCCGGCTGATGAGCCAGGCGCTGCGCAAGCTGACTGGGGCCGTCTCGCGCTCGAACACCGCGCTCATCTTCACCAACCAGCTGCGCGAGAAGATCGGGGTCATGTTCGGCAACCCGGAAACGACGCCGGGCGGCCGGGCGATGAAGTTCTACGCCTCGGTCCGGTTGGACATCCGCCGGATCGAGACGATCAAGACCGGCACCGAGTCGGTCGGCAACCGGGTCCGGGTCAAGGTCGTGAAGAACAAGGTCGCGGCACCGTTCAGGGTGGCCGAGTTCGACATCATGTACGGCGAGGGCGTTTCCAAGGAAGGTGGACTGCTTGACGTCGGCGTGGCCATGGACACGGTCACCAAGACCGGCGCCTGGTTCACCTTCGGCGAGACGCGGCTCGGCCAGGGTCGCGAGGCGTCCAAGGACTTCCTCAGAGCCAATCCGCCGATCGCCCAGGAGATCGACCGACTCATCCGGGCCAAGATCAACGACGTGCCGATCCCGGTCGAGGGCATCGAAGAGGCCGAGTGACCGGCGGGGGCCGTCGGGGCATCAACGGGGGTCGGCGCCCGTCATTTGCCGAGCGCAAGGCACGCAAGGCCGAGATCGACGACCCGGCGGTCGTGCTCGAGGCGGCCGCGCGGTTCCTCGAGCCACGCGCGAGGTCGGTCGCCGAGGTCCGACGCCGCCTGACCGGCGCGGGCTACCAGCCCGACCTCGTCGAGGGCGCGATCACTCGGATGTACGAGCTCGGGGTGCTCGACGACGAGGCGTTCGCGCGGGGGTGGGTCGAGTCGCGCGATCGCGCCCGACCGCGCGGCGAGCGTGCCATCCGCCAGGAGCTGGGTCTCAAGGGCGTCGACCGGAGCACCATCGATCTCGTGCTCGGCGAGCGTCGTGAGGCGGTCGCCGGCATGCCGAGTGACGATGGCGCCACGCGCATGCCCGACCGTGCCGCCGCGGAACGCTTGATCGCCCGGAACGCGCGGAGCCTCGCCCGGGTAGCCGATCCGCGCCAGCGCCGCCAGCGCGCCTACGCGTTGCTCGCGCGCAACGGCTTCGACCCGGAGACGTGTCGGACCGTCGCCGCGACCGTCGACGCCGCCGCCGATCCTGTCGAGGAAGACTGACAGCGGCATCGTTGCGGCAAGGTGCCGGCTCGGTTGACCCTCGGGGGTGGTCGCCGTAGGCTACGCAGCAGACGAACCACGTGCCGCCTCGGCGGCGCATGACTGCTCAAGCTCGATCGCGGCTCTGGGAGGGGCCCTCTCGCGAACGGCGACCAGCCCTCCGCCGTCGTTCGAGCGGCCCACCGCAGCACGATCCTCCGGCACCGCCCAGCCGGATGGGAGGAACAGAATATGGAACCCCTGCTCATCCTGGTGGTCGCCCTCGTGGCGGCCATCGGCGGAGCCGTTGTCGGCGTACTCGTCCGCAGCCTGTGGGCCTCGCAGACGATGAAAGCGGCGACCTCGGAGGCCCGCCGCATCGAAGCCGAGGCCCGAGCCCGCCAGAAGGAGCTGATCCTCGAGGCCAAGGACGAGAAGCTGCGGATGCAGCGCGAGGCCGAGGAAGAGGCCCGTGTTCGCCGTGGCGAACTGTCGGGACTCGAACGCCGCCTACTCCAGCGCGACGAACAGCTCGATCAGCGCACCGACATGCTCGAACAGCGCGACCGCAAGCTGCTCGAGCGCGAGCGCGAGCTCGACAAGACCCGCGAGGACCTCGCCCGCGCACATGGCGAACAGGTCGTCGCCCTCGAGCGCGTCGCCAATCTGTCGGCCGAGGAGGCCAAGAGCATCCTGATCGAGGCCGTCCGCGAGGAGGCCGAGCACGACGCGGTCAAGATCGCCCGAGCCATCGAGCGCGGCGCCCGTGAGGACGCCCAGGACAAGGCGCGCGACATCGTCATCACGGCCATCCAGCGCGTTGCCGCGGACCACACGGCCGAGCACACGGTCTCGGTCGTGCATCTGCCGTCAGACGAGATGAAGGGCCGGATCATCGGCCGTGAGGGACGCAACATCCGGGCCCTCGAGCAGGCGACCGGCATCGACCTGATCATCGACGACACGCCCGAGACGGTCATCCTCTCGGGCTTCGACCCGGTCCGCCGCGAGATCGCCCGACTGGCGATCACCAAGCTCATCGCCGACGGCCGCATCCACCCCGGCCGCATCGAAGAGGTCGTCGCCAAGGCCCGCGCCGAGGTCGACACGATCATGCGCCAGGCCGGCGAGCAGGCCGCTTACGACGCCGGCGTCCCCGGTCTGCCGGCCGACATCATCAAGACCCTTGGCCGGCTCCGGTTCCGGACCAGCTATGGCCAGAATGTGCTCAACCACGTGGTCGAGACCAGCCATCTTGCGGCGGTCATCGCGGCCGAGATCGGCGCCGACGTCCAGGTCGCCAAGATGGGCGGCCTGCTGCACGACATCGGCAAGGCCGTCGACCACGAGGTCGAGGGGCCGCACGCGGCCATCGGCGCCGCGATCGCCACGCGCCACAACCTGTCGCCCAAGGTGATCAACGCCATCGCGGCCCACCACCAGGAGGTCGAATACACCTGCCTGGAGGCGCCCATCGTCCAGATCGCGGATGCCATCAGCGCCTCGCGGCCGGGCGCCCGTGGCGAGTCGATGGACACCTATGTCAAGCGGCTCGAGGACCTCCAGGCCATCGCCGAGAGCTTCACCGGCGTGGAGCGCTCGTTCGCGGTCCAGGCCGGACGCGAGGTCCGGATCCTCGTCCGGCCCGAGGAGATCGACGATCTGACGGCGTCGCGGCTGGCCCGCGACATCGTCCGCAAGATCGAGGAGCAGCTGACCTATCCAGGCCAGATCAAGGTGACGGTCATCCGCGAGACGCGGGCCGTCGAGTACGCCAAGTAGCGACGGAACGTCGCCTGGGTCCCCGGTGGTCGTGCTCAGCGTGCCATCGTGTGCCGGTCGATTTCGGAGGGAGTGTCGATCATGAACGTTGAGATCAACCGCGGGAGCCGCGTCGTCGCCGTGGTGCTGCTGAGCGCGCTGTTCGCGGCCTGTTCACCGGGGGCCTCGGTGGCGCCGAGCACCGCCCCGTCCGTGATCGCGAGCGTGGCACCGAGCGTGGCGCCGACCGTTGCGCCGACGGCAGCCGCGACCGCCGAGGCACCTGCCAGTCCGGCACCGGGAGCCTCCGCCAGCGCGGCGGCCGCCGCGGACCCGTCGGTCGGGCTCAAGATCGGCTCGCCCTACACCCTGGCACCGCTCGATCCGGCCATCGAGACGTTGTTCCGCCAGCAGTTCGCGACCTCGGCCGGCGCGTTCGGTAGCCTCATCGGCGTGGGTGGACGCGAGGTGGTCTCGGCCGGAGCGCCGGTCGCCTTTGTGGTGGTCTTCGGCTTCCCGCCTGGTGTCATGAGCGATACGGCGTACCAGGCGCTGCTCGCCGGAATGGCCACGAGCCCGACCGGGGCGCTGACCACGAAGACGATCTCCGGCACAGAGGTCGCCCAGGGGGCGAGCGCGACGGGAACCCTCGGGCTCTACCGCGATGCTGACCGGGTCGTGATGGTCATCACGCCGACGGCGCCAGCGTTCGAGCCGGTCATGAAGAGTCTGATCGACGCCAACAAGTAGCGGACGGAGCCTAGCGGCGGCCGCGGCTTTGTCGCTAGGGCCCATCGTCTTGCCGATCGCGCCCGATCGTCGACCGCGCCCGATCGTCGGCCGCGACGACTTGATGCTTGATTCTGGGCGGCCCACGAGGTCCGCTGTTCGTGATGCCAATGGGCGGCATACAGGGCGGTCGGCCGGCGGCTTGCGATCTGCATGATCTGCCGGCACGGCGCATCCCGATAGATCGATATGCCGTCCATTCGCATCAGACTGACGACCGCCCGCGCACGGGTCAAATCGAGCATCAACATGGCCGCGACCCAGCCTGCCGCGCTCCGGCTACGATGCGAACGTGAACGAACGACCGACAGAGACTCCCATCGGGCGAACGCGTCTGGGCAACCCGGCGAATGGCGACGCGCCACGCCCCCAGGGCGCCTGCCGGGTTCTGATGATCGGCGACATGATCGGCAAACCCGGGCGGGTCGCCGTCGAATCGATGTTGCCCGGTCTACGCGAGGAGCGCGGGATCGACTTCGTGACCGCCAACGGCGAGAACGTGGCGGGGGGGATGGGCCTCACGCCGGCCACCGCCGACGCCATCCTGGCCTCGGGCGTCGACGTGATCACCAGCGGCAACCACATCTGGGACAAGCGCGAGATCTATCCGTATCTCGAGGCGAATGACCGGGTCCTGCGCCCGCTCAACTACGGCACGACCGATGTTCCAGGCCGCGGTTGGGGCACCTACCAGGCCCTCGACGGCACCGACATCGCGGTCATCAACCTCCAGGGCCGCACCTACATGCAGCAGATCGAGAACCCGTTCACCGATGCCGACCGATTGCTGGAGGAGTCCTCGGAGCCGCTGCCGCCGGTCCGCCTGGTCGACTTCCACTGCGAGCTGACGTCCGAAAAGAACGCCCTCGGCCTGTACCTCGACGGCCGGGTCAGCGTCGTGGTCGGCACCCACACGCACGTCGTCACCGGCGACGAGCGGATCCTGCCCAATGGCACGGCCTACCAGACCGACCTCGGGATGACCGGCCCGATCTGGAGCGTCATCGGCTTCGAGCCGCGGTCGGTCATCCCGCGCTTCATCAACGCCCTGCCGACGCGTTTCGAGGTCGGCTCGGGCAGCGTCGTCTTCAACGCCGTCCAGGTCGATATCGACCCGGCGACCGGTCGCGCCCTCGCCATCGAGCGGATCCAGCGGCTCGTCGAGGCGTGATTTGACGGCCGCGCCGCGCCGGCGGCGCCACGATCCGCTGGCTCCGGCCGGTGCCGGCCGGGTCGAGCCACCAGCACCGTCCCGGATCGATCTGCACACCCACACGACCCGCTCCGACGGGATCGTCGGGCCGGCCGACCTCGTCCGGGCCGTGGCCGATGCGGGCGTCCGGCTCCTGTCGCTCACCGACCACGACACGCTGGCCGGCTACCGCGAGGTCGTGGCCGCCGGCGCGGTCCCCGCCGGCCTGACCCTCGTGCCCGGTGTCGAGATCAACGCGATCGTCACCCGCGATCTCGGGCTGTGGGAGGGCGAGCTCCACATCCTGGGCTTCGGGATGGACCCAGCCGACGAGACGTTCGAGGCGACCCTGGCCGCGCAGCGCCGTCGTCGACGCGAGCGCTTCGAGCAGACCGTGTCGCGCCTCCGCGAGCTCGACCTCTCGATCGACGACCACATCCTCGACGTCACCGCCTCCGACGACGACGCTCTGGGGCGCCCGACCGTTGCACGCGCGCTGATGGAGGCCGGGTACGCCTCGAGCGTCGACGATGCGTTCAGGCGTCTGCTCGCCTGGGGCAAGCCGGGCTACGTGCCGCGGACCGGGCTGGGTCCAGTCGAGGCGATCGAGGCGATCCGGGACGCGGGCGGCCTGGCCGCGCTCGCCCACTTCAGCGAGGCCCCGCACCGGGTCGAAGTGGTGCGCGAGCTGGCCGAGGCCGGGCTGGGTGGCCTCGAGGTCTACTACCGCTCCTTCGATTCGGCCACGGTCTTCGCGGTCGGCGAGGTCGCGCGCGCCCTCGGGCTCGTGCCGACCGGCGGCAGCGACTACCACGGCGACACGAGCACGTACGCCGAGGCGCACGCCGAGATGTGGGTCCCGCCCGAAGTCGGCAACGCGCTATCCGACCGGCTCGGCCTCGTCCTTCACGAAGGTCGGGCGTAGCTCGACCGGCGGCTGGCGCCGACCCCGCGCTCGAAGGTTGAGCGCCTCGACGAAGACGCTGAAGCCCATCGCGGCGTAGATGTACGCCTTGTCGATGTGGAACCCGAAGCCGTCGGCGATGAGGGTGACGCCGTACGTGGCCGACGTGCCTGTCGGCGTACCATGGCGCGGCTGTGCATGACCCCCGCCTCGAAACCCGCGGCCTCCCGGTCCTCGACGTACTCGATATGGCGCCCGCGGGTGCCACGACCCCGCGCGCCCCGGCCGATCCCGTCGACAAGCGGTTGGGCGAGTACCTGCCTGAGGCCCGCGTCCTGCCGCGCTTCCACGTGTGGACGCTGGGTTGCCAGATGAACCGAAGCGATTCGGAGGAAATGGCCGGGCGCCTGCTGACCGCCGGCTGCGAGGAGGCGCCGACGCTCGAGACCGCCGATCTCGTCGTCATCAACACCTGCGCCATCCGCGAGGGTGCCGAGCAGAAGGTCATCGGCCGGATGGGCCAGCTGGGCAAGCTCAAGGCGGCCAATCCGAAAATGCGCGTGGTCCTGACCGGCTGCTCGGTGCGCGAGCCCGACCGGGCCGGGCTCCGCCGCCGCTACCCCGCGGTCGACCTGTTCCTGCGGCCCGACGAGGAGCCCGAGCTGGTCGATCGGCTGGGCCTCGCGTCGGCGCAGGCGCCGATCGGGGCGATCGGGGCGACGACCACGGTCGGTCGGACGGTCGTCGGGGTCGCCGACCACCTGTCCGGGACGCGCGCCCGGGCGGTCGGGGAGGGGAGCGTGGCCCGTGGCTCGGCGATCGCCGCCTGGCTGCCGATCATCTACGGCTGCGACAAGACCTGCACCTACTGCATCGTCCCGTTCAGCCGAGGCCCGGAGCGCAGCCGCCCGTTCGACGACATCGTCGACGAGGCACGGGCGCTGGCATCGGCCGGCTACCGCGAGGTCACGCTGCTGGGCCAGAACGTCAACTCGTACGGCCACGACCTGGCACCCGAGCCGCGCTTCGCGCACGTCGACGAGGCCCGCTGGGCCGGCCGGCGGCTCGACGTCCACGGTCGACCCGACCTGGCCGAACTGATCCGCGCGATCGATGCGCTGCGGACCGCGGACGGGCACGCCGCGATCGGGCGCCTCCGATTCGTCACCTCGCACCCGTGGGACCTCTCCGACCGGCTGATCGCGGCGCTGGGCGATTGCGATTCGGTCTGCGAGCACCTCCACTTGCCGGTCCAGTCGGGCTCCGACGCGGTCCTGCGCCGGATGGGCCGCCAGTACACCATCGAGCACTACGCCGAGCGCCTTGCCCGGATCCGCGAGGCGGTCCCCGGGATCACCGTCTCGACCGACATCATCGTCGGGTTCTGCGGCGAGACCGAGG
>JBBQVJ010000032.1:0-18763 GCA_038211705.1 Candidatus Limnocylindrales bacterium | reverse complement strand
GACCAGATGGCCGGGTCGGGACGCGGTGCGCCCGCGTCGTAGACGGAATTCGGGCTGCCCGACAGGATGATCGCGCGGGTGCCACGACGCTCCAGCTCCGCGTACGGGGTGTCGTGCGGCAGGAGCTCGGAATACACGTCGAGCTCACGGACGCGGCGTGCGATCAGCTGCGCGAACTGGCTCCCGAAGTCGAGGACGACGACCGTCTGGCGATCGGCGAGATCGACGGATGCCGGGTCCTCGGGCAGCCGATCGGGGGCGGCCTTGAGGGCGGTCTCGAGGTAGGCCTCGACCTCGGCGTCGTCTGGGGCCAGGATCCGGTGGCCGGCGTTGGCCGCCTCGCCGTGGATGGTCTTGCCACGATCCCTGGATCCGTCGGCCGCCCGTCTGGCCTGCGGCTCCGTCGCCTCGTCACCACCGCCGTCCGTCGCGTCGGTCATCGTCCGATCCGGTCCTCCCGTTCTGTGTGGGCAGTGTACCCGGGGAGATGGTCGGTCGGCCACGCTGGCCGGGTCCAAGTCGGCCGTATACTCCCCGACTCGTGACCCTTCGACCGATCTCACTGAGCGGCCGTCCCGCGCTCCGCCACCTGCTCGAGATCATCGAGATGCTGGCCCTCACGCTCATCATCTTCTTCATCATCCAGACGTTCGTGGCCCAGCCGTTCCAGGTCGAGGGAGGGTCGATGGAGCGGTTCCTCGAACCCGGGCAGTTCGTCCTCGTCGACAAGCTGACGCCACGGTTCGATCCGTACAAGCGCGGAGACGTCGTCGTCTTCGAGCCACCCGACGGCTTCGGTCGGTCGACCAAGACGCCGTTCATCAAGCGAGTCGTCGGCCTCGCCGGTGACAGCGTCCAGATCCATGACGGGCTGGTCTGGATCAACGGCACTGCCCTCGACGAGTCGTACCCGTATGCATCGACCGAGGGCGATCCGCCCGACGCCACCGACGCGGACCCTGACGAGTTCGCCGAGACCGTTCCCGATGGCGACCTGTTCCTGATGGGCGACCATCGTGCGAACTCGGTGGATTCGCGCGTCTTTGGCTCGGTTCCCGCCACGGCTGTCGTGGGACGTGCATGGCTCCGCTACTGGCCGTTCGACGTGTTCACGATCCTGCCGACGCCCGCCTACCCGAAGGTCGCGGCGCCAAAGTCTTGAGCCCCCGCCGCCGCGGCGGACGTCACTCGCGGTTGCGCATCGCGTCGGCGGCCATCGCGAAATAGCGTTCCAGCTCCGCGGCCACGTCCGGCGGTGGGGCCGTCTCGGCGATCGCCGCCCGCATGTGGACCAGCCAGCGGTCGCGCTCGGCCGGGCCGATGGCGAACGGCATGTGCCGCATCCGAAGCCGCGGATGCCCTCGTTCGTCGTCGTAGGTGGTCGGGCCGCCCCAGTACTGGATGAGGAACAGCGTCAGCCGGTGCTGGGCCGCGGCCAGATCCGATTCGGGATAGATCGGCCGGAGCTCGGGATCGACCGCGACCCCGGCATAGAACGAGCCGACGAGCGCCTCGAAGAAGGGCGTCCCGCCGGCTCGGTCGTAGAGGCTGATGCGGTCCGTGGTCACGGACCGAGGATAGCCGCCGGTCAAGCGGCCGGAGCACGGCAGACAGCGGGTCCACCACGGGCCCCGGACGGTCAGCCGCGGGCGGCCGGCTCCAACCGGCGCTTCAACGCCTCGAGGTCGAGGGCGGCCGCGCGCTTGGCCTGCGGCGAGACCATCGATTCGAACATCCGGAAGCGCAACGGCAGCTTGAGCTTGAGCGACCAACGCAATCGAGTGGCGTCACCGTCGGGGGCCAGAGCCGCATCGATCTCGATCTGGACGCCATCCTTGTCCTTGCCGCGCAGCCCGAACGACCGGTCCTCGACCAGCTCCGTGACGCTGCCGTCGAGTGTCGTCGATCGGCCGGCGACGGTCTGCGAGATGCGCAGCTGCGAACCGGCAGCCAGCGGCCCCGGGTCGAGCCGCTCGACCTTGACGATCCCCGAGGCGATCAGCCAGTCCGGGTAGCGCTCCACGTCGCGGAGGGCGGCGAAGACATCGGCCGGCGACCGGGCGATCCGCGTCTCGATCTCGACCGAGACGGTCATGCCGTTCCCTCCCCGACCGGTCGGAGCCGGAACGACGGTCCGCGGCCAAGGCCCTCGGCCGGGGTCCCGTAGCGGAGGATGAGGCCGCGGACCGCCCGGGCGTGGTCGGCCGGCTCGAGCGGCTCGGCCAGGGCGTCGAAGGACCGATCGCCGACCCGGACGTGGCAGGACGGCTCTTCGAGCAGGTTCCGCGCCCAGGCAGTTCCCGGCGAGTTGGCGGCGATCAGGAGCGAGCCTGGCTGCGTCTCGTCGTCGACAAACCCGACCGTCACCGCGCGGGTGAGACCGGAGCTCGCGCCTCGAGCCTCGATCCGAACGAAGCGCCCGGAGGCGACCAGCTCGTCCTCCATCACGCTCCCGTCGGTTGGGGTCAGACCCACAGCCTTCAGGATGGCCCCGGGGATCCCGAGGTGCCGGGCAATGGCGTTGCCGAAGAGCCCGAGCCGGAAGGCGCGGCCGAGGCTTGCGGAGACCCCGAGGCCCTGACCGACGGCACCGGCGTGGCAGACGGTGTCGCAGCCGCCGAGGGCTGGGCCGACGCCGCCGGAGAGGCCGCGTCCGATGGCGAGCTCGAGAACGATGGTCCGAGCGTCCAGCCCGCGTCGGTCGTCGGGCTCGTCGAGCAGGCCGCGACCACGGTGAGGAGTGCCCCGATGGCGGCGGCCGTGGCCACCCGGCGGACGTTCATCGGCCGCGCTGCCACGACTTGCCCTCGGTCTGGGTCGAGGGGGCGTAGATCATCTCGACCCGCTGCATGTCGCGGATCGTCCGGGCCCCGAGCGCCGCCATCGACTGGCGCAGCGCGCCGACCAGGTTTTCCGAGCCGTCGGTCACATGGGCCGGTCCGAGCAGGATCCGCTCCACCGTGCCGACCGTGCCGACCTTGATCCGCGTCCCGCGCGGCAGCGTTGGCGACGGGGCGGCCATCCCCCAGTTCGTGCCCCGGCCGGGCGCCTCCTCGGCGCGGGCCAGCGGCGAGCCGACCATCAGGACGTCGGCGCCGGCCGCGATCGCCTTGGCAAGCTCGCCACCGCGGCGCATCCCGCCGTCGGCGACGACCGGCACGTAGCGGCCGGTCTCGGCGTGGTAGGCGTCACGGGCGGCGGCCACATCGCTGATCGCGGTGACCTGCGGGACGCCGATCCCGAGGACCTCGCGGGTCGTGCAGGCGGCACCCGGGCCGACCCCGACGAAGACCGCCGCGGCGCCCTGCTCCATCAGGGCGAAGGCGGCCTCGGCGTTGGTCGTGTTGCCGACGGCCACGGGGATGGGCATGTAGCGGGTGAAGTCGGCCAGCGACAGTGGGTCATAGTCGATGGCGAGGTGGCGGGCCGACGAGACCTGGCTCTGGACGAGGAACAGGTCGGCGCCGTGCTCGGCGCTGAACGGACCGAACCGACGAGCCGCGCCCGGGGTGGCCGCCACGGCCGCCTTGGAACCCGCCGCGTGGATCTCCTCCAGCCGACGCGCGATCAACTCCTCGCGGATCGGCTGCTGGTAGACCTCGGCGAGGAGGTCCTGGACGTCGGCGTCGGCGTCGGCCGCGGTCGCCAGTCGTTCGAGAATGGGGTCGGGCTCGTCGTAGCGGGTCTGGACGCCCTCGAGGTTGAGGATCGCCAGACCGCCGATCCGGGCCAGCGCGCCCGCCATCCGCGCGTCGACGACCGCGTCCATCGCAGAGGCGAGGATCGGGATGGCGAGGTCGAGGCCACAGAAGACCTGGGCGAGGTCGACATCGGCCGGCTCGATGGTGTCTGTGCCGGGGGCGAGCGAGACGTCCTCGAAGCCGTAGGTCGGGCGGATCGTGTCGACCTTGGAGTGGAAGACACGTCGCTGGGCGGGGCCCGACGCCTCGGTGGAGGCCATCCCGGTTCGCTCGATCACGTGGCCCTCCGCTGGCGCCTCACGGTGGACCTGAGGCTCACTCCGAGTCTACCAGCGCGTCAGCTTGGGCTGCCCGAGGTACGCATCGGCGCGCTCGCCGGCCAGCGTCAGCTCGAACCAGCCGGCGCGTTCGGAATCGGACAGGTCATCGCGGATGCGCTCGATGGCCGTCCGGTACCCCGGCCAGATCACCTGCTGGTGCGCCTCGTCGAGATCGTGCCAGTGGGCGTCGTCGTGCTCGTTCGAGAGCTTCGGCTCGGCGTCGGGTCGCAGCCGGACGGCAAAGACCGCCGCGGTCACGATCGCGTCGTAGGACGGCTCGTGGAACTGGTTGACGAGGTCGAGGTCGTAGAACGCCTCGATCTCGCCCGGGCCGAAGCCGGTCTCCTCGGCCAGCTCGCGCAGCGCCCCGGCGGTCACCCGCTCGTCCGGCTCGAGCGTGCCCGAGACGCACTGCCAGAGTCCCGGCAGGATCCGCCCGGGTGATCGGCGGATGAGCAGGATCTCCGGCCGCTCGACCCCGCGGGCGGTCATGGCGACGCGGAACATCCAGCAGTCGACGAGGTCGGGGCGGAACGGGCTCATGCGGGTGATCCTTCCCGGCCGGCACATTCAGCAAGGCCATGGAGCTGCTCGAGGTGCATCAGGTCGTGGACACCTGCGAAGAGTAGCCATTCCCCGCATCGAAGGCGCCCGACGAGCGGATGCTCGAGGAGACAAGGATCCGTCTCGTGACCGGCCACCGTCCGCGCCGAGCGCTCGATGAGGCGCTGGCTCTGGGCGATCTTGCGCAGCAGCGTGGCTCGATCCGTGTCGGGTGAGCCCGGGATGCCGGGCACGACGGTCGGGGCATCGGGCGGCCAGCGACCGGCAGCGGCCAGCCCGGCGGCCAGGCACAGCCCGGCTCGCGCCTCGCAATCGTGACCGATCGCCTGGGCGACATTCCAGTCCGCTTCGCCGCCGGGCAGGCGGAGCATCGCGTCCGGGGCCGTCTCGACGAAAGCCGTCAGCGCCTCGGCCAGGGCGGCGAGCTGAGTGGCGAGACCCTCGGCGGTGCCCGGACCGGACCGGCGCCGGACCTCGCGCCGGACGCTGATGAACTCGCCCGCCTCGATCCCCCGCCAGGCCGCCACGATGTCCGGCGCCCCGCTCGCCAAGGCGCCGATCCAGGTGGCCACGAGGGTCAAAGTCGCTCGAACCGTTCGACGGGCAGAACGAAGACGGTGGCGCCGCCGACCTCGACCTCGAGCGGGTAGGGCATGAAGAACTCGCCCGGTTCCATGATCGGCGGCATCGGGTTGACGACCTGCGTCCGCGACGTGCAGTTGGTCCGGACGATGCCCATCACCTCTTCGACGTCGGCATCCTCCACCCCGAGGATGATCGTCGCGTTCGACTGCTTGAGGAATCCGCCGGAGCTCTGGAGTCGGGTGGCGCGGAACTCCTTGTCGAGCAGGGCGCTGACGAGGGCCCCGGCGTCCTCGTTGTGGACGATGGCGACGACGAGCTTCACCCGCGGAGTATCGGCGGCGCATGTGACCGTGGTCAACGGTCCAGCGGCCGAGCCGCCTCTGGCGGGGTGTACGATGCCGCCTCCGACTTACCGAACGCGTGCAGGAGTCACTTGTGCCGACCGACGGACAGACCAGCGATCCCCGCGCGTCGCTCGCGCCCGCCATCGAGGCGATCGCCGACGCCGGCGACCTGGAGGCGATGCTCGATGGCGTGCTCGCTGCCGCGGTCGCCAGTCTGCGTCCCATCATGGGCGCCATCTTCGTCTCGGACCCCGACCGACCGGGCATGCAGCTCGTTGCGTCGACCGGGATGGACGAGGCGGCCGTCGCCCAGCTGGTCGCCGTGGTCGATGATCCGGCCCACCCGTTCACGGTCGCGGCGACCACCCGTTCCGCGACCTTCGATCGCGAGGCGGCGATGGCCGACGGCTCGACCTTCGTCGGGGCGTACCTACCCCTGCTGGTCATGACCGGTGGCGTCGAGACGGTGCTCGGGTCGATCGGGCTCGGATGGTCCGCGCCACGCGAGCTCGATGGCGCCGAGCGCGAGACGCTGACCGCGCTCGCGTCGCTGGCGGCGATCGCGGTCGATCGGACGCGGCTCGCGTCGACCGCCGCCGAGCGCTCGGAATGGTTCGAGCGGATGGCCCACACCGATCCCCTGACCGGTCTCGCCAATGAGCGAACGATCGGCCGCGTCCTCGAACTGGAGCTGGCCCGCGCCGCTCGCCAGGGCAGCGAGGTGTCGTTCGCGATGTTCGACGTCGACGACTTTCGGGCCACGAACCTGGAAAGCGGTCACGAGGCCGGCGACGACGTCCTTCGGCGCGTTGCGGCGGTGCTGGCCGAATCGGTCCGGCTGGTCGACACGGTCGGCCGGATCGGTGGCGACGAGTTCGTGCTGGTGGCACCCGGCTCGGCCGGGGCGATGGTCGCCCACCGGATCCTCGACGGCATCGCGGCCCTGCCGGCGGTGGCCGGCCGGCAGATCACGGTCTCGGCCGGCGTGGCCCGCTTCCCGGCTGATGGCGCCGATGCGGCAGGGTTGATCGCCGCGGCCACCGACGGTCTCGCCCGGGCGCGGGCCGAAGGTCGTGGAGCGGTGGCATCGGGAGTCGAACCGGAGGTCTAGTGGCGGGGTGCCGCTCGCCCGCGAGCCGCACCCCGACGATGCCGACATACCCCGCGGCGAGCCAGATGAGGAGCGGCAGCGTCTCGTGCTCCCACCAGACGTGGCTGATCACAACCGACACGCATTCCAGCCGCGGACCGGGCCCGACCGGTTGGAAGCAGCCGACGGCGTGATACCCGGTCGGGTAGAAGAACAGCAGGGCGATCACGATCGCTGTCCACGCGAGAAGCGCGACCACGAACGGTCTCACGGCCGTTGGTTCCGAATCATGGCGCGAGACTAGCCCGTCGCTTGTGGCGTCGCCATCCCCGATCGGGTCAGATAGGAACGGTTGCCCGAAGGCCGAAATGCAGATGGGTCATACGATTCGCGTCCACCAAGCGTGACATATCGCGAATCTGTCGAAACCGCGATATCAACGAGCGTGCACGTCTGGAATCCCATGACCGAGCTGCATACGGCGGTCGCGGGGCTGTCGAGGTCGGCTAGGTGGCGGCCGTGGCCACGCCTTTGGAGACGATCGGTCCCTTGGGCGCCTGGTTGCCGGGGTTCGGCTCCTGCGTGATGGCCAGGACGAGGCCGGCCTGGGATGGGGCGCCGGTGCCCTGGAACGTTGCGATCCCGTTCGTGCTGACCTTGAAGTCGCCGAGCGAGATCGGCGCAGCGTCGCCCGCGATCGCCCAGGCGGTGTAGACGGTCCCCCCGGTCGTCGGGATGAGGTCCTGCATCGCCAGCGTGACGTCGCCGGTCGCGCTGATGGCGGCCAGGCCGGCGCCCGACCCCTCGGTCGGGGTGAGGATCGCGGTGGTCGAGCCGGGTTGGGCCGCAACGTCCAGGACGGCCGCCACGCTTTGCTCATAGGACTGGGCGGCCTGGAGGTCGTTCCTGAGCACCAGGTTCCAGCCGCCCAGGGCAACGATCGCCAGGACGGCGGCGAGGCGCAGGAGCCAGGTCCCGGCGAACGCGCGGGATCGTCGGGCGTCGCGCTCGGTGGCCGTCGGGAATGCGAGGGGCGGGGTGGCGGGGGCCGCGTCGGCTCGGGTGGCCGTCGTGGCTGCAACGGGCGCAACGGCCGACCTCGCCGTGCCGGCATCGGCCGCGCTGGCCGTGACGCTTGCCGCTGCAGCGTTGCGCTCCTCGAGCTCGGCCGCGGCGGCCGCCATGATCCGGCCCCTCAACGCGGCCGGCGGCTCGACGACGGGCACGCCCTCGGCCAGGACCGGCAGCACGCCGCCCAACTCGGCGATCTCAGCGTGGGGATCGTCGCAGCCGGCCAGGTGGGCACGCACGGCGGCCTCCTCGGCGGGCTCGAGCGCGCCAAGCACGAACGCGCCCGCGAACTCGCGGACCTCCTCGCAGGTCAGACCGCCCAGGTCGTCGCGCTCGCTCACGTCGGCCCCGCATCCAGCCGCCGGCGCATGGCCAGCAGCCCGAGCCGCATCCGGCTCTTGACGGTCCCCAGCGGCGTCGCCGTACGTTCGGCGATCTCCTGCTGGGTCAGACCCGAGAAGTAAGCGAGCTCGATCGCCTCGCGCTGGACCTCGGATAGATCGGCCAGCGCGGCCTGGACCAGCTCGGCATCCAGCCCGGCCGCGACCTCCGCCCACACGTCGGGCCGGGTCAGCGCGGCCGGCGGCGGCAGCTCGACGTCGGGCAGCTCTGTGGTCGGACGGCGGCGACGCACGGCATCGATCGCCCGGTGGTGGACGATGGCCAGCAGCCACGTCTTCACACTGCCACGACCCTCGATGTAGCGGCCGGCATTGCGCCACGCGCCCAGGAACGCGTCCTGGACGCAGTCCTCGGCGAGGGTCGTGTCATTCGTGATGCGGTAGGCGATCGAGTAGGCCATGGTCTTGTAGCGGTCATACAGGTCCTCGAGAGCATCGAGCTCCCCATCGGCCAGGCGCACGAGCACGGCCCGGTCGGCCTCGTCCGCGGGGGACGTGACGCGAAGCCGGAGCGGCTGGTCCGCCTGTGTCATCCGAGTGTGCGCATCGCGGCAGGTTTCGGTTCACCGGCACGCACCAGCCGGTCGACAGCAGCGGCGGCGTCGGCGGCGACCGAATCGACCGGAAGGCTCGCGTCGATGACCGCGAATCGCTCCGGCTCGGCTGCCGCCAGCGCGCGGAACCCGTCGCGGACACGACCGTGGAAGGCGAGGTCGAACTCGGCCTCGAAGCGGGTCACAGCGTCCGGTGCCTTGCGCCCGAGCCCGTCCTCCACCGGCAAGTCCAGGAGGATCGTCAGGTCGGGCGTCAGTCCGTCCGTCGCCATCGTCGCGAGATTCCGGAGCTGATCGAGGTCGATCCCGGCCCCATAGCCTTGGTAGGCCAGCGTCGAGTCTGCGAATCGGGCGCAGAGGACCGTCCGGCCTGCGTCGAGCGCCGGGCGGATGACCTCGGTGACCAGCTGGCGGCGGGCCGCGTTGAACAGGAATGCATCGGTCAGCGGATCGGTGGGAGCGGCGGAGTCGGTGCACGCGAGGAGCACGTCGCGGATCCGTTCGCCGAGCCACGTGCCGCCGGGCTCGCGGGTCACGTGGACATCGAGTCCCGACGCATCGAGATACGTCGCGAGGGCGGCCGCCTGGGTGGTCTTGCCGGCGCCCTCCGGCCCCTCGATCGTGATGAACCAGCCGCCGGCCGGCGCCCCGGGTCGTGACACGTGCCGAGTGTAGCCGAGGTTCCGGTGCCTCTTGCCAACTTCATCCGGAATGACATGCCACGCGTATCTCAGCTGCACATCGGATTTGCCACATCGGGCGGATCCGGCAACCATCGCCGAAGATAGGCCGGATGACCTGGGACGCGACCTTGATGACGATCCTTCTGCCTCGCACCTCGCCTGACCGAGCATGACCGGCCTGACGCGCCGTCGACGCGGGCTGGCGGGCTTCCTCGCGCTGGCCGCCGTCCTGCTCGTGCCGGCCATCGCGGCCGCCCACCCGCTCGGCAACTTCACGATCAACCACTACGCCGGGGTCCGTGTCGAAGCCGACCGGGTGCTGCTCGATGTGGTCATCGATCAAGCTGAGATCCCGACCTTCCAGGCCCGCCTCGACTTCGACACTGACGCCGACGGCGAGGTCTCCGATGCGGAGACCGACGCCGGGCGCGTGACGGCCTGCACGGGGCTCGAGCCATCGCTGGCCCTCGGGATCGATGGCGTCCGACAGTCGCTCGTCCTGACCGAGGCCGGGCTGACGTTCCCGCAGGGTGTCGGCGGGCTCTCGACGATGCGGATGGTCTGCGGCTTCGGGGTGGCGACCGGCGCGCCACCGTCAGCCGGTACCGGCGTCACGTTCGCCGACACGTCGTTCCCCGACCGGCTCGGCTGGCGAGAGATCGTGGTCGAGGGCTCCGGGGTGCGCCTCGCGGGGAGTGACGGCGCGCTCCGGACTACCGGCACCTCGGCCCGACTGACCAGCTATCCGACCAAGCTGTTGACCCAGGCACTCGCCGATACGCGGGTCTCGATGGTCGCGACACTCGGCGGGCCGACCCTCGCCCCCTTCGACATCCCCGACGCGTCGGACTTCCCCGGCGCAGGCCGGGTCGCCGGCGCCACCCCTCCGCCGGAGACCGATGCCACCGCCGCGCCCGTGGTCCCGGTGGCTGCGGCACCAGTCCCGGCACCCGGATCAGCCGCCGCGTCGGTGCCGGGCGGGGTGACGAGCGGCGATCTGCCATCGATCTTCCGGTCGGCCGACCTGTCGCCGATCGTGTTGCTCGTCTCGATCCTGACCGCAGCCGCGTTGGGTGCCGGCCACGCGCTGACGCCGGGCCACGGCAAGACGCTGATGGCGGCCTACCTCGTGGGCACCCGTGGCACACCCCTCCACGCCGCGGGTCTGGGGCTGTCGGTGACGCTCTCGCACACGCTCGGGATCCTGGTGCTGGCGGCGTTGGTCGTCGGCGCCGAAGGGTTCCTGCCGCCGGATGTCATCGTCAAATCGATGCCGTTCGTGGCGGCCATCTCGATCGTACTGATCGGTGGCTGGATGCTGCTCAGCGAAGGCCGGCGGCGCTGGCGCGCCCGGGCGAGCGAGGCGGCGCATGCACGGGCTCACGAGCACGGGCATGACCACGACCACGGGCATGACCACGACACGGCCGTACCCGGCGAACACAGCCACGGCGGCGCCAGCCACAGCCACCTGCCGCCGGTCGGGACCACGATCTCGTGGCGCAGCCTGTTCGTCCTCGGGCTCGCCGGTGGCCTGATCCCGTCGACCAGCGCGCTCCTGATCCTGCTTGGTTCGATCGCGGCCGGCCGGCCGGCCTTCGGCTTCGTGCTGGTGGTCGCGTTCGGTCTCGGGATGGCCCTGGTCATGGGCGGCATCGGGCTCGCCCTGGTCCTCGCCCGCGGTCGTCTCGACCGGGTCGACGGGGCGTCGACGCTGGGTCGGGCGAGCGGCTACGTGCCACTCGTCGCGTCGTTCCTCGTGTTCGGTCTCGGCCTCTACCTGACCGTCCAGGCCGTCGCCGGGAACACGACGTTCTGAGCCTCGCGGATAGGGCGAGTGCCCAGATGTCCAGGCGACGACCCTCTGCTACGCTCCCCGCCGCATGGCAGACCTGACCGACCGAGCGCTCGATACCGCCGCCGTTCGCGGTGCCGCGTATGCCGACGTCCGGACGGTCCGCCGGCTCGAGGAGAGCATCTCGATCAAGAGCGGCCGGGTCGAGGGCGTCGCCTCCGGCGAGAGCGAGGGGTTCGGGGTTCGGGTCCTGGTCGATGGGGCGTGGGGGTTCGCCGCGTCGCACGTCATGACGACCGCCGAGGCGGACCGTGTCGCGGCCGAGGCCGTACGCATCGCCCGGGCCAGCGCCACGGCCCTCCGCGAGCCGACGCGACTCGACGACCGGCCGCCGGCCCACGGCCACTACGAGACACCGCTCGAGGAGGACCCGTTCAACGTCCCGCTGGAAACCAAGATCGGCGACCTGCTGGCGGCCGACCAGGCGGCGGCCCGGGTCAAGGGCATCGCGTTCACCGAATCGAGCTACGCCGCCCAGCGTGAGTGGAAGACCTTCGCGGCCACCGACGGCAGCCTGACCGAACAGGTCATCACCCACGTCGGCTCGGGGATCGAGGCCAACGCGGTCGACGGCGACGAGCACCAGCGTCGCAGCTACCCGGACTCGGGTGGTGGCTGGGGCGGTGGCGGCTACGAGATCATCCGCCGGCTCGGACTGGCCGACCGCGCCGAACCGCTGGCCGAGGAGGCCGTCGAGCTGCTCAGTGCGCCGCAGTGCCCGTCCGGCCGGTTCACGATCATCCTCGACCCGAGCCAGCTCTATCTCCAGGTCCACGAATCGTGCGGGCATCCGACCGAGCTCGATCGCGTCTTCGGGACCGAGGCGTCGTACGCCGGGACCAGCTTCCTGACGACGGACAAGCTCGACGAGGGCTTCCGCTACGGCTCGGATCTCATCGACATCGTCGCCGACGCGACGGCGCCCGGCGGGATGGGCACCTTCGGCTGGGACGACGAGGGCGTCGCCGCGCAGGCGGTGCCGCTGGTCAAGGACGGGATCTTCGTCGGCTATCTCTCGTCGCGCGAGACGGCACCGCGGATCGGGCGCCAGAGCGGCGGCGCGATGCGGGCCGACGGCTGGAACCGGATCCCCCTCATCCGGATGACCAACATCAACCTGCTGCCAAGGCCCGGCATGAGCCTCGATCAGATCGTGGCGGACACGGACGACGGGCTGTACCTCGCCTCGAACCGCTCCTGGTCGATCGACGACCGGCGGCTCAACTTCCAGTTCGCGACTGAGGTCGCCTACGAGATCAAGGGTGGGGTGAAGGGCCGGCTGTTCAAGAACCCGACCTACACCGGGATCACCTACGAGTTCTGGCGCTCGTGCGACGCGGTCGGCGACGAGTCGAGCTACGTCATGCTCGGCACGCCGAACTGCGGCAAGGGCGAGCCGGGCCAGACCGGCCATGTCGGCCACGCCGTCCCGGGCGCCCGGTTCCGCGACGTCCAGGTGGGTGTCGGCAAGTGGTAGCCGCAGGCGCCCGGAGCGGCCAATGAACGACGACCGGGCGCGTGACGCGCTGACCCTCGCCGAGGCGGTCCTGGCCCGGGCGATGGGCGAGGGCGTGACCGAGGCCGAGGCGCTGGTCATGGCCGAGGACTCCGCCCTGACCCGCTTCGCCAACAGCGAGATCCACCAGAACGTGGCCGAGACCAACATCGTGGTCAACCTGCGGGTGGTCGTCGGCAAGCGCGTCGGAGTCGCGTCGTCCGGCCGGACCGATGAGGAAGGGCTCCGCCGGCTCGCCGAACGGGCCGTCGGCATCGCCCGGGTCGTCGAGGAGCTCGACGATTGGGGCGGCCTACCGGGGCGGACCGAGGTCCGCGACCTGCCCGCCGCCTACAGCCGGGCGACCGCCGAGGCCAGCCCCGAGTTCCGGGCCGAGGCCGCCCGGGCCGTCATCGGCGCGGCCGACGACGCCGGGGTGACGGCCTACGGCTCGTTCGCGACCGGTCTCGAATCGACGGCGGTCGCCAACTCGGCCGGTGCGCGCGCCGCGGGGACGCGGACGACCTCGCAGCTCATCACGGTCTCGATGGGGCCGGGCGGCGGCAGCGGGTACGCGGAGGCCGCCGCGGTGGACGCTTCGACCGTCGATGCCGCCGCGCTGGGCCGCGAGGCCGCCGGCAAGGCGCGCGCGACCGCCGACGCCATCTCGATCGAACCCGGCGACTATCCCGTCGTCCTCGAGGAATACGCCGTCGTCGACCTGCTCGACATGCTCGGCTACCTCGGGTTCTCGGCGCTCGCCGTCCAGGAGGAGCGCAGCTTCTTCGAGCCCGGCAAGCGGATCGGCAGCGAGCTCGTGTCGATCGTCGACGATGGCTACGACCCGGCCGGGTTGCCGATGGCCTTCGACTACGAGGGCGTCGCCAAGCAGCGCGTCGAGCTCGTCGACGGCGGCCTCTGTCGGGGCGTGGTGTACGACGCGCAGACCGCGGCGCGGGACGGCGCGGCCTCCACCGGTCATGGGTTGCCGGCCCCCAACCCCTGGGGCCCGTTCCCGGTCAACATGATCATGGCGGCCGGGACGACGTCGCGCCAGGAGCTCATCGGCGGCCTCGATCGCGGGTTGCTCGTGACCCGGTTCCACTACACGAACCCGGTCCACCCCAAGCTCGCGATCGTCACCGGGATGACCCGCGACGGGACGTTCCTGGTCGAGGACGGCAAGATCGTCGGGCCAGTCAAGAACCTGCGCTACACGCAGAGCTACCTGACCGCACTGGCCGGGACCGTGGCCGTCAGCCGCGAGCGCAAGACGCTCAAGGGCTTCCTTGGCGGCGTGGTGACGCCGGCCGTCCGGATCGATGGCTGGACGTTCACCGGCGGCACGGAGCACTAACGGCTGAGGCGGCCCGGCTGGCCTTCCCGGCGCATTTTCCGCCTCCAATGCGCCTCCTAGGCGCAGGATCCCGACAACTGAGCGTGGCCGAGTCGCAGAAACGACATGAATCGTCGTTTTCGACTCGGGTCCCTGCATGAATGTCCTGAATGTGCGCCTGACAGGCGCGCTGGTCCGTGGGCGCTGGTCCGTGGGCGCTGGTCCGTGGGCGCACGGTCGACGAGGAGGAGCCGCGCTGGCCGGGCCTCGATCTGTTGGTATTCCTGTCTACCACTGAGATGGTAGAGTTCTACCATGAGTCTGAATATCAAGAACGCGGAGACATACCGCCTGGTCAAGGAGTTGGCTGACGAGACCGGGCAATCGATGACGGCCGCGGTCACTGAGGCCGTTCGCCAGCAGCTCGAGCGGCTCCGTGTGGAACGCGCCGGCGGCGGCGACGCGCAGATGGATCGCATGCTCGCGCTCGCCGCCGAGATCGGACGCCGGATGCCGTCGGGCTACCTCGATCAGGACTTCGACGAGGTGCTCTACGACGAGAGGGGTCTGCCCAAGTGATCATCGACACCTCAGTCGTCGTCGCGATGCTTCGAAGTGAGCCTGAGTCCATGGCCTTCGCGCGATTGATGAGCGCGTCATCGGTCCTGCGGATCTCGGCGGCGACATATGTCGAGCTTGCCGCCGTCGTCGATGGCGCCCACGACCCGGTCGCGTCGAGCGCCCTGGATGCGTTCCTGGCGCAGTCGGGGATCCATATCGAGCCCGTCACGGAGTCGCAGGCGCGCATCGCGCGGACCGCCTATCAGCGATTCGGGAAAGGTAGCGGTCACCCCGCCCGGCTGAACCTCGGCGACTGCTTGGCGTATGCGCTCGCACGAGACCAGGGCGAGCCGCTGCTGTTCAAGGGCGGCGATTTCGACCAGACGGATATCGAGATGGTCATCGAGCCGATCAAGGAGCGCCGGCTGAGCGAGGTCGTGGCCAGTTACGGAGGGGGCAACCCCTAGTTCGACGGTGGCCGCCGGTCTACGGCGCGCCCGGAGCCTGCATGGCGCGGGCCGGATTCGACGCCCGGCCGGACCGTTGCGCTACGCTCGACGACCCACGCCCCGCCCGGAGACCCGATGCCCGCCTTCGATGTCGATGCCCTTCGTGCCGAGTTCCCGGCCCTCGCCCGGCAGCATGACGGCCGCCCGGCGATCTTCCTCGACGGCCCGGGCGGGACCCAGGTGCCGCAGCGAGTCATCGACGCGGTCAGCGGCTACTACCGCGACATGAACGCCAACTCGGGCGGCGCATTCGAGACGAGCGCCAGGAGCGACGCGATGGCCGAGGAGGCCCACGCCGCCGTCGCCGACTTCCTGGGCGCGGCCTCGCCTGAGGAGATCAAGTTCGGCGCCAACATGACGACCCTCACCCTCCACATCGGCCGGTCGATCGGAGCGACGCTCGAACCGGGCGACGAGATCGTCGTGACGACCCTCGACCACGAGGCCAACGTCTCGACCTGGCGGGCGATGGCGGCCGACCGGGGCGTAACGGTCAAGACCGTCGACATCGATCCGACCGACGTGACGCTCGACCTAGAGGACCTCGAATCCAAGCTCAGCCCGCGGACGAAGCTCGTCGCGGTGGGCTATGCCAGCAACGCGGTCGGCACGATCAACCCGGTCCGCGAGATCGTGGCCCGCGCCCATGAGGTCGGGGCGCTGACCTACGTCGATGCCGTCGCCTACGCCCCGCACGGCCCGATCGACGTGCGCGACCTCGCCACCGACTTCCTGGCCTGCTCGGCCTACAAGTGGTTCGGGCCGCATCTCGGCGTGCTGTATGGCAAGGCAGCGGTCCTCGAGCAGCTTCCGGCCTACAAGGTGCGGCCCGCCCACGACCGGATCGAGACCGGCACCGCCAACTACGAGGGCATCGCGGGCACCCTCGCGGCGACCGACTATTTGCGCGACATCGGGCGGAACTACGGGGACGTCGCGGGTGCGCCGGGTGCGGCCCAAGGAAGCGAACGCCGCAGCGAGCTGGTCGCCGGGATGGTCGCGATCGCCGAGTACGAGCGCGGTCTCGTGACACGCTTCATCGACGGGCTCACGGCGATCCGGGGCGTCACCATCCACGGCATCACCGATATTGCGAGGTTCGCCCAGCGAGTCCCGACCGTCGCGATCTCGATCGCGGGGATCCACCCGCATGCCGCCGCCGAGGCCCTCGGCCGGCGCGGCATCTTTGCCTGGGACGGCGACTTCTACGCGACCGGACTCATCGAGCGCCTGGGCAAGGCCGAGACCGGCGGCGTCCTGCGGCTCGGCCTCGTGCACTACAACACCGCAGCCGAGGTCGGCCGGACGGTCGAGGCCGTCGCGCGCCTGGCGTCGGGCCCGCCGACGTGAGCCACCGATGACGCGCCGGTGACCGACCGATGAGCGACCGATGACCGAGCGCCCATCGATCCGCCGGCGGCTGGCCCTCCCATTCGACCCCGCCGAGCTCCGGCGGATCAAGCGCCTGTGGGTCCGCCACTCCATCGCCGAGGACGCCCGCGACATCGACGGCCTGATCGCCACGCTGTCCGACGACTGCGTCTACGAGATCGTCCCGACCGGACAGCGCTGGCAGGGCCACGCGGGCGCGCGCCAGTTCTACACAGACCTCTTCGCGGCATTCCCGGACAACGCCTTTGCCCTATCCGAGATCGTCATCGGCCCCCAGGGCGCCTTCGAGGTGGCCACGTTGACGGGTACCAACCTCGGGCCGTGGGCAGGGGTGGCGCCGTCTGGGCTGGCGGTCTCGCTCGAGGTCCTGATCCTCTTTCCGTGGGACCCCGTCACGCAGCGGTTCACCGGGGAGCGGATCTGGTTCGATCGCGGCGGCGGCTGAGCGAGTCGGCCAGGGCCCTTGCGTCAACCGGTGGCCAGTCGCATCATCGGGCCTGCCGGCATCCCGTCCGGCGCAGTGGGGGACCCTTCCACATGACATCCATCCGTACCGTCGGCCGCGCCGGCGCGCTCCTGTTCCCGATCGCCGTGGTCCTCGCGGCCTGCGGTGGGAACACGGCTTCCCGAGTCCCGGCCACGGGCGGCACGGGCGCCTCGTCCGCGGCTCCCTCGACCGTCGTCGCCGCCTCCCCGGCCACCGGGACCGGTGGATCGCCGGAGGCGTCGTTCCCGTTCGCCATCCCATCCTTCGACATCGGAGCGCTCACACAGGGCCTCGACAAGGTCGACTCCTACCGCGTTGCGATCAGCGTCGGCGGCGTCGAGCAGTACAAGGGCACCGTCGTGACCAAGCCCGTCCTGTCGCGCGACATCACGATCAGCGGTGGCACCCGGATCGTCGTCATCGGCAGTGATGCCTGGGTCGCCGAGGGCTCAGGCGCCCTCAAGGCGGTCCCGTCGCAGCTCGCCAGCAGCATGTTCATGGCGTTCGATCCGACCCTGCTGGTCGGCGCGTTCTCGGGGCCCGAGTGGGCCCAGAGCTCGGTCGACAAGGGGACGGAGCAGAAGAACGGCGTCAACGCCCACCACCTCGTCATCGACTCCTCGACGTCCGCAGTGACCGGGTAGCCGGCGGGGGCTTCGATCAACCTGTGGATCGCCGACGAGGGCTACCTGGTGGCATGGGAATCGATTGGCACCAGCGGTGGTGACATCTCGATCCAGGTCACCGGCGTCGACGACCCGGCCAACAAGGTCGAACGCCCGACCTGACCTTGGTCGCCGAGCGGGTCGGCAACAGGGCTACCAGGCAGCGAGCGCCCAGATCCCGGGATCTGGTTCGGGCGCTCCTTCTCCGATCTCGGCGAAGAGGGCCACGGCCCGCTTGAGATGCTCCATCGACGCCTCCTCGCGACCCGCCTCGTGGAGCAGATCGGCGAGGTGATTCTCGACGGCCGCCTCCAAGTGCCGGTCGCCGATGCGCTGGCACGCCTCCGCTGCGTCTGTCGCGCGCCCGATCGCTTCGTCGACCATGCCGCCGGCGGCCAAGGTCAGGGCCAAAGCCGTGGATGCAGCGATCCATGCCGTCGGATCTGGGTCGTCGGCGGCAAGATCCAGACTTCGCTCCAGCGCCAGGTGGGCCCCAGGCACATCGCCACGCGCTTGTGCCACGAGCCCGACGAGTCGTTCCGCGACACCCGCGCCATGCCGGTCGCCCGCCCGCACCGCAGCGTCGGCGGCCGCGCGCGCGGCGAGGTCGGCCGAGTCGAGATCGCCGGCTCGCAACGCCAGCAGACTCCGCTCGACCAGTGCCCGGGCCCGCAGCGGATCGCTGATCGCGGGCGCCGCAAGCGCCGAGGCGAGGTGGCTCGCGGCGGCGGCCACGTCCCCGCGACGCCTCTGGACTCGACCGATCGCGATCTCGATCGGCGGCAGGTCGACCGGCTCGGCGAGTGCCGCCGCTGTCTCCAGTGAAGCGATGGCTGCCGGGTACTCGCCCAGGCGCGCCCGCAGCTCACCGATCCTCAAGTGGATCGCCGGTGCATCGGGCGCGCCAAGAGCGAGCGCCGTCTCGAGGTTTTCGATCGCTTCACGATTGGCATAGACGCTCTCCGCACGATCGGCCGCCGCCACGTACGCCGCTGCAGCCTCGGCAGGGCGTCCTGCTCGGGCCTCGTGCGTGCCGATGAGGGCGTACCGCGCGATGTCGTCGCGGCCGACACCGGCCAGCTCGAGCCGAAGCGCCTCCGCCGTTCGACGGTGCAACAGGCGTCGCCGGGCAACGCTGGTCGCCTCGTAT
>JBBQVJ010000031.1:0-18977 GCA_038211705.1 Candidatus Limnocylindrales bacterium | reverse complement strand
GGCTGCTGGAAGGCGGTCAGGACCATGTACCCGAGCGGCAACAGGAAGGCGCTGACGAGGATCATCGCGAACATGAACAGCGAGGCGCGGCCGAGATACCGCCGATAGCTCTTGGCGACCGGACCGCGATCGGCGAACGATCGTTGCCGCGGTTTGACGACGGTCGTCATCGATCCGTTCCTGCGTAGTAGACCCGCTTTCGCGCGAACGCGAACAGCACGATCGTAAGCACCAGCACGAGGGCAAAGAGCAGCCAGGCGATCGCCGCGCCGTAGCCCATCCGGTTGAACGTGAACGCCTCGCGGAAGAGCTCGAGGTTGATGAACAGGGTCGAGTTCGCCGGGTCACCGCGGCCGTTGGTCAGCGTGTAGGCCTGGGTGAAGTACTGGAACGTCACGATCAGGCTGATGACCAGGTTGTACAGCAGGATCGGCGACATGAGCGGGATCGTGATTCGGCGGAAGAGCGTCCATGGCCCGGCGCCATCGATCCTGGCCGCCTCGTACATCTCGGTCGGGACCGATTGGAGGCCCGCGATGTTGATGAGCATGAAGTTGCCGATCCCCCACATGCCGATCAGCGTCAGGGCCGGATAGATCCAGGTCGTGCTGTTGAGCCAGTCGGGCCCGGAAATCCCGAAGAAGGCGAGGATCGCGTTCATCCAGCCCGTCTGCGGGTTTAGGAAGCCGATCCACACGAGCGTGCTGGCCACGAGCGGGATCTGGATGGGCATGTAGACGAGCGTGCGCAGCACGTGCCGCCCGAAGAGCTGCTGGCTGTTGAGCAGGACCGCGAACCCGAGGCTGGCCGCCATCGTCAGCGGGACCACGATCGCGGCGAACTTGAAGGTGTTGATGACCGAGGTCGCGACGTTCGGGTCGCTGGCCATGTGGATGTAGTTCTCGATCCCGATGAACTTCCATTCCGTCGGATGGACGAGGTCGAAGTCGGTGAACGAGAGGAACAGCGAGGCGATCATCGGACCGGCCGTGAACAGGACGAGCCCGATCAGCCACGGGCCGATGAACACGAACCCCCAGGCCGCCTCGCGCGTGTTGGGGGTCAGCCGAAGCCGTGGGCGGCCGACGCGGGGCTTGGTGGAGGCCAGGGCCTCGGGAGACTGGGTCATGTCCTCGGATCGGCTGTGGTGGGTGGCCGGGGTGAGGGAGGCTCCCTCGGGCTGGGGGTACCCGAGGGAGCCGGTGCTGGAGGAGCCTGGGCTACGGCGCCGGCGCCTCGTCGAAGATGCCCTGCAGGGTCGTCTTCAGGGTGGCCAGCTCGGCGTCGATATCGACTCCGGCCGACGCGCGGTACTTGTTCTGGAAGGCCTGCCAGGCCGCCTTGGCCTTGGCGTAATTCGGCACCCAGGACTGGTGGTTGGGGACGTCCGGGAAGGCCAGCATGGCCTGCGGCACGGTCCAATCGAGCTTGACGCCCGGGAAGTTCGCTTCGGTGGCCTTGAAGTAGGCGTCCTGCTGGGCGGGATTCGCCGGGAAGCCGCCGTACAGGGTGATCAGCTCGGATGAGGCGACCAGCGCGGTGAGCGCCTTGAACGCGGCGTCCGGGTTCTTGGTGGTCTTGAGCAGGCTGAAGGTGTCGGCGTGGAGCTTGGCCGTGATCGTGCCGTTGTAGGCCGGCGCGATGGCGAAGCCGAACTGCTTGATCTTGGCCTTGGCTGGCGCCGCCGGGTACACGCAGCAGGTGAACCAGCTGTGCGACTCGTTCATGGCCAGGTTGCCCGACTCGAACTCGTTGCCCTTGTCGAGCAGGTCGCTGTTGATCTGCGCCGCGCTGGGGATGAAGTGATCCTTCCAGACGCCGTCGTTGTACCACTTCTCCCCGGTCGAGACCTGCTCGGGGATCTGGGCCGACTTGCCGTCGGCGGCGAGGAATGAGCTGGCCCCGAACAGCGACGTCTCAGCGAGCGGACTGTTGTCGGCGTACTGCATGTCGAAGCCCCACTGGACGACGTTGGCCGGGTCGAAGCTCGCGTTGGTAGCGTCGTTGCCGGCCTTGTCGACGGTGAGCTTCATGGCCAGCGTTCGGACCGCGTCCATGTCCCAAGGCTTGCCATCGTAGAGGTCACCGACCTTGGTCGGCGGGAGGGGCAACTTGGCCTCATCAAAGAGGTCCTTGTTGTAGTACAGGAATGACGGGTAGGTCGCAAAAGGCACACCGACAGTCGCGCCGTTCTCGCCAAGCTTGAAGAAGTCGACAAGCTTCGGGTCGACGCCCGGCACGCTGTAGTTCGCCTTGGCGATGAGCGGCGCGAGGTCGAGCAGCTGGTCGCGGAACAGGTTCAGGCCCTCGACGCCGACCGGGCCGATGATGTCCGGCGCGTTGCCCGACGCGATCTGCGTCTTGAGGATGTTCGCCGCGACGTTGTTGTTGTAGATCGCCAGCGAGATGTAGACGTCCTTCTGCGAGGCATTGAAGGCGTTGACGAATTCCGCCTCGGCCTGCAGCTGCTGCGGCTGACCACCGGCGCCGAGGCCGACGAACCAGCTCACGACCACGCCGCCATTGGGGCCGGGCTGGTCGGGCGGCAGCGGAACGGGGGTGACGGCGGGCAGCGGCGTTGCCGAGGCCTCGGCGGCCGGTGGCGTGCTGGCCGCGGCGCTTGGCGCGGTCGTTGCCGTCGTGCCACCGCAGGCGGCGGCCACGATGGCCAGGATGCCCGCCAGGGCGATCAGGGAGCGCGGGCCGGATCTGGACTGTTGCATCGGTACCTTCTCCTCCTCGTGCTGAGATCGAGCGATCTCTCACCTCTCGGGGACTGATTGGCTGGGCGTCGCGCCGTTCGCGGCCCTTCGACGCCGCCGGTGGCCGGCCGGCTCAGGGCGAAGGCCTCCCGGCGCTCGATGCGCGCCGTACCAGGTCCGTGGCCAGGATCACGCGCCGGGGCACGGGATCGGCGGCCTCGACGGCATCGACAAGCAGGCGGGCCACCTCGTGACCCATCGCCTCGATCGGCTGACGCACACTGGTCAGCTGCGGGGTGGTGCTGGTGGCGACCGGTGAGTCGTCGAACCCGACGACGGCCACGTCCTGGGGCACGCGACGGCCGGCCGAGGCGAGGGTCGACAGGGCGCCCGCGGCCATCAGGTCGGAGGCGGCGAAGACCGCATCGATGTCCGGGCGGGCCGCGAGCAATCGGGCCATGGCGGCGGCGCCGCCCTGCTGGGTGAAATCGCTCGGCGCCTCGAGGCTGGGGTCGAGGGTGATCCCGGCCTCGGTCAGGGCATCGCGGTAGCCGGCCACTCGGTCGGTCCCGGCGGCCATGTCCTTTGGCCCGGCGATCGTGGCGACCACGCGACGACCGCCGGCCAGGAGATGGGCGACCGCCGACTGGGCGCCCTGGCGGTTGTCGACGTCGACGTAGCTCGCCTTCGTGCCTTTGGGCGGCCGCCCCACCAGCACGACCGGGATGCCGGCGGCGGCCAGGCGGCCGGGTAGCGGATCGTCGGCGTGCAGGCTGACCAGCAGCGCACCATCGACATGACCGGCGGTCAGGTACTCGGCCGTCCGGCTTTCGTCGGCGGGGGAGTCGGGCATGAGCAGGACGAGTTGGCGTTCGCGCGCCGCAAGCTCCGAGCTGATGCCACGCAGGAGCCGCGGGAAGAACGGATCCGAAAAGAGGCGGCCGCTCGGCTCGGTGATGACGACCGCGATCGAGTCGCTGCGCCGGGTGACCAGGCTGCGCGCCGCGCGGTTGGGAACGTAGGCGAGCTGCTCGATGGCGGCCTGGACGTCGACCCGGATGTCAGGGCTGACCCGTGGCGAGCCGTTGACGACGCGCGAAACGGTGGCTCGTGAGACCCCCGCGAGGTGGGCGACCTCTTCCAGGGTAGTGCTCGTGCGACCGGTCCGACCGCTGGGCTGGGCCACAGGGTTCTCCATCCACTGTGAGAGCGCTCTCACGCGTGAAATGGAGAGTATCAGGGTATGTCAAGAGAGCGCTCTCACGCTCGTTCGTGGCATATGGGTGGCGGGCGGGGTGGCGGCGAGGGAGCGAATCGGCCCTCGGGGCGTAGCGGCGGGGCGTGGCGGCGGCGTAGCGGCGGAACGTGGCCCGGGCCGCCGGTCTGGCCGTGGCCCGCGACGACCTCCCGGCCCTTGTCGGCGCGGCGCCGCCCGGATCCTGCCACCTGTCTGTGGAGCGAATATCTGGCAGGCAAGCGCCGCGAGTTGTGACACAGATGCGTGGAGGGACTGGTAGGCAGGTTCCGACGCTCGGGTCGGGACCTTGCTGCCCAGAATCCACGCTCGGCGGTCGGTCGCGCGGGCAACTTGACCCGTCGGATCGACCCTGATCCAAGCCTACCAATCCTGCCGCGCATATCTGGCGGTGGTATCGCTGGTGGCGGCCGACGTCCGGGGCCGCTCGACCTGATCGCGTCCGCCGTTCGACCCGCCATCTCGGCCCGTGCCGGCGGGCCGTCGCCGGCCGCCACGCCGTCGGCCCGGGCCCATGCGCTATGCCAAACTACGGCGATGGACCCACGACGCCCATTCCGTTGCCGCGCATGACCACGACCGCGCTCGACCGGTACGAGGTCGTCATCGGCGTGGAGGTCCACTGCCAGCTCAAGACCGCCTCGAAGATGTTCTGCAGCTGCTCGACGGAGTACGACGGCGCGCCGCCCAACACCCACGTCTGCCCGGTCTGCCTGGGTCTGCCGGGTGCCCTCCCGGTCATCAACCGGCGGGCGGTCGAGCACGTCCTCTCGACGGGGGCGGCCATCGAGGCGAGCGCCCCGGCCGCGACTCGCTGGGATCGCAAGAACTACTTCTACCCCGACCTGCCGAAGGGCTACCAGATCAGCCAGTACGACCTGCCGCTGGCCTCGCTCGGGCGGCTGACCTTCGAGACCTCGGATGGTCCCTTCACGGTCGCGATCACCCGGGCCCACCTCGAAGAGGACACGGCCAAGCTCATCCACGCCACGGACGCCGACGGCAAGAAGGTCAGCCTGGTGGACTTCAACCGATCTGGCGCGCCGCTGATGGAGATCGTCACCGAGCCCGACATCCGGACGGCCGAGCAGGCCCGCCGCTACGCCGAGGAGCTCCAGCTGCTGCTCCGCTCGATCGGCGCGTCGGATGCGGACATGGAACGCGGCCAGCTGCGGGTCGAGGCCAACGTCTCGCTCCGACCACGCGGGACGGAGCCGTTCGGGACGCGGATCGAGGTCAAGAACATGAACTCGTTCCGGGCCGTCGAACGCGCCATCGGCTTCGAGATCGAGCGCCAGGCGGCGGCCATCGATGCCGGCGAGCCACTCCTCCAGGAGACCCGTGGCTGGTCGGAGGAGCGCGGCGAGACCTATCGGATGCGGATCAAGGAGACCTCGGACGACTATCGCTACTTCCCCGAGCCTGACCTGCCGCCGCTCCACCTCGAAGCGGCCTGGCTGGCCGAGGTCCGCGCCGCCCTGCCCGAGCTGCCGGGCGCCCGACGGGCGCGCTACCGCGACGTGATGGGACTGACGCCCTACGACGCATCGGTCCTCGTCGCCGACCCGGATGCGACCGCCCTGTTCGAGGCGACCCTGGCCGCCGTCCCGGCCCTCGAGCCCAAGCCCGTCGCGAACTGGGTGACCGGGGAGTACCTCCGCCTCCGCAAGACCGCCGGCGATCCGGTGGTCGTCTCGCCGGTGGAGCTCGGCGCCATCATCGAGGCCGTCGGCTCGGGCTCGATCTCGCGCGCCCAGGGCCGCGAGGTGCTCGAAGCGCACGTGGCGGGAGGGGACGGCGCGGCGGCCATCATCGCCACCCGCGGCTTTCGCCAGCTCTCGGACGACGCCTCGGTCACGGCAGCCGTTGACGCCGCCATCGCCGCCAACCCGGCGGCCGTCGCCGACTACCGGGCGGGCAAGGCCCAGGCCGTCGGCTTCGTCGTTGGCCAGGTCATGAAAGCCACCCGTGGACAGGCGAACGCCGCGCTCGTCCAGACCGCGGTCCGCGAACGACTCGAAGCTGAACGATCGAGGGAGGGCTGAACGGGTGGGGCCGTTGAACATCTTGCTCTGGCTTGGCGGGGTTGCCCTGATGATCATCGGCTACTCGCGTGCCAGGCGGCCGTGGGCGCGCTACCAGGCCCTCAAGGAGCAGGACGCCAACGCCGCCCGCTACGGGGCATGGCGCGGCGGGATCCGCGATGACAGCACGACCGGTGCCTCGGTGGCGATGGCCATCCTCCGCCGACAGGCGCAGATCGGGGCAGGCATCGCGATCGCAGGCGTGGTGCTGGTGTTCCTGGGATTCCTCATCCGTTAGGAGCGAGGCGCCATGTGCAGACTCCGGGGTGGCCACGTTCGCTCAAAGCGAATCGCATGAACCAGATGCATCCCGGCGGTGGCAACTTGGCATTACCCCCGGCCGATCCTCCGCCACTCGATCGCCGTGCAGCGATCCATCACCACCTCGAGCCCGCCGTCGTGGGCGACCTGGGCCGCCTGCCAGTTGACGACACCCAGCTGGAGCCAGAACGACCGCGCCCCGCTCGCGACGGCCTCCTCGGCGTGTGGGACACATAGCTCGGAGCGGCGGAAGACATCGACCATCTCGAACCGGCCGGTCTCGGCGACCGCCTCGGCGAGGGTCGCGTAGGCCGGCACGCCCAGCACATCGCGTTCGTTGGGGTTGATCGGCACGCACTCGAAGCCCTGCTGGACGAGGTAACGGAAGACCGCGTGCGAGGGCCGGCCGCGGTCTGACGAGGCGCCGATGACCGCGATCCGTCGGGTCGCCCGGAGCGCTCGCTCGATGCCCGCGTCGTCCAGGATCGGAACGGGGCCGCGACCGGCTTCGAGGTCCAGGAAGGCAGCGGCTCGATCGCGTTCCTCGCGCGTCAGGTCGCGGCCTCGCGCTCGTACGGCTGCCCGTCGGCGGCCGGCGGGATGCTCCGCCCGACGAACCCCGCGAGCACGATGATCGTCACGAGATACGGCAGAGCGTCGTAGAACTGGCCCGGGATCGACAGCAGGGTCGTACCGACGTCGCCGCTCGGGGGAGCGAACTTGATGATCTGGCCCAGGGATTGGGACGACGAGAACAGGAGTGCGGCGCCGAACGCGCCGAGGGGCGTCCATCGGCCGACGATCATCGCGGCAAGGCCGATGAATCCGCGTCCGCCGGTCATCCCGGCCTGGAAGGAATTGCTGGCCTCCATCGTCAGGTACGCACCCGCCAGGCCAGCCAGCACGCCGCCGTACAAGACGTTCATGTAGCGCAGCCGGATGACGTCGATGCCGACCGTCTCGGCCGCCTTCGGATGCTCGCCGACCGCTCGCGACCGGAGTCCCCAGCGCGACCGGAACAGCCAGATCTGGAACCCGACGACGATGACGATCAGCGACATCGCGATGGGCCCCTGGTTGAAGAACATCGCGATGATCCAGCCGATGACCGGCAGGCTCGTGATCGCGCTTGGTGGCACGAACGGCGGGAAGTAGCCCGCGCTCTCGGGTGATCCCTGCGACACGATCGTATACAGGTACGCAGTCAGCCCGGCCGCCAGGATGTTGATGATCGTCCCGCTGATGATCTGATCGGCCCGAACGGAGATCGACAACCAGGCGTGCAGCAGGGCCACGGCGACCGCCGACAGCACCGCGAAGACGAACGCGATGATGAGTGCCGGTGTCAACCCGAAGATCGGCGACGGATCCGCCGGAAGGATCGGAGCAAGGACGACCCCGACGATCCAACCGACGAACGCGGCCGTCAGCATCATCCCCTCGATCCCGATGTTGACGACGCCGGACCGTTCGCACATCACGCCGCACAGGGCCGCCAGCGCGATCGGGACCGCCGACTGGAGGATGATCGACGCGTTCTGTGGCAGCACGGCGACGAGATAGCCGGCGAACTGGAGCACGAACCCAACGACCGGGATGCCGTACAGGCCGGTGATCAGCTGGTCCATCAGGAGACAGCCTCTTTGCCGTACGTTCGCGTGATGGTCTCAGTCGCGCCAAGGTTCCCGCTCACGCCGCGCAGCCGCAGGACGCGGGTGAGGACCGGCCCGATGACCAGGAAGAGCAGGATCATGGCCTGGACCACGTCGATCAGCTCGGGCGGGATCCCGGCTTCGATCTGCATGAGCCCGGAGCCGGCCCGCATCGCGCCGAACAGCAGCCCGGAAAAGATCACCCCGACCGGGTTCGACCGAGCCAGCAGGGCCACGGCGATGGCGTCGAAGCCGACCGTCGTGCCGAACGCACTCGTCATCGAGTGGGTGACGCCGAGAACGATGCACGCCCCGGCCAGCCCAGCCAGCGCGCCGCACGCCGACATCGTCAGCACGATCAGGCGCTTGGGCCGCATGCCTGCGTACCGGGCCGCATCGGGATTCGCCCCGACTGTCCGGATCTCGAACCCGAGCGTGGTACGGAACAGCAGCCAACTGACCGCCGCGACCATCCCGAGGGCGATGAGGATGCCGAGGTGGCCGGTCGAGCCGACGAGGATCGGGAGCGCCGCGTTCCCGACATCGTGGGTGATCGGCGAAGGCGAGCCCGGCACTTTCAATGGCCCGCTCACGGCCCACGCAAGGACGGAGATGGCGATGTAGTTGAGCATGATCGTGGTCACGACTTCGTGAGCGCCGGACACCGCCTTGAGGATGCCGGGGATGAAGCCCCAGGCCGCCCCTGCGAGGAACCCGGCGAGAGTCGCCACCGAGATCGCGAGGATGGGCGGCTGGCCGGCCATGGCCACCCCTACGGTGACCGCGCCGAGGGCGCCGATGAGGAACTGGCCCTGGGCGCCGATATTGAAGAGCCCGGCCTTGAAACCCAGGGCGACCGACAACCCGGCCAGCACGAGCGGGACCGTCTCGACCAGGGTGTTGATGATGCTGTTGACACTGCCGATGGATCCCTGGATCAGCGCCCGATAGGCCGTGATCGGGAGCGTCCAGTCGAAGGTGTGATCCGGCAGGAGGAGCTCCGAGCCGAGGATCACCACGGCACCGACCAGGAGGCCCAGCAGGATCGACAGGATCGGCAGACCCGCCGTGCGCCAGATCCGGCTGCGGACGCTGCGCTCGGCGGGCGCCGTCGAGCTCGTCACCTGGTGGCCCCTGCCACACCCGCCGGACCGGTCGGGCCAGCGGGTCCATCATCTTCCCGGCTGGCACCGCCGGTCGCCATCAGCAGACCGACCTCGTTCTTGTCCGCGGTCCGGCCGTCGACCGTCGCGACGATCGCGCCTCGATACATGATCGCGATGCGATCGGATATCTCGAGGACCTCGTCGAGCTCGGCCGAGACGAGCAGGATGGCCGTGCCCTCGTTGCGCATCCGGATGGCCTGCCGATGGATGAATTCGATGCTCCCGACGTCCAGGCCACGGGTCGGCTGGTCGAGGATCAGGAGCTTGAGGTCACGATCGAACTCTCGGGCCACGACCAGTTTCTGCTGGTTGCCGCCGGACAGCGTGCCGGCGGGGACGTTCGGCGAGGGGGCGCGCACGTCGTACTTGGCGATGCCGGCGGAGGCGGCCTCGTCGATGGCCGCGAAGTCGCGTAGGACCCCATGCGCGAAGGGCGGGCGGTAGTAGCTGGTCAGGACCATGTTGTCGGCGAGCGTGAAAGGCAGCACCAGGCCGAATCGGTGCCGGTCGGCCGGCACGTATGCCACACCCGCCTCATTCATCGTGCGCGGCGTGTTCGCGGTCACGTCCTTGCCAGCCAACTCGATCCGGCCACCGGCGACCTTGCGCAGCCCGATGATCGCCTCGACGAGCTCATCCTGACCGTTGCCGGCCACGCCGGCGACCCCGAGGATCTCGCCTGCCCGGACTTCCAGGTCGACCCCGCGGACGGCCGCGTTGCCGCGGTCATCCGTGACATCGAGATCGGTGACCTTGAGGATGGATCCGGCGGGGTGCGACTCACCGCGCTCGACGGTCAGCTCGACGGCCCGTCCGACCATCAGCTCGGCGAGATCCGCCTCGTCGGTTTTGGCCGGGATCCGCTCGCCGACGACCTTGCCGCGCCGGATGATGGTGATCCGGTCGGCGATCTCGAGGACTTCGTACAGCTTGTGGCTGATGAACAGGATGCTGTGGCCCTGTGCCGCGAGCTTGCGCAGGACGTCGAAGATCTCCTCGGTCTCCTGCGGGGTGAGCACGGCGGTCGGTTCGTCCAGGACGAGGATGCGCGCATTGCGGTAGAGCGCCTTGAGGATCTCGACCCGTTGCTGCCACCCGACGGACAGTGATCCCACCTTGGCATCGGGGTCGATCTCGAACCCGAAGCGACTGCCGAGTTCGCGGATCCGTCGGCTCGATTCCTTGCGGTCAAGGAAGATCGGGTTGGCCATCGTCTCGTCACCGAGGAGGATGTTCTCGGCGACGGTGAACACCGGCACGAGCATGAAGTGCTGGTGGACCATGTTGATGCCGCGGGCGATCGCGTCGGATGGACCACTGATCTGGACCGGCTTACCGTCGAGGCGGATCACCCCCTCATCTGGACGGGCAAGCCCGTAGAGGATGTTCATCAGGGTCGTCTTGCCGGCGCCGTTCTCGCCGAGGAGCGCGTGGATCTCGCCCGGCCTGACCTCTAGGTCGATGTGGTCGTTTGCGACGACGCCCGGGTACCGCTTGGTGATGCCGCTCATCTCGAGGGCGGGTGCTCGGACGAGTTCGACCGGGTCGGTCATTGGCTGCCACGACCCCCTCGGTACAGGGTGACGATGAGCGGGGCCGGCCGACGATCGGCCGGCCCCGCTCGAGCCGTTACGAGTGGTGCGAGCCTACTTCGAGTAGACGCCGCAGCCGGTGGCGGGACACGTGACGAGACTGCCCGCGACCATGCCGGCCAAGGCCGTATCGAGCGCGGTCTGAATCGTCGGGGTGATGAGCGAGGCGAGGTCATGGCCCGGTGAGACACCGATGCCCTCGGTCTTCGCATTGAACAGCACGTCGCCGACGAGCTTGTCACCAGCCGCGACCTGCTGGATGACCGACCCGGTGGCCAGCTGGAGGTGCTTCTCCGCACTGGTGACGATGCATTTCGCGGCGTTCGGGTAGGACAGGGCCTGGTCGACGTCCACGCCGACGCCGTAGATCGAAGCGTCGCAGGCGGCATCGAGGATGCCGTTGCCGGTCTTGCCCGCGACCTGGAAGAGGACGTCCGGCTTGTTCGTCGTGATGAACGACTGGCCGAACTTCTTCCCTCCGACCGGGTCATTGAATGCGGCATTGGAGAAGTCACTGGTGACATACGCGGTCTTGACGACGACGGCCGGATTGATCGACTGCGCGCCCAGGGTGTAGCCCTGGATGTAGCGCACGCACGGAGCGCAGAGCGTCGTGCCGCCGATCGCGCCGATCGTGCCGGTCTTGCTGATCGAGGCCGCGATGATGCCTGCCAGATAGCCGGCCTGGTCCTCCTGGAAGTCGATCGAGATGTAGTTCGGCGCGACCGTCTTCGGGTCGAGCGGACACGGTGCCGTGAAGTCCTGGGAACCGTCGGCCTTGAGGCAGATGGGTCCCTGGTCGACACCGATGAACTGGATATCCTTGTTCTTGACCGAGGCGGCCCCGGTGGCAGCCCCCAGGTTGAAGCCGACCGTGACGATCATGTTGAACTTCTGGTCGACGTAGGCCTGGATGAGCGTGGCGTACTGCGACGCGTCCTTCGGCACGACCGCTGGGGGGTTGTCGGCACCAAGCGCGGTGGCAGCGGCAACGACACCCTTGTACGTGTACTCGTTGTAGTTCTTGTCGTCGAGCGTCCCGATGTCGGTGACGACGCCGATCTTGAGGTCCGACTGCGGAGCCGTCGACGCGGGGGCTGACGGCTCAGTCGAGCCCGCCGTCGAGGGCGCCGTCGACGGCGCAGCCGCCGATGAGCCCGGCGTGCTGCTCGCGCCGCCTGTGCTACAGGCGGCGACGAAGATGGACAGCCCGGCGAACAGGGCCAGTCCAGTGCTGCGGATGCGCATGTGTCCTCCTAAGGTCCGAGACCGGAACGTCCGCGTCGGTCTGCTGACCAGGGATCGTTTCGGCCGGGATACGGGCGACCCTCCCGGCCGACCGCTGGCGCACATCCTAGCGACCGTTGGCGCCGGGCGGCAAGCGGGGCGCCAGTTAACGCTTGGCGCCTCGTGGCGCGGCTGCGATAGGCTTCGGCGGTGGCCAGCATCCCGATCATCCTCGACTGCGATCCGGGTCACGACGACGCGCTAGCCATCGCCCTCGCGCTGGCCCGGCCAGAGCTCCGAACCCTGGCCATCACGGTCGCCTGGCTGGCCGTCCCGGACCTGGTGACCTCGGTCCTGCTGCGGATCGACATCGAGACCGCCGGGATCCACACCCGCGGCCGGACCGTGGCCGATCGCGAGGGCCTGGCCGGGCGTCCGGCCAACGCCGAGGTCGGCCTGACCGTCGACCGAGCGCGCTTGATGGACCTCGTCGTCGACGCGATCGGCGGGTTCGGATGACGGCCGCGCCGAGCGCCGGTTCGGCCGGTCGCCCGCGGGGGCGCGCCAGCGAGGTCACGCCGCGGCAGCTCGGGTTCGACCCGACCGACTCGGTGTTCATCGCCGATCCGTATCCCGTCTATCGCCGCCTGCGCGACGACCATCCGGTGCTCTGGAACCCCGACACCGGCCAGTGGCTGGTCTCGCGCCACGCGGATGTGAACCGGCTGTTGCGCGATCGGCGTCTGGGCCGGACATACCTTCATCAGGCGACCCACGCCGAGATGGGACGCCCCGAGCCGCCCGACTGGCACGCGCCGTTCCACGAGCTGAATGACGCCGGGATGCTCGACCTCGAACCGCCCGACCACACCCGCATCCGGCGGCTCGTGCTCAGGGCCTTCACGCCACCGACCGTGGAGGCGATGCGTGACCGGATCCAGGCCGTCGTCGATGGGCTGATCGATCAATTCGAGGGTGCGACGGAGGTCGACCTGATCGCCGACTTCGTCGAGCCACTCCCGGTCACGGTCATCGCCGAGCTGCTGGGCATCCCCGAGGTCGACCGTGGCCGGCTGCGCCCGTGGTCGGCCGACTTCTGCTTGATGTACGAGCTCAACCCGTCCGACGAGGCGGCTCACCGGGCGGTCCAGGCGAGTCTCGAATTCGGGGCGTACCTGCGCGAGCTCCTCGCCGAGCGCCGGGCCCGGCCGGGCGATGACCTGATCAGCGCGCTGGCGGCCCGCGTCGACGACAGCGCCACCCAGACCGAGAAGGCGCTGATCGCGACCTGCGTCCTGCTCCTCAACGCCGGCCACGAGGCCTCGGTCAACGGTGCGGGCAACGGGTGGTGGACGCTCTTCCGCCATCCCGAGGCGCTCGCCCGGCTGCGCGCCGGACCGGCGCTCCTGCCGACCGCCATCGAGGAGCTGCTGCGCTTCGACACTCCGCTCTCGCTGTTCGAGCGATGGGTCCTCGAGCCGATCGAGATCGACGGCGTCGAGATCCCGCGCGGCGGCGAGGTCGCGTTGCTGTTCGGATCGGCCAATCGGGATCCGGCCGCCTTCGAGCGCGCCGACGAGCTGGACCTCGCGCGGACCCCGAACCCGTATCTCTCGTTCGGTGCCGGGATCCACTACTGCCTGGGCGCACCGCTGGCCAAGCTCGAGCTCGGGATCGCCTTCGAGACGCTGCTGCGTCGTCAGCCGCGGCTCGAGCCCGTCGAAGTGCCGCGTTGGAAGTCGACCTTCGTCCTGCGCGGCCTCGAGGCCCTCCGCGTGCGGCTCTGACGGGCATGCGCTGGGTCGCGCTCGGCGACTCGTACACGATCGGCACCTCGGTCCCGCCGGCCGAGCGCTGGCCCGATCAATTGACGGCCGCCCTCGGTCGGGAGCCGACGCTCCATCTCGTCGCCAACCTCGGGGTCAACGGGGCGACGTCGGCGGAGCTGATCCGAGCCCAGCTGCCCGTGTTCGAGACGCTCGGCGCCGAGTTCGCGACCGTGCTGATCGGGGTCAACGATGTCGTCCGGGGCGTCCCTCCGGAAGGCTACGAGGCGAACGTCGCGAGAATCCTCGACCGGCTGCTGGTGCGGCTCGTGCCCGGTCGGATCGTCACCGTCTCGATCCCCGACTACACCGTGACGCCGGCCGGCGCCGACTACGGCGATCCGAGACTCCAGCACGATGGGATCGTCGCCGCCAACGCCACGCTGGCCTGGCTCGCGGCCGAGCGCGACATCGCCCACGTCGACATCTTCGACCTCTCGTTGCGCGCCGCCGACGACCGCTCGCTGGTGGCGGACGACGGCCTTCACCCGAGCGGCGCCCAGTACGCCCTGTGGGTCGAGCGGATCCGGCCGGTCGTCGACGGGCTCCTGGCCCGCTAGCTTCGCCGGGCCTGCGGTCCTCGGGATTCGGACCTCAGCGCTCGCCGCGCTTCAGGGCGTGAAGACGCGCATCGGATATCCCGAAGTGATGGGCGATCTCGTGATAGACGGTCTCGGCGACCGCCGCGACCAGCTGTTCGTGTGTCCGGCTAGCGTGGACGAGCGGATTGCGGAAGATCGTGATCTTGCTCGGGACCGGGGCGCCGTCCGCCGCGAGGCGGGTCCGCGGCACGCCCTGGTACAGCCCGTATAGCCCGCGCGCCCCGACCGCCTCGAGCTGCGCTGGGCTAGCCTCGTCCTCGATGACGATGGCGACGCTCCCGAGCTGCTCGCGGAATGGCGCCGGCAGCGCCTCGAGGGCGTCGATGACCATGCCCTCGATCTCGAGATCGATGTCGTTCGGCTCGGTCGGCAACATCGGTGAACGATAGCCGCTTGGTGACGAACGCCACGTCGATGCGATGTCGCACCGCAATCCGACGATGGCATGGTGGGCGGCAGTCCGGGACGATGGCCATCGGGAGGAACGTATGCCCGGCAGCACGACCCTCATCGACGGGATCAGGGATGGCGCGATCGCAACAGCCGCGATGAGTGCCGTCATGCTCGCCGGCGACCGGGCTGGGCTGATGCCCGAGCCGCCCCCGACGACCATCACCAGGGACGCCCTCGAGGAGGTCGGCGTCGACCGTCCAGCCCTGATCGCCGTGGCCGCCCCGGCCGCGCATTTGGCATTCGGCGCCCTGGGTGGGGCGCTCTACGTCGCTCTCCGGCGGGTCCTGCCTGGACCCGGCTGGCTGCTCGGGATCCTCTTTGGTCTGTCCGTGTGGGCGGTCAGCTACAAGGGCTGGATCCCGGGCCTCGGCATCCTGCCGCCGCCCGAGCACGATCGGCCCGGCCGGCCGGCCGTGATGATCGCGGCGCACGTCGTCTACGGGATCGTGCTGGGCCGGCTTGGGGGGTCGCGCCGGGTCTGACGGGCCGCTAGCGCCGGATGTCCATCGCCCCGAACGACTTCCCGCACCTCCAATTGAAAATACGTGGGAGTTTTGCGCACGCGGGAAGCGACGACCTCGAGGCGAGGGCAGGGCGCGTCCGCCAAGGGAGAAGCTCGTCCGGACCATCGACGGAGGGACGGCGGCGACATCGGCACCGACCGTATGCCCATGTGTTGTTGTTCCACCGTGGAGGACGTGCGCGAGGATCTGGCGAAGCCCGAATTCGGCTGGACCTGGGGACCCGGCGCGCCCCTCACCGACCATGGGACGTGGGTAAAGGTCCTGTGAACGTTCGCCGAGCCGCTCCTCTCGCTCCTCCTGCTGCTCTCCGCCTGTGCGGCGGCGTCGCGGACCGACGTGGCATGATCTCGCAGGTGATCAGTCAACCCAGCGCAGAGCAACACTTGCGCGACCTTGCGTGGCTGCGCCGCGTCCGCGACCGGATCGACCGCGAGTACGCGCAGCCGCTTGACGTCGAGGCGCTCGCCCACGGCGCGCACATGTCGGCCGGACACCTCAGCCGCCAGTTCCGGCTCGCCTACGGCGAGTCGCCATACAGCTACCTGATGACGCGGCGCATCGAGCGCGCGATGGCCTTGCTGCGTCGGGGCGACCTGAGCGTGACCGAGGTCTGCTTCGCGGTCGGCTGCGCGTCGCCGGGCACCTTCAGCACTCGCTTCACCGAGCTGGTCGGCGTGCCACCCAGCACCTACCGGCGTCACGCGACACGCGCGACGGTGGGGATGCCGCCGTGCGTGGCGAAACAGGTCACGAGACCCGTCAGGAATCGAGAAGCGCCGGTCACGAGCCCGCGTTAGAGTCATCACATGGCAGACACATACACGGTCCAGCGCAAGATCCGCGTCGACGCACCCGCGTCGGTGGTCTACGAGCGGATCGTCGACTTCCATCGCTGGCGCGCGTGGTCACCGTTTGAGGAGCTCGACCCTGAGATGGAGCGCACGTACACCGGCGCCGAGTCCGGGGTCGGTGCCGTCTACGAATGGTCGGGCAGCCTCAAGGCCGGGGCCGGCGCGATGAAGATCGTGGACGCCGTCGACGACGAACGGGTCGTGATCGAGCAGCGCAATCTCAAGCCGTTTCGGTCGAAGAGCACCTCCACGTTCGCGATCAACCAGTCGGGCGACGCTACGGCCGTCACGTGGTCCATGACGGGCCCGGTGACGCTCATCACGCGGATCATGGGCATCTTCAAATCCATGGACCGCATGGTCGGTCCGGTCTTCGAGAAGGGACTGGCGAGACTGAAGGCCGACGCCGAGGCTGCGTGACCTTTGTCTACCGGCGCCATGCGCCGCGAGCCACGGCGAGGATGCCGCGTACATGGCCAAACAGGTGACGAGACTGATCGGGAATCGACAAGCGCCAGTCACCGGCCGCACCCAAAGAGGACCGCCATGGACATCACCATCCACTCGAGCCTGCTCCCGCACGACGACCCGGATGCATCGTTGGCCTTCTATCGCGACACCCTCGGCTTCGGCGTCCGCGATGACGTCGAATACGGCGGGATGCACTGGATCACCGTCGGCCCCCCCGACCAGCCCGGCACGTCCATCGTCCTGTACCCGGTGGCCGCCACCCCCGGCGTCACCGACGACGAGCGCCGTACCATCGTCGAGATGATGGCCAAGGGAACCTACGCCAGCATCAACCTGGCCACCCGCGACCTCGACGGCACCTTCGAGCGGCTCGAGGCCAACGGCGCCGAGGTCGTCCAGGAGCCGACCGATCAGCCGTACGGGGCTCGCGATTGCTCGTTCCGCGATCCCGCAGGCAACCTGATCCGCATTCAGGAAGTGAGCTGAGCCGTCGCGCGATCGCAGCCATGACCTGCACATGCGGCACTGTGAGGCCCTGCGACGAGATCTCTCATCCGTGTCGACTCGGCCCTCTCGTCAGCACCAAAGACCTTCCGCCGGCTGGCGAAATGAAGGACTGGAGAACATGAAACCGACAAGTCGTCCGAATGGCAAGGCCGCATCAGCGAACATCACCAAGCGGATTCAAGAGCTGGGGGATTGGCGAGGAGAGACCCTCGCGCATGTCCGTCAGCTCATCCACGATGCTGACCCCGACATCGAGGAGGAGTGGAAATGGGTCAAGCCCGGCTCTCCGGGAACACCCATCTGGTCCCATGACGGCGGCGTCTGCACAGGGGAATCGTACGAGCAGGTCGTGAAGCTCACCTTCGTTCGCGGAGCCTCCATCAAGGACCCGAAGAAGCTCTTCAATTCCAGTTTGAAAGGGAACACGCGGCGAGCGATCGACCTCGGCGAAGGGGAGAAGATCAACGAAGCTGCCTTCAAGCAACTCATCCACGCCGCGGTAGCGGCCAACTCCGCAGCGCGCGCTCAACAGGCAGCCAAGAAGAAGTGAGCCCGGCTCTTGCCGTCGCGGCCGACTGCCCGTCAAGACCGAGACGAAGACGCCGCTCACGAATAGCGAGCTGTCCGAACGGACCGGCCTCAGCGCTCACACGCTTCGGTACTACGAACGCGCAGGACTCATCGGTCCGGTCCGCCGCGAGGCCAGCGGATAGCGAATGTACTCGGAGACGGACCTCCTTTGGCTGGCGTTTCTCCAGCGGCTGCGTGCGACCAGAATGTCGGTCGCGCAGATGCGCAGTTCACAACGCTCCGCGCAGCCGGCGATGCCACGACCGGCGATCGACGCCCGTTCCCTGACGTGGCAGCCCTCTCCTCTTGCCGGAAGTGTCCGACAAGGAGGGCGATTCCTCGCGATCTGGCCGGGACAAATGGATGGCTATTTCGAAGAGATGATCGCAATAGCCAGAGCCGCTACAGCGACCCAAGCGGCAATGGGCGAGATCGGTCATCGGCATGGCGTGACCGGCCACGGTTTGCTCCCCGAACCTCAGCGGTCCGAAGGTCGGTCGAGACGGAGGGCAAAGCCGCCGATCGGCGGCAGCTCTGAGACCCGTTGACCGGAGGGCGGGGTCGCCGCAGGGAATCTGAGCAAGCGTCGGTGCCCGGCCTGACTCCTCGCGGGCTACCATAGACTTCCCGTGACGACCCTCGCGCCGAACGACTTCACGCACCTCCACGTCCACTCCGAGTTCAGCCTGCTCGACGGTCTCGGCCGGATCACCGAGCTGGTCGACACGGCGGCGCAGCTGGGCATGGATTCGATGGCGATCACCGACCACGGCGCGCTGTACGGCGCGGTCGCGTTCTACCAGGCCGCCAAGTCGAAGGGCATCAAGCCGATCATCGGTGTCGAGACCTACGTCGCCCGACGGTCGATGACCGACAAGGAGGGCAAGGCCGACGCCCAGCCCTTCCATCTCATCCTCCTCGCCCAGGACCTCGTGGGCTATCGAAACCTGTGCCGCCTCATCACCGACGCGCACCTTGACGGCTACTACTACAAGCCGCGCATCGATCGGGAGCACCTGGCCCGTCACAGCGAGGGGCTGATCGGGCTGTCGTCCTGCCTCTCAGGCGAGATCCCCAGGGCGCTCGAGGTCGAGGACTGGGAGCTGGCGCGGAACCTGGCCGGTGAGTACGGCGACATCTTCGGGAAGGACCGGTTCTACCTCGAGCTCCAGGACCACGGCATTCCGCAGCAGCGCCGTCTGAATGAGCAACTGCTGCGGCTGGCACCCGAGAT
>JBBQVJ010000030.1:0-19261 GCA_038211705.1 Candidatus Limnocylindrales bacterium | reverse complement strand
GGCCCTGATCGGTCGTGGCTGGGGGGCCAGCCTGGTCGCGCGGGCCCTGACGACTGGCCTGGGCGAGGGCCTCGCCCGGGCCGGGGTCGGGATCATCCGCCTCCCGGCGGACCTCCCGATCGAGGCCGAGCCCGATGCGATCGCCGACCAGCTCGGCACCGAGGCGGCGCTCGTCGTGGGCGACCACTACGGCCTCGACGCCGCGTGGTTCGAGGCCATCCGGGCCCGGTTGCCCGCGGCGGTCCTGCTGGCCATCGACGACATGGCCGACCGGCCGCTGCCCGTCGACATCGTCCTCAACCAGAACCTGGGCGCCACGACCGAGGCCTACACGAGCCTCGTGCCGCCTGCGGCGCACGTCCTCACGGGTCCCACCGTCGCACTGCTCCGCCCCGAGTTCGCGGGCCTCCGTGACCGCGGCCGACCGCGCGACGGGCGTGTCGAGCGGATCCTCGTCTTCTTCAGCGGCGCCGACGAATCCGACCTGACCGGCCGTACCGTCGACGGTCTCGGCCCGCTCGGACTGTCGATGGACGTGGTCGTGGGGTCCGCCTATCGCCATCTCGAGGGACTGCGGGCGGTCGTCGCATCGCAGCCCGCGACCGAGCTCCACGTCGACACCGACGCGATGGCCGGGCTGATGGCCAGCGCCGACCTGGCCATCGGCGCCGCGAGCTCGGCCAGCTGGGAGCGCTGCGCGCTGGGACTGCCTGCGGTCCTCGTCACGCTGGCGGACAATCAGCGTGTCGGCGAACGCGCCCTCGTCGAAGCCAGAGCGGCACTGACGCTCGGTTGGCACACGACCGTGACCACCGACGACATCGCCGGCGCCGTCCGCGGTCTGGGTGCGGATCCGGCTCGCGTCCGGGCGATGGGAACGGCCGCGGCGGCCGTGACCGACGGGCGCGGGACGCAACGGGTGGTCGCGGAGATCGAAGCGGTCCTTGATCGGAGAGTGGAGGCGAGGTGAGCGAGACAGCCGGGAACGTCAGCCTGCGGCTCGTCACGCCCGACGACGCCGCGCGTCTCCGCGGCTGGCGGAACCGGCCCGATGTCGCGCGCTACATGTTCACCGACCACCAGATCACCGATGCCGAGCACGCCGCCTGGTTCGCCTCGGCGATGGACGACCGGACACGGCGCTACTGGATCATCGAGCTCGATGGCGATCCGGTCGGTCTGGCCAACCTGTACGACATCTCGCTGCCGCACAAACGGGCCTACCTCGCGCTCTACCTGGCCGACGACCATGTGCGGGGCCAGGGCGTCGGTGTGGCGACCGACCGCTTCCTGATCCAGCACGCCTTCGAGGAGCTCGGGCTCGAGAAGGTGTGCGCCGAGGCACTGGCCACCAACGAGGCCGGCATCCGCGTCCACCAGCATCACGGCTTCCGGGTCGATGGCATCCTGCGGCGACACATCGTCAAGGCGGATGCCCATATCGACGTCGTGACCCTGAGCCTCCTGCGCGACGAATGGGCGGCCGGCGCCACGCGCGGGGACCAGGCATGAGCGCCGAGCCGCTGGCCCCGTTCGCCATCAACGGCCGAGCGATCGGGCCCGGTCGGCCGGTCTACGTGATCGCCGAGATCTCGGCCAACCATGGCCAGGCGTTCGAGACGGCGGTCGAGCTCGTCCGGGGCGCCCATCGGGCCGGCGCCGACGCGGTCAAGCTCCAGACCTACACCGCGGACACGATCACCATCGACAGTGACGCGCCCGCCTTCCGGCCCGGACCGGGCTCGCTGTGGGAAGGCACGAACCTCCACGCCCTGTACGAGAAGGCCTACACGCCGTGGGACTGGCAGCCGCGACTCAAGGCCATCGCCGACGAGCTCGGGATGGACTGCTTCTCGTCGCCGTTCGATGCCAGCGCGGTCGACTTCCTGCTGGCGATGGATGTGCCCGCCTTCAAGATCGCCTCGTTCGAGCTCGTCGACCTGCCGCTCATCCGGAAGGTGGCCGCCACGGGACGGCCGATGATCATGTCGACCGGGATGGCGACCGAGGCCGAGATCAACGAGGCGGTCGAGGGCGCTCGCGGTGCCGGTGCGACCGAGATCGCGCTGCTCAAGTGCACCAGCGCGTACCCGTCGCGGCCCGAGTCGGTCAACCTTGCCGCGATCGAGGCGATGATCGAGCGCTGGGGGCTGCCGGTCGGTCTGTCCGATCACACGACCGGGATCGCCGTGCCGGCTGCCGCGGTCGCGCTCGGGGCGGTCATCGTCGAGAAGCACGTGACCGCGTCGCATGCCGATGTGACCCCGGATTCGGCCTTTTCGCTCGACCTCGCCGAGTTCGACGCGATGGTCGATGCCATCCGGACCGTCGAGCGCGCCCGGGGCGATGCCCGGATCGGCCCGACCCCGGAGGAGACCGAGAGTCGGCGCTTCCGGCGGTCGCTGTTCGTCGTCGAGGATGTCGCCGCCGGCGAGGTCCTGACCGAACGGAACGTCCGATCGATCCGGCCCGCCGACGGGATGCACACCCGCGAGTACGAGCGGGTGCTGGGCCGACGCGCGGCCACAGACATCACGCGCGGGACACCGCTCAGCGCGGACCTGCTCGCGCCCGACGCGCCCGGCTGACCGCCCACGTCGTGACGGGCAGCCGACGTCAGCCTGGGCCGGCTCGATCGAGCAACTGCCACGTGGCGCGATCGAAACCCTGGTCGGGTGACAGGAAGCCCTCGCTCCTGATGGTCAGCTCGGGGAACAGCTCGGTATACAGCCGGCCGTAATCGCGCTTGAACAGGCTGCCGGCGGCGCCGCGATAGGGCACCTCGATGGTCTCGGGCGCGTGATACTCGATCCACAGGACGAACCGGCGGGCGCAGCGGACGATCTCGGCCATGACCGCGGGCAGCGTCTCGTCGGGCTGGTGGATCAGGACCCCCGCCGTCAACACGAGATCGAACCGGGCGTCCTCGAACGGCAGGTCCTTGGCGACCGAGTGGATCACGGTCGTCCCCGGCGCGTTGCGTCGCGCCCGCTCGATCGCCTCGGCGTTGATGTCGATCCCGGTGACATCGGCCGGATCGAGGATCGCGGAGATCGGCCGAAGGTTGCCGCCCTGGCCGCAGCCGACCTCGAGCACGGTCCGGATCGGCGCGGACCCAAGGAGCGCCCGCCAGAAGTCGCTGCGTCGCGCGTCGAGCGCCTCGTTGCGCGCGACGTACGCGTCACCGAACTCGCCCGCCCACAGCGCCTCGAGCCGCTCCGCTTCGGACTGTCCCGACGGACCGGTCACGGCGCGCCACCCGCGTCGATCGCATAGGCGGTCGTGACCTTGTCAAGCGCCGCGACGACATCGTCGAGATCTGCATCGGTCATCGCGGCGTGGAGCGGCAGCGTGAGAAGCCGCTCGTAGGCGGCCTCGGCGACAGGGAACGAGAGCCCCGGGAAGCGCGTCGCGTAGTACGGCTGTCGGTGGACCGGGATGTAGTGGACATTGACCCCGATCCCCTCGGCCCGCAGCGCGTGGAAGACCGCACCCCGGTCGACGGACAACCGGTCGAGCCGGAGTCGGGCGAACATGAAGTGCCAGGCCGGATCGGCCCGTTCGTCGACCTCGGGGAGCTCGAGCGCCGGGTGACCAGCAAGCCGCTCGAGATAGGCGGCGGCGAGTCGCCGACGCCGCGCCAGCCAGGCCTCGAGATGCTCGAGCTGGGCGCTGCCCAGTGCCGCCGCGATGTCGGTCAGGCGGTAGTTGTACCCGAGCTCGACCATCGCGTAGGTCCAGTCATGGCGCGCCGCAAGCTCGGTCTCGATGCCGTGGTTCCGGAACCGGCGGAGGGCCGCCGCCAGGTCGTCGCGGTCGGTCAGCACGGCGCCGCCCTCGCCGGTCGTCATGATCTTGGCCGGATGGAGGCTCAGCACGGTCATGTCGGCGAGGGTCCCGACCGGCCGCCCCTCGAAAGTCGCCCCGAGCGAGTGCGAGGCGTCGGCGATGATCGTCAGCGGGCCGCCCGGCGCCGCATCGGCGATCGCCCGGAGCGCGGTGTAGTCGGCCGGCTGCCCGGCGAAGTCGACCGGGATGATGGCCCTCGTGCGTGGCGTCACGGCCGCCGCCACCGCTACCGGGTCGATGAGCAGCGACCCCGGCTCGACATCGGCGAACCGCGGTGTCGCCCCGACATACAGGATCGCGTTCGCACTGGCCACGAAGGTCATGGGCGTGGTGATCGCCTCGTCGCCCTCGCCCAGACCGGCCACCGCCGTCGCGCCGTGGAGGGCTGCAGTCCCGGAGCTGAAGGCGATCGCGTGGCGCGCGCCGGTCACCTCGGCCAGCGCCGCCTCGAACTCGGGGACGCGCGGTCCGGTCGTCAGCCAGTCCGAGCGGAGCGCCGCCGCGACCGCCGCGATGTCTGCCTCGTCGATGACCTGGTGAGCGTATGGCAGCATCTTCGTCCGGACGGGGTCGCCGCCATCGATCGCCAGGCTCCCGGTCGTCGCCGTCATCAGGCGAGCTCGATGCCGGCTGCCGTCCGCTCGGCCATCCAGTCGCGGACGAGGCCGAGGCCCTCGTCAAGGCCGACCGCCGGTGTCCAGCCCAACACAGCCGCCGCCCGCGCGGGGTCGCAGCGGAGGACGGCGATCTCGCTCTGGGGATGGATGTGCGCGACGTGCTCGATCCGGGTCGCGTCGGGCTCGATCGCGGCCGCCAGGTCGTTGACCGAGACGTCGCGACCCGTCCCTGCATTGAGGATCCGGCCGACGGCAGCATCGGACAGCAGCGCATCGACCACGAACCGGGCGCAATCGGTGGCGTACAGCAGGTCGCGCGTCTGGCTCCCGTCGCCGTAGATCCGGAGTGGCTCGCCGGCCAACGAACGCCTCGTGAAGATGGCCACCACCCCGCCCTCACCCACGGAGCGCTGGAACGGTCCGTAGGTGTTGAATGGCCGGACGACGGTCGTCGGCAGCCCGTAGGCGTGGTGGTACGAAAGCGTCAGGGCCTCACCGGCCAGCTTCGAGGCGGCATACGGCGAGGCGGGCTTGGTCGGGTGATCCTCGTCGATGCCGGCCGGCGTCGTCGCCCGGTCGTAGACCATGCAGGTGCTCATGAACAGGAACCGGGCGCCGGCCGCCCGCGCAGCCTCGAGCAGGTTGAACGTGCCAACGACGTCGTTCTCGAAGGTCGTCGCCGGGTCGTCGATCGAGTCCTGGACCGAGATCGAGGCTGCCAGATGGGCGATGGCATCGACCTCGCCCGCCCAGCGCCGGCAGGCGTCGGCGTCGCGGACGTCGCCGATCTCGAGCGGCCGCATCCCCGGCTGACCGCCGAAGGTCGCCAGGTTGGCGGGATCGCCGGCGACGAGGTTGTCGATCGGCAGGACGGTGTGGCCTCGTTCGAGGAGCTCCCCGACCACCCACCGCCCGATGAACCCGGCGGCGCCGGTGACGAGGACCCTCATACGCTCGCGGGGCGTTCGCCGATCGCGACCGCAAGTTCGTCCGCGCCGCCGAGCGCCTCGGCGATCAGCCGATCGACCTCGGCAGGCGGCATCGGCTCGACGATGTCCGAGCGATAGGCACCGACCGGCGCGGCCGGCGCGTCGCGGTACGCCTCGGCGACCTGCGGGTGAACGTCGATCGAGGGCAGGACCGCGTACATCTCGCCGATGTCGAAGGCCCGCGTCGACTCGTCCTGGGTCATCAGCTCCTCGTAGCCCTTCTCACCGGCGCGCGGCGCCATCGCCTCGGTGGCGATCGAGGCCGGATCGAGGCCGGAGCGGGGCGCAATGTGGGCGATCGTGGCCGCGACCAGGTCGGCGAGCCTCGCGACCGGCATCTTGAACACGAAGACTTCACCGCCGCGGGCGACCTCGGCGGCCCGGATCGCAAGCTCGACCGCCCGGTCCGTGGTCATCACGAAGCGAGTCATGGAGGGATCGGTGACGGTGATCGGGCCGCCGGCCGCGACCTGCCGAGCGAACAGCTCGATGGCCGAGCCGCGTGAACCGAGCACGTTCCCGAAGCGGACGCTGGCGAACGTCGTCCGGTGCGGCCCCCGGTAGTTGGTCGCCGCGCTGACGAGCTTCTCGGCCAGCAGCTTCGAGGCGCCCATGACCGAGGTCGGGTTGGCGGCCTTGTCCTACGAGGTCAGGATCATCGTCCCGACATCGGCCGCGAGGCAGGCGTCGATGACATTCTGGGTGCCGACGACGTTGGTCTGGGTGGCCTCGAACGGGTTGTACTCGCCCGATTCGACGTGCTTGAGCGCGGCGCAATGGAAGACGACATCGACGTCCTCCATCGCCCGGATCAGCCGGTCGCGATCGCGGATGTCGCCGATCAGGAACCGCAGATCGGTCCGGCCGGGATGTCGCTGACGCTGGTAGAACTGCTTGGTCTCGTCGCGGCCGAACACCCGGACGACCCCCGCGTCGAGCCCGAGCAACCGCTCCACGAGACGAGAGCCGATCGTGCCGGAGCCACCGGTCACGAGCACGCGACGGCCGGCGAGGGTCTGCGGGGCGTCGATGGTGTCGTCTCCTGCGAGTGGCCGGTCGGGGGCGAGGGCGTGAGTGCCGTGCGTAGAGTACCGCGATGGGCGGCTCGCTCGGTCGCGACGTGACTGGGCTCAGTGGCGCCGGCCGCGGCCGATCCGCCATCCCTTCGCGATGGCCGACAGGATGGCCGAGGCGGCGGTCGTGCCGACCGGCGCGCCAAGGCGTCGCGCCAGCAGAAAGGCCGGCGCCGCCAGCCTGGCCCAGGCGCCGCCGCCGGCGACCCGGACGCCCGCCCGGAACCCCGGTCGGAGCATCATCCAGTAGCTCGGCCGGGCCGATGCGACAACGTCGGGCCAGTGGCGTGCGGGCGGCACGTAGACGCGATCGGCGAGGACCTCGGAGCCGGCCAGGAGCGAAGCCGGGACCGACCCGAGGAAGGCCCCGACGGCATCGTAGAGTCGCCCGCTGGCAGGGTCGCGACGAGCGATCGAATCGCGCACGGCCGGACCGACATCGGCGCGGATCAGCCGGTCGAAGTAGGCCTGCTTGACCAGCGTCCGCGTCGTCTCCCCGTCGATCCGAGCATCGACCTCGTCACTGACGGTACGGAAGACGAGGGCAGCCCGGGTGGCCATGTCGGCGGCCCGCGCCGACGAGGCCCGGGTGGCAGAGGTGATGCCCTCCACATAGCGGTCCGGATGCGGCCGCGACCACTCGTACACGATGTCGGCGATGACCTCGATCCGGTCGCCGGCTCGGAGGAGTGCGCTGATCGTCCACGGCTGGTCGCCGAGGACGCGGCCTTCGAACGCGAGTCCCTCGAGCAGCGACCGGTGGAAGACCTTGCCATGGATCGCCGCGTAGTACATCAGCCGCGGGTTGGCGGCGATGGACTTGCGGCCCGGCTGCCGAACGTCGGGGTTGTCGTAGCCGCTCGACATCCAGGTCCGCTCGCCGTCGGCCTGGATGCGCTGGCCGATGACCGCCAGGACATCCGGGTCGGCGGTCGGGGCCATGAGGGCGGTGATCGCGCCGGGGAGGAGCCGGTCGTCGGCATCGACGAACGCCAGCCACGTCCCCCGTGCCGTCGCCAGGCCCCGATTGCGAGCTGCCGAGACGCCGCCGTTCTCGGCCAGCCGGATCAGCACGACACGAGGGTCGCGCTCGGCGACAGCGGCGACGACGTCCGCCGTGCCATCGGTCGACGCGTCGTCGATGACGGTCAGCTCGAGCGGGACGTCGTGCTCGATGAGGACCGAGTCGAGGGCCCGTTCGACGGTCGCGGCGGCGTTCCAGGTCGGCATGAGCACCGTCAGACGCGGGGCGGCGGGCTCACGCACCGGGATGGGGACCTCCTACCGCCTGGAATTCCGACATGTGGAGCCTCCTCCTCGTGCACCACGGAACGCCATCGAGCGTCAAGATACGCCCATGCCGGACCGCGGGCCAACCTACCGCATCGATCCCATCCCGACGGCCGAGATCGGGCCGCGGCTCGAGACGCTGTTCGAACGCCTGGAGCCCGTCCTCGAGGCGCCCGACGTGGCCGCGATCCGGGCGATGCTCGGTCGTGGCGAACAGGCGGCCGCGTTCGCCCGGCTCGATGCGCTGACCGACGACGGGTCGATCACGGTCGACACGGCGATCCTCGTCGAGCTCGTGCTGCTCGGGCAGGCGATCCGTGCGGGCTGACCTGGGACCTCCCGAATCCCCGCTCAGTGTCGGAAATGGCGGGTGCCGGTCAGGAGCATCGCGCCGCCGACCGCATCGACGGCGGCCACGACCTCGCCATCGCGCATCGAGCCGCCCGGTTGCGCGAAGGCCGTGACGCCCGCCGCCAGGCAGACCTCGACCGCGTCGGCGAACGGGTAGAAGGCATCCGAGGCGCAGGCCGCGCCCGCAAGCGCGCCGCTCGCGTAGGCGCGGGCCTGGGCGACCGCGCCACGGGCGGCGTCCACCCGCGAGGTCTGGCCCGATCCCATCCCGATCAGCCGCCGATCCCGGACAAGGACGATCGCATTGGACGTGACGCCACGGACCAGGCGCCAGGCGAGATCGAGGTCGAGGAGCTCCGCGTCGGTCGGGGCGCGCCGGGTGGCCACGGTCCAGGTCGTCGGGTCGTCGGCGGTCGTGTCTGCCGCACTGACGAGGACCGCGCCGCCCGCGGAGCGGATCGAGCCCAGCGGGTCGGGGTCGGCGGCGGGCTCGTCGAGGACCAGGACCGGGTCGACGACGAGTCGCAGGTTGGGTTTGGTGGCCAGGATCGTCCGGGCCGCTTCGTCGAAGGCGGGCGCCACGACGACTTCGAGGAAGATCGAGACGAGCGCCTCGGCGATCGACGCATCCACGTCGCGCGTCAGCGCCACAACGCCACCGAACGCCGAGACCGGGTCGCCCGCCAAGGCCGCCGTCCACGCCTCCAGGAGGGTCGATCGCTCGGCCGCGCCGCAGGGGTTGGTGTGCTTGACGATGACGCAGGCGGGCCCCCGAAGCGCGCGTCCGATGGCGGCAGCCGCCGCGGCATCGAGCACATTGTTGTAGGACAGGGGCTTGCCCTGGAGCGGCGGCTCGCCGGTCGCGAAGGGACCGTCCGCCACGGTATTCCCCGGTCGCCGGTAACGGGCCGCCAGCTGGTGCGGGTTCTCGCCATAGCGCAGCGACTCGACCTTCTCGAGGCCGATGGTCAGGCTCCCTGGGTAGGGATCGGGAGCACCTGCCAGGCCCGGCTCGTCGGGCAGCTCGAACCGATCGTCGCGCATACGACGTGGCAGCTCGGCCGCGATCCGCGCGTCGTACGCGGCGGTGTGGCGAAAGGCCTCGACCGCCAGCACGGCAGCAAGCCCCGGTCCGACCTGACCCGGTCCCTCGAGCTCCGCCAGCACCGCGTCGTAGCGAGCCGGTGAGGTCACCACCGCCACCAGCCCACGATGGTTCTTGGCCGCGGCCCGGATCAATGACGGTCCGCCGATGTCGATCTCCTCGACCAGCTCGGCCTGCGTCACGCCCGGTCGTTCGGCGGCGGCGGCGAAGGGATAGAGGTTGACCACAACCAGTTCGAACGGAGCGATGGCGGCCTCGACCAGCTCCCGGCGGTGTGCACGCGAGGTCTGGTCGGCGAGCAGACCGGCATGGATCCGCGGATGAAGCGTCTTGACCCGGCCGTCGAGCATCTCGGGGAACCCGGTGACGCTGGCCACGTCGGTGACGGGCAGGCCCGCCTCGCGCAAGGTCCGCGCCGTCCCGCCGGTCGAGACGAGCGCAAGCCCGGCCCGGACAAGACCCCGGGCGAACGGCACGAGCCCGGTCTTGTCGGAGACCGACAGGAGCGCCCGCCGCGGGAAGCTGACGTTCTCCTCGGCCACGTCGATCTGCACCCCCGCCAGGCGGCCTTCGATCCGGACCGCGCCGCTGGCCAGCAGGGCGACCGCCCAAGGCAGCAGCCGGTGCTCGGCGGCATGGATCCGGGTCGCGAGCGACGACTCGTCGTCGCCGGCCACGACCGGGACCGCATCCTGGACCAGGATCGGTCCGCCGTCGAGCGTCTCGTCGACGAGGTGCACGGTGCAGCCCGTGACCTTCACGCCGTGGGCGAGTGCATCGGCGACCGCGTGGCCGCCCGGGAAGGCGGGCAGGAGCGAGGGATGGATGTTGAGGACCCGGCCGCCGAACGCGGCCAGCACGACCGGGCCGACGATGCGCATGTAGCCGGCAAGGACCACGAGGTCCGCCCCTGCGCTAGCAAGCGTCTCGGCCAGGGTGGCGTCGTCGCCGCCCGGCACGAGGGCGGTCTCGATCCCGTGCTCGGCCGCCCAATCGAGCGCCGGGCACGCCCGGTCGGCAAAGACGAGGACGATGTCGCCGCCGAGTGCCGCCGGGTCGGTGCCGGCCAGGGCGCGGAGGTTCGACCCGGCGCCCGACACGCCGATGGCGATCCGCGCCCGATCACTCACCAGGCGCCCTCGAGGGGACCCTCGAGATAGCGTGGCCCGTCCGGCGCCGTGACGACGACCTCGCCGACGACCATCGCGCCGATCCCGCTGGCCTCCAGCGTCGCCCGCGCCACCGGGACGGCGTCGGGTGGCAGCACGGCGATCATGCCCAGACCGCCGTTAAAGGTCGCCCGGAGCTCCTCGTCGTCCATCCCCCCTAGCGCCCCGAACAGGCGCATGACCGACGGCATCGGCCAGCGGCCGGGATCCAGCCGTGCCGTGAATCCGACCGGGACCGCACGGGGGGCGTTGCCCGGGAGCCCGCCGCCGGTGATATGGGCGAGGCCGTGGAGGTCGTGACCCGACGCCCGGATGGCGGCCCTGGCGGCCAGCACGGCCCGCGCATACATCCGGGTGGGGGTCAGCAGGATCTCGCCCAGGGTGGCCATCACCTCGTGTGGCGCGTCGGCCACAGAACGCTCAGCCTCGGCGTCGCCAAGCGAGCGACGCAGGCGCGCCTGGTACGGCTCGGCCAGGTCGAGGTCCCACTGGGTCAGCAGGGCACGGACGAGCGAGAAGCCGTTGGCGTGCAGCCCCGACGCCGTCAGACCGAGGATCGCGTCGCCCGCCCTGACCGCCGAGCCGTCGATGACATCGGCCCGTTCGACGACGCCGATGCAGCAGCCCGAGAGGTCGAAGGCTTCGACGTCCATCAGCCCAGGATGCTCGGCCGTTTCGCCGCCGACCAGCGCGCAGCCGGCCTCGCGACAGCCGGCCGCCACCGACCCGACGAGCTCGGCCACCCATTCGGGGACGACCCGCCCCACGGCTACGTAGTCGAGGAAGGCCAGCGGCTCGGCGCCGCAGCACACCACGTCGTCGGCGCACATCGCGACGAGGTCGACCCCGATCGTGTCAAACCGGCCCAGCTGGGTGGCGATCGCGGTCTTGGTCCCGACCCCGTCGGTCGAGGCCACCAGCAGCGGCTCGCGGTAGCCCGGCGGGATCCCGATCGCGCCCCCGAACCCCCCAAGACCTCCGACGACCTCGGGCCGATGCGTCGACTCGACGTGGCCGCGCATAAGGTCGACCGCGCGATCCCCGGCGGCGATATCGACGCCGGCCGAGCGATACGCGTCGCGGCCGGCCTCGCCCTTGAGCCCGGTCATCCGACCAGCCCCGGCACGGGCTCCTCGAGTACGAACTTGCGGCTCGCCGCGTCGTACGGCACGGGTTCCGGGTAATGGCCGTCGAAGCAGGCGAAGCAGAACCGCTCGTAAGGCAGCTCGAGCGCGGCCAGCACACCCCGGATCGAGAGGTAGCCGAGCGAATCGGCGCCGATGAAGTCCTGGATCTGGGGCTCCGAGTGGGTCGAGGCGATCAGCTCGGTCTCGATCTGGGTGTCGATGCCGTAGAAGCACGGGTGGTAGATCGGGGGCGCGCTGATCCGGACATGGACCTCGGTCGCACCAGCCTTGCGGAGTAGCTCGACGATCCGCTTGGTCGTCGTCCCGCGCACGATCGAATCGTCGACGACGATCAGGCGCTTGCCGTTGACCACCTCGCGCAGCGGGTTGAGCTTGATCGTCACGCCCCTGTGGCGCAGCCCGGCCGAGGGCTGGATGAAGGTCCGCCCGGCGTAGCGGTTGCGATACATCCCTTCGCGATACGGCAGCCCGGATGCCTCGGCGAAACCGGCCGCAGCCGGGGCGCCGGTGTCGGGCACCGGCATCACCAGGTCGGCGTCGATCGGGTGCTCGCCGGCGAGCTGCATGCCCATCTTGCGTCGCGCCTCGTAGAGGTTGCGGCCCTCCATGTACGAGTCGGGACGGGCGAAGTAGATGAGCTCGAAGACGCACAGGGCCGGCGTCGCCTCGGCGAAGCGCACCGAGCGCGGGGCCTGGCCCGGCTCGAGGATGACCATCTCGCCAGGTTGGACGTCGCGGACGTACTCGGCGCCGACGATGTCAAGCGCGGCCGTCTCCGACGAGAGGCACCAGCCGGATTCGGCGTCGTCGCCATGCCACAGCCCGTCGTCAGCATCGGCGCCGGCGGCCCGCGGCAGCCGTCCGAGGACGAGCGGCCGAAACCCGAACGGGTCACGGACCCCGATGACCAGCCGCTCATCAAGCACGACCAGGCTGTAGGCGCCACGGACCCGCGGCAGGACGCGCCGGAGCGCCTCGACGGTGTCTGGCGCTTCCTCGTCGGCCAGCAGCGCAGTCAGCAGCTCCGTGTCGGTCGAGGCCGGCAGCCGCGCGCGACCGCCCTTGAGTTGATCGAGCAGGTCGCGCGTGTTGACGAGGTTGCCGTTGTGCCCGATCGCCAGGGCGCGGCGCGGTCCGAGCCGATAGGTCGGCTGGGCGTTCTCCCATATGGTGGAACCCGTTGTCGAATAGCGGCAATGGGCGATCGCGAGCTGGCCGCGCAGGCTCGGCAGCCGCCGCTCGTCGAGGACCGAGCTGATCATCCCGAGGTCCTTGTAGAGCATCAGCTGCTCGCCGTCGCTGACCGCGAGGCCGGCCGACTCCTGGCCGCGATGCTGGAGCGCGAACAGCCCGAGCGCGGCGATCGAGGCGGCTTGGGTCGGTTCGCCACCGGGCAGGACTACGCCGAACACGCCGCACATCGCGTCAGCCCTCCCAGCCGATGGCCCGAGCCAGCCCGTGGTCCCACGCGTGAAGCAACTCGCGGAGCGGGACCTCAAGGGCGTCGGCGACGCTCCCGCTGCGCTCATCCGCATGGCCCCCGGCACCGGCAAGCGTCAACTCGATGACCAAGCGGTCGCCGCCTACCGACCCGATCGTCTCGACCGGCAGTCCGTGCTGGCGCGCCAGCAGCTCGAGCGCGGCGGCGTAGCGTGGCCGGCAGCTGAGAACCAGCCGCGACGGGCTCTCGCCGAACAGGTCGACGGCCGGAGAATGGTCGACCGCGACGCGGACGTCCGCCCCGAGCTCGCCCCACATGGCGCACTCGGCCAGGGCGACCCCGAGCCCGCCCCCGGAGACGTCCTGGGCGGAGGCGACGAGGCCCCGCCCGATCGCCTCGCGGATGTACGCCTGGAGCGCGGCCTCGCGGGCGAGGTCGATCGGTGGCGGGTCATCTTCCGCCGCGGTCCCCGCAAGCGCCGCATAGGCCGACCCGGCGAGACCCGGCACGGCCTCGCCGACGAGCACGACGGCATCGTGGGCCCGCTCGAAGGCGGGCCCGACGAGTGTCGCAACGTCGCCGAGCAGCCCGACGACGCCGATCTCGGCGGTCGGAGCGATCGGTCCCGTCGGCGATTCGTTGTAGAGCGAAACGTTGCCACCGGTGACCGGCAGGCCGAGCGCCAGGCACGTGTCGGCCAGCCCGCGCACGCCCTCGGTGAGCTGCCAGAACGCCTCGGGACGGGTCGGGTCGCCGTAGTTGAGGCAGTTCGTCACCCCGAGCGGCCGGGCGCCCGTGATCGAGACGTTGCGGGTCGCCTCCGCGACCGCCAGCGCCGCGCCGAGCCACGGATCGAACGCGCCCACGGCCCCGTTGCCGTCCGTCGTGGCCACCAGGGCCTTGGTCGTGCCCTTGACCCGCAGGACGGCGGCGCCGCGGCCAGGGCCGGCCACCGTGTCGGCGCCGACCGTCGAGTCGTACTGGTGGAAGACCGCGTGACGCGAGGCGAGGTTGGCGGAGCCCAGGAGGGCGAGCAGGACGGCGCCGGGATCCATGCCACGTTCGGGCAGCCGGTCGCTGACCTCGTCCGGGGCGCCCGGGGCCGGTGCCCCACGCCGGTGGGTGGGTGCTGCCGCGATCCTGTGGTGGACGATCGCGTCGCTGGTGAGCGCACGGGCCGGGATGCGCGCCAGCTCGCGGGCGCCCGGCGCGCGGCGACCATCGGGGTCGAGGCCGCCCTCGACGACCGTGATGTCGCCGTCGGCGGTGACGCGGCCGATGATCGCGACCGGCAACCCCCAGCGCTGGCAGACCTCGCGGACGTCGTCCCAGCGCTTGGGAAGGACCGCGGCGCACATGCGCTCCTGCGACTCGGAGATGAGGACCTCGAACGGCTCGAGACCCGGCTCACGACGCGGGATGGCGTCGAGGTCGACCACGATACCGGTCCCCGCCCGGTCGGCCGTCTCCGAGGTGGCGCAGGTGATGCCGCCCGCGCCGAGGTCCTGGAGCCCCTCGACGAGACCGCGCTCGATGAGCTCGAGGCTGGCCTCGATGAGCAGCTTCTCGGCGAACGGGTCGCCCACCTGGACCGATGGTCGCTTGGACGGGTCGTCGTCGGTGAAGGTGGCGCTGGCGAGCACGGACGCCCCGCCGATCCCGTCGCGCCCGGTCGCCGAGCCGTACAGGACGACGAGGTTGCCCGGACCGGGCGCCGCGGCGAGGGTCAGCAGCCGCTCCTCCATGAGCCCGATGGCCATGACGTTGACCAGGGGATTGCCGGTGTAGCTCGGGTCGAACACGAGCTCACCGCCGACCGTCGGCACGCCGACGCAGTTGCCATAGCCACCGACCCCGCGCACGACGCCATCGACCAGGTGTCGCGTTCGGGCGTCGGCCGGGTCGCCGAAGCGCAGGGCGTCGAGGACGGCGATCGGTCGGGCGCCCATGGTGAAGATGTCGCGCAGGATGCCACCGACCCCGGTCGCGGCGCCCTGGTACGGCTCGACGGCCGAGGGATGGTTGTGCGATTCGATCTTGAACGCGACGGCCAGCCCGTCCCCGATCGAGATGACCCCGGCGTTCTCGCCCGGCCCCGCCACGACGCCCTCGCCCGTCGTCGGGAGCGTGCGCAGGAGCGGCTTTGAGCTCTTGTACGAACAGTGCTCGCTCCACATCACGCTGAACATCGCAAGCTCGAGGTCGTTTGGGTTGCGGCCGCCGAGGCGTTCGCGGATGGCATGGAGCTCGTCGTCGGTCACGCCAAGGCGGCGATGGAGCGGCTCCACGGGTCGCTCAGCCACGGTCATCGCGAACCCGCGGTCGCCGCGCCGGCGCCGACGACCTGCCCACCGCTGTTGGCGGCTCGGCCCGCGCTCTCGACCAGCGACCGGACGATCCCGAACCCGTCGTCGGAACCGAGGAGCGCCTCCGAGGCCCGCTCCGGGTGGGGCATCAGCCCGGCCACGTTGCCGGCCGCGTTCATGACTCCGGCGATCGCGCGGAGCGAGCCGTTGGGGTTGGCCGGGTGCTCCGGGCCGGCCCGTTCGCCCGCCGCATCGACGTAACGGAAGATGACCTGCCCCTCGCGATCAAGCGCATCGAGCGTGGCGTCGTCGGCGTAGAAGCGGCCCTCGCCGTGGGCGACCGGCATCCGCAGCGGCCGTCGCGTGTCGATGAGGTGCGTGAATGGCGTGTCCAACCATTCCGCGGCGATCGCGACCTCCTGCCCGGCGAACCGCAGCGACGCGTTGCGCAACAGCGCGCCCGGCACGAGCCCGGCCTCGGCCAGGACCTGGAAGCCGTTGCAGATCCCGAGCACGAGCCCGCCGCTCGCCGCGAAGTCGGCGACCGCCCGCATGACCGGGCTGAACCGGGCGATGACGCCGGCCCGGACATAGTCGCCGTAGGCGAACCCGCCCGGCAGGACGACCGCCGCGGCCCCGTCGAGGGTGGCCCGCTCGTGCCACAGGACGACGGGCTCGGCGCCGGCGAGCTCGAGCGCCGCGACTGTGTCGCGGTCGCAGTTGCTGCCGGGGAAGACGACGACCCCGATCCGGACCGGCATGGTCAGCCCTCCCCCGCCCCGGCCGTCGTCGCCGACGATGCCGCGCCGATCGGCTCGACGCTGAACACCTCGATGAGCGGATTCGCGAGCAGCTCGCCGGCCAGGCGCTCGACGACGGCTCGCGCCGCGGCTTCGTCGGCCGCCTCCACCGTCAGCTCGGCGCGACGCCCGATCCTGACGTCGCGGATCCCCTCGAGGCCGAGGTGGCCGAGGCTGCCCTCCACCGCTCGGCCCGCTGGATCGAGGATCCCCGGCTTTGGCGTGACGTTGACCGCGAACCGGAAGCTCGTCATGCGGCGATCACGTCCTCCTGGAGATAGCGCTCGAAGCTGGCGCCGGTGATCCGCTCGTACGCCTCGATGTACCGCGCTCGAGTCCCGGCCACTACGTCATCGGGGAGCGCCGGGCCAGGCGGCCGCTTGCCCCACCGCTGCGTCTCCAGCCAGTCGCGCACGAACTGCTTGTCGAAGCTCGCCTGGGGCCCTCCGGGTTCGTATGTCGCAGCATCCCAGTACCGCGACGAGTCGGGCGTCAGCACCTCATCGATGAGGATCAGGTGGTCTTCGTACGGCGGCGCGAACCAAACCCCCGACGGCTGCGCGCTTGGTTGCGCGAGCCACTCCTCGGGTGGACCCGGATCCGCCGGCGGCATCGGCTCGCCGGCCAACCCGAACTCGAACTTCGTGTCGGCCAGCAGGATCCCGCGTCGCGCCGCGATGGCCGCGCCGTAGCGGTAGAGCTGGATGGCGCGGTCGCGGATCGCCTCGGCAAGAGGTCCCGCCGCTTCCGTTGACCACATGGGGTCGGACGCGATGTGCTCGATCATGGCGTCGAAGCTGATGTTCTCATCGTGCGCACCGAGCTCCGCCTTGGTCGCCGGCGTGAAGATGGGTTCCGGCAAACGGTCGCTCTCGCGCAGACCTGCCGGTAGCGGGATGCCGCACACCGTGCCCCGCTCCTGGTATTCCTTCCAGCCCGAGCCCGCCAGGTAGCCGCGCACCACGGCCTCGACGGGGACGACACTGACCTCCCGACAGATCATGATCCGGCCCCGGAGATCGTCGATCGACCCGAGCAGCGGCCCGAGATCGGCATCCGGCGTCCCGGACTGCTCGATCGACGCCTGGATGTAGTCGCGGTAGACCGCGACATCGGTGTCGAGCAGGTGGTTGGGCACGATCGAGGCGGTCTCGGCGAACCAGAACCGCGACATCCCGGTCAGCACCCGGCCCTTGTCGGGGATCTGCGTCGGGAGGACGACGTCGAAGGCGCTGATCCGGTCCGATGCGACCAGCATGAGCTGGCCGTCGTTGAGCCGGTGCAGATCCCGGACCTTTCCCGACCGGAAGAACGACTCAGCCAGCATTCGAAACCTCCGCCCGCCCGGCCGAGCGGGCCGCCAGGGCGCCCGACAGCGCATCGAGCCGCCCGATGACCTCGGGCACGTGGCGCAGGAACGCGCCGTCGTCGAAGCACGCGTCCAGCTGGGCCAGCGACAGGCGCTGGGCGACGGCCGGGTCCAGCGCCAGCAGGTCTCGCAGTGGCGCGCGCTCGTCGGCCGCTCGGAGGGCGGCGCGCTGGACGATCGCGTAGGCCTCCTCGCGGCCCATCCCGCCGTCGTCGACGAGGGCGGTCAGGACGTGCGACGAGGCGTGCAGCCCGAGGCCCCGGACGATGTTCTCGCGCATCCGTTCGGAACGGACGAGCAGGCCGTCCACCAGCCCGCTCATCCGGACCAGCATGTAGTCGAGCAGGATGGTGGCGTCGGGCAGGATGACCCGCTCGGCGCTCGAGTGGCTGATGTCGCGCTCGTGCCACAGCGGCTGGTCCTCGAGCGCGGTGTGGGCGTAGCCGCGCAGGAGCCTGGCCAGGCCCGCGATCCGCTCGGACAGGATCGGGTTGCGCTTGTGGGGCATCGCCGAGGAGCCCTTCTGCCCCGGCCGGAATGGCTCCTGGACCTCGCCGATCTCGGTGTGCTGGAGATTGCGGATCTCGGTCGCGAAGCGCTCCAGCGAGCCGCCGACGATGGCGATCGCGGTCAACAGGGCCGCGTGCCGGTCGCGCTGGACGATCTGGGTGCTGACCGGGTCCGCGTGGAGGCCCAGAGCAGCCAGGACCTCGGCCTCCAGATCGGGCGCCAGGTGGCTGTACGTCCCGACCGGCCCCGAGACCTTGCCCGTCCCGATCTCGTCGACCGCGACCGCCAGGCGGGTCCGGCCACGTTCGACCTCGAACGCCCAGCCGGCGAGCTTCAGTCCGAACGTCGTGGGCTCGGCGTGGACGGAGTGGGTCCGACCCATCATCACGGTCGCGGCTTCGGCCCTGGCGCGGGCGATCAGGACGGCCAGGAGGCGATCCATGTCGATCAGCAGGCGCTCGCCCGCCGCTCGCAGCTGGAGCGCGAGTCCCGTGTCGACCACATCGCTGCTGGTCAGCCCGAGGTGGAGGAAGCGGCCCTCCGGCCCGACGGTCTCGGCGACCTGGCTGACGAAGGCGATGACGTCGTGGTCGGTCGTCCGCTCGATCTCGGCGATGCGATCGACATCGACGCGGGAGCGCGTCTCGAGCGCGGCCAACGCCCCGGGCGGGACCTGGCCTCGCGCGGCCTGGGCGCGGGCGACCCCGAGCTCGACCCGGAGCATCGCCTCGAAGCGCGCGGTCTCGGACCAGATCGCGCCCATCTCGGGCAGCGTGTAGCGCGGGATCATCGGGCGAGCGCCCCGGCGGGCGTGGCAGGCTCGGGCGCGACGGTCGGCCCGGGCTCGACCACGCCGATGTCGCGGCGCCGCTGGAGACCCGGGGCGCCGATCCGGTCGGCTGCGAAGCCCGCGGCGGCGGCGGCCGACGCGAGATCGGGTCCGCGACCGACGACCGAGAGGACGCGACCGCCGGCCGTCCGGACCGTGCCATCAAGGTCTCGGGACGTCCCGGCGTGGAAGACGAGGGCGCCGGCAGCGGTCGCATCGACCAGCCCGTCGATCCGATCGCCTGATCGGGGCGCGCCCGGGTAGCCGGCGGCGGCCAGGACGATCGCCACGGTCGCCCCGGGGAGCGTCGGCAACCGCCCATCGACCAAGGCCGAATCAGAACGTACGGAGGCCAGGTCGCCCCGGGCTGCCGCCAGCAGGACAGGCCCGAGCGGGCCGCCCAGCCGCGGAAGGA
>JBBQVJ010000029.1:0-19331 GCA_038211705.1 Candidatus Limnocylindrales bacterium | reverse complement strand
GTCGTCAGGCGAGCATTTGGCAGGATCCACGGACCGAGTCCTGACGAACGCCCGCCTGGAGAGCATCTGCCGGAAACGGGTGGCCGAGGGTGGCCGAGGGTGGCCGAGGGTCGCCGAGGGTCGCCGAGGGTCGCCGAGGGGTCGCCGCGGGCGGGTAACAGGCGGGCCGCGGGCGGGCGAGGTCGAGCGATGGGGAGCGAGCATCAGGTCGCCGCCGCCCCGGGCGAGCAGCGGCCGGCCTCACACCCCGGAGCGCAGGGCCTCGAGGTCCAGGTCCCGCTCGATGTTGTGGAGCACCTCGTCGCCGATGATCCCGTCGTCGCGCAGGCGGATCACGGCCTCACGCTCGGCGTCCAGGACGGCGGTCCGGATCTCGAGATGGTCGAGCGCCTCCTGCTCGGCCTCGTCGCGCGGTCCCGCCTCGCCCTCGCCGTCGGCATGCGGCCAGATGTGGCTCGCCTCGTGGTCGTATCGAGCCCGCAGCTGATCGACCAGCTCGCGATGGCCCGGGTACTCGTCGGCCAATTCGTTGAGCCGGTTGATCGCGGCCTCGACCGCGGCCAGCCGGGCGTGGGCCTCCTCGGCGTCCTGCCCGGATGTTGAGACGATGCCCATCTGCCGGACCAGCCAGGGGAGAGTCAGGCCCTGCCCGACGAGCGTCGCCAGGATCACGCAGAACGCGAGGAAGATCATCAGGTCGCGCTCCGGGAAGGCGACCGGGTCAAGGGGCAGGGCGAGCGCGGCGGCCAGCGAGACGGCGCCACGCATCCCCGCCCAGGAGATGACGAAGACCGCCTTGGCCGGCGGCGATGGATCGCGTTCACGAAGCCTGCGACTGATCAAGCGCGGGATGTATGTCGCCGGGAAGACCCAGATGATGCGGGCGACGATGACCGTCAGGCTGATGGCGAACCCCAGCTCGACCAGCTGCGACGCCGTCCACGTCGTCGTCGCATGGCGGACGATCGACGGCAGCTGCAGGCCGATCAGGATGAACGCGATCCCGTTGATCATGAAGATCACGATCCCCCAGACCGCCCGGCCCATGAGGCGGGCATCGGGTGACAGCGCGCGGGCCGCGCGACGGCCGGCGATCAGGCCGGCCACTACGACCGCCAGGACACCGCTGACACCCAATGCCTCGGCCGGCAGGTAGGCGGCGAACGGTGCGAGCAGCGAGACCATGATCTCGAGGATCGGGTCCGCGGTCCGGCGCCAGGCCCACGTCACCACGAGACCGACGATCACCCCGATCAGCGCCCCGCCGAGCGCCACGTAGACGAAGGCGACCGGCGCCGCGACGACCATGAACGAGCCCGTCAGCGCCGCCGCGACGGCGAACCGATAGGCGATGAGCGCCGAGGCGTCGTTGACCAGACTCTCGCCCTCGAGGATCGTTACGATCCGCCGTGGCGCCCCGATCCGCCGGAAGATCGAGGTGGCGGCCACCGCGTCGGGCGGCGCGACGATCGCGCCCAGCGCGAAGGCCGGGTACAGGCCCATCTCGGGGATCAGCCAGTAGACGATGGCGCCGACGACGACGGTCGTGAATAGGACGAGCCCGACGGCGAGCAGGGCGATCGGCCGGGCGTTGGCCTTGATGTCGCGGATCGGGGTCTGGTACGCCGCTCCGAACAGGATCGGCGGCAGCAGCAGGAGGAAGACGACGTCGGGCTCGAGCTCGATCGCCGGCAGCCCGGGCACGAACGCCAGGAGCAGCCCCCCGACGACCAGCAGGATCGGGTAGGCCACCCCGACCCGGCGCGCCAGGTACGCCAGCGCGACGATGACGACGAACAGACCGAGGACCAGCTCGATAGGCCCGACCTCCATCAGGCGGCGCCTGGCTCCTCGCCGCTGTCGTGGCCCGGGAGCGCGCGGTCGGGACCGGGCGCAGACCCGCCCTCGGCTCCGGCGTCGGTCGGAGCGATGACCGCGACGATCGGTCGCGGGTGACTCGCCCGCCAGGCCTCGAGGCCCGGCATCTCGAGCGGCTCGAGCTCGTCGGCGGGCTCGAACCCGAAGACCTGGCCGAGGAACGAGAGCCTGGCCTCGATCGTCCGCCGGATGGCGAACGCCCCGCGGAAGCCATGGCCTTCGCCCTCGAACGCGATGTAGGCGTACGGGATCCCCTTGGCCGACAGGGATTCCACGATCGCCTCGGCCTGTGACGGTGGTACGACCCGGTCCTCGAGGCCCTGCAGGATCAGGACCGGGCTCGAGAACCGGTCCGGGAAATGGTTCGGCGAGCGCTCGCGATAGACGTCGGCCGCCTCCGGGTACGGCCCGACCAGGCGACGTGAGTAGCGCGACTCGAATTTGTGGGTGTCGACCTCGAGGAGCTCCAGGTCGCCGATCCCGAACAGGCTGATCCCGGCCGCGAAGACATCGCGGAACGCGAGCGCGGCGAGCGTCGTGTAGCCACCGGCGCTGCCGCCCTCGATCGCCAGCCGGGCCGGGTCGACATCGCCGCGCTCCACCAGGAACCGGGCGGCGGCCACGCAATCGTCGACGTCGACAATCCCCCACTGCCCATCGAGGCGCTGGCGGTACTCGCGGCCGTAGCCCGTGCTCCCGCCGTAGTCGACATCGACCACCGCGATCCCGCGACTGGTCAGGAACTGCTTGCCGAGGTCGAGCGCGGTCGATGCGTTCGACGTCGGGCCACCGTGCGACAGGACGAGGAGCGGGGGGCGTTCGCCCGCGGGGCCGATGAACTCGGGGCTGGTCGGCTGGTAGTAGAGGGCACGCGCGGTCCGGTCGCCGGTCGTCGGGAACTCGATCGATTCGGGTTGCGCGATGCCCGCCGGATCGAGGGAGATCGTGCTCGCCCGGCGCAGGACCCCGGCCGGCGCCAGGGTCGCCGGGTCCAGCCTGACGACGATCGCGGGGTCGGCCGGGGTGCCGGCCAGCGCCACCACGGTGCGCTCGCCGACCTGGAGCGCGTCGAGCTCGGTGAACGGCAGGTCGATCTCGCCGACGCGGTGCCCTGGCTCGATCCGGAAGAGGTGGTCGTGCCCGTCCGCCCGCGCCGCGGCGACGATCGCGCCGTCGGGCAGGAACCCGTAGCTCGACCGATCGAAGGTCCAGGCGAGGTCGCCGAACTCGGCGTCCATGGCCGCGAGCGGCTCCATGCGCGGGCCATCGACCAGCCGGTAGAGGTTCCCCCAGCCGCTCCGATCGCTGATGAAGTGGAGCGTGCCATCGGGCGCCCATTCCGGCTGGACGATCGATTCGTCGGGACCGCCGGCCGCCAGGATCGACGGCCCGAGCGTGCCATCCGTCTCGAACGTGGCGACCTTGAGCAGCGTCGAGTCCCAGTGCATGTCGGGGTGGTCCCATTCGAGGCAGGCGAGGCTCCGGCCGTCGGGCGAGTGGCGCGGCGCGGCGACGAAGTCGGAGCCCTTGACCAGGACCCTGGGGTCGCCGCCATCGAGCGGGATCGTGACGAGCTCGTTGATCGCCTCGCCGTCGCCGCTGTGATCCTCACGGACCGCGTAGTAGCAGCGGCGGGCCGGATCGGGCCGAAGGTCGGCGTACCGCCACGGACCTTCCGGGGTGATCGGGACGGCCGCATCCGAACCGGGATCAAGCCGGTAGAGGCGCCCGTCGGCGAAGTTCGAGAAGACGACGACGCCGCCGGTGACGATGTACGAGCCGCCGCCGTACTCGTGGACACGGGACCGGACGTTGAACGGCGCCGGGGTCAGGTCCGCCGTCGACCCGTCAAGCGCGGCCCGGACGAGCACGCGTCGCCCGCCCTCCGACGGGCGGCCCTCGAGCCAGAACGCGTCGTCACCATCGATCCGCGGCTCGCCCAGCAGGATGACGTCACCGACGACATCTTCGATCCGGATCGCCGACCGCCAGCCGCCGAAGGGCGCGACGGTCGGCTCGGGCAGCGGCTCAGGTTCCATGCTGCCAGGAGGCGATGTACTCGGCCTGCTCGGGCGTCATCGGGTCGAGCTCGATGCCGAGCGCGGCGAGCTTGAGCCGGGCGACCTCGGCGTCGATCTCCTCGGGCACGTTGTAGACCTTGGGCTCGAGCTCGGCGTGGTGGCGCGCGACGTACTCGGCCGACAGCGCCTGGTTGGCGAAGCTCATGTCCATGACCGCGGCGGGGTGGCCCTCAGCGGCGCCCAGGTTGACCAGACGGCCCTCGGCGATGAGGTTGAGCTTCTTGCCGCCCAGGTCGAACTCCTGGACGTTCTCGCGGACCTCGCGGACGTGGCCCTCGGCCAGCGCCCGGAGCGCGGCGAGGTCGAGCTCGGCATCGAAATGCCCCGAGTTGGCCATGATGGCGCCGTCGCCCATCGCCTCGAAATGCTCTCGCCGGAAGACGTTGATGTTGCCGGTGGCGGTGATGAACAGCTCGCCCCAGGCGGCGGCCTCGGCGGCCGTCTTGACCTGGTAGCCGTCCATCAACGCCTCGAGGGCGCGGACCGGATCGACCTCGACGACCGCGACATGCGCCCCGTGGCCGGCCATCCGCGAGGTGATCCCCTTGCCCACCCAGCCGTAGCCCGCGACGACCACCTTGCGCCCCGCGATCAGGATGTTGGTCGCCCGCAGGATCCCGTCGAGCGTGCTCTGGCCGGTCCCGTAGCGATTGTCGAAGAGGTGCTTGGTCTGGGCCTCGTTGACCGCGATGACCGGGAACCGGAGCTGGCCGTCGGCGGCCATCGCCCGCAGCCGGATGACCCCGGTCGTCGTCTCCTCGGTCCCGGCATGGATCTCTGCGACCTGGTCCGGCCGTTCCGTGTGGAGCAGGTTCACGAGGTCGCAGCCGTCGTCCATCGTCAGCTGCGGGTGCGTGTCGGCGACCGCGCGAAGGTGGGAGTAGTAGGTGTCGTTGTCCTCGCCGCGTCGAGCGAACGTCGCGATCCCGTACTCGGCCACGAGCGCGGCCGCGACGTCGTCCTTGGTCGACAGCGGGTTGCTCGCGGCGAGGACGACCTCCGCGCCGCCGGCCTTGAGCGTGCGCATCAGGTTGGCGGTCTCGGTCGTGACATGGAGGCAGGCGCCGATGCGCAGGCCATCAAGCGGGCGGTCGCGCTCGAAGCGCTCGCGGATGAGGCGAAGGACGGGCATCTCGCGCTCGGCCCATTCGATGCGGCGGACGCCCTCGGCCGCCAGGCCGAGATCGGTCACGTCGTGGGTCGGGGATGCGCTGGCGGTGGTCATCGAGGCTCGATCTCCTTGCGGTTGAACAAGCGCCGCAACGGCGCGGTGAGATCCGACAGGGGCGAGCCCAGCCGGTGGACGAGTCGCTCCTCGAAACGGACGTGTTCCGCATAGCCGAGGCGGCGGTAGGCGTTGAGCGCGGGCGGGTTGTCCGACCGGACGTTGAGGACCACCTGGTCGCACGTCCGCAGCAGCTCCGCGGTCACGGCGCCGCTGACGGCGGTCGCGAATCCCCGACCACGGTAGTCGACATGGGTCAGGACGTTGCCGACGACGGCCAATCGAGCCGCGGTGCTGACGACATGGGTCCCGGCGGCCGCCACGAGCTGGCCGTTGACGCGCAGCCCGTAGTAGACGCCGTCGGCGATCGAGGTCGACGGGAGCCACGACGCGAAGCCGAGCTGGTAGAGCCGGTTGAGCTCGCCGATCTCGACTGGCAGGAGGCGATGGACGGTCGCCGGGTACGGGCGGAAGTGGGCGCGATCGACCCACATGCGGACCATCGACGGGCCCGGGTCGACCCGGTAGGCGGTCTCGATGGCGGGCAGGACCGCGGCCGGCGCTGCGACGTACGCGACGCGCGGCCGGATCAGGTCGCGCAGGATCGCTGCGATGCCCTCTTCGCGACCCATCACGAACAGCGGCTGTGGCGTCGGGCCGTTGTACTCGAGGACGAGCGCGACCGGCACGTCACCCTCCCAGGCGACGCCCCAGCGCGTCCGCGCGAACTCGCGCTCTTCGAGATCGCAGATGGCGTAGGCCGCGTACAGGCGGTCACGCTCAAGGTATGAGCGGAGCACGGCCTTGTCGGTCGACGCCCGAGTGACGATCGAGCCGCGACGGCCGACCGCGACGGTGGCCATCAGTCCGGCACCGAGGCGCCGGCTTCGACCGGCGTGGCGGGGGTCGTTGGCTCCGCCGCCGGCTCGGTCGCGGGTGCGGGGTCGTCCGGGGGCCGGATCGCCCGGAAGCCCGGCATCGCGGCCCAGCGTGCGCGGGCGAGCTCGGTCGCTGCCGTCAGCCCGGTCTCGAACGGGGCCTGCACGACGCCTTCCTCGGTCACGATGCCGGTGATGAGCTCGGCCGGGGTCACGTCGAAGGCGGGGTTGCGGACCTCGGTCCCGATCGGGGCGATGCGCACACCACGGAACTCGAGGACCTCCTCGGGCTTGCGCTCCTCGATCACGATCGAGGTCCCGTCCGGCGTCGCGAGGTCGACGGAGCTGGTCGGCGCACAGACGTAGAACGGGATGCCGTGCCGGGCGGCCAGGACGGCCAGTGCATATGTGCCGACCTTGTTGGCCGTGTCGCCGTTCGCCGCCACGCGATCCGCGCCGACCAGGACGACATCGACCTCGCCGTGGGCCATCAGGTGCCCGGCGGCCACGTCGGGGAGCAGCGTGTGCGGCACCCCGGCCTGGGCCAGCTCCCATGTCGTCAACCGGGCGCCCTGCAGATACGGCCGGGTCTCGTCGACCCACACGTGGACGGGGCGCCCCGCGTGATGGGCCGCCTGGACGATGCCCAGGGCGGTGCCGTACTGGCCGCAGGCGAGCGGCCCGGTATTGCAGTGAGTCAGGATCCGGACCGGCCGGTCGGCGGGGGTCGGCAGGATCTCAAGACCGGAGCCGGCCAGCCGGCCGTGGTCGGTGGTGGCCTCGAAGACGATGGCGTCGGCCTCGGCGCGCATCGCCGCGGCGATCGCGAAGCCATCCTCGGTCAGCTCGCCGATCTCCGTGTATCGGGCAAGGACGCGCTCGACGGCCCAGCGCAGGTTGACCGCGGTCGGGCGCGAGTTGATGAGCGCGTTGGCGCCACCACGGAGCGTCGCCTTGCGCGCGTAGGGCCGGCTATCGGCCTGCTGCTCGGCGCTCAAAGCGAGCCCGATCGCGGCGACCTGGCCGATCGCCGGTGCGCCACGGACGATCATCTCGCGGATCGCGAAGGCCGCCTCGCCGGCCGACTTGATCGGGTACTCGACGAGGGCGTCGGGCAGGCGACGCTGGTCGATCAGGTACAGGACGCCGCGATCCTCGCGGAACGGCGTACGAAAGCCCGTCGGGCTGCCCGGGACGGTCGGTGCGCCGGGCGTTCCGGTCGCGTCGTCACCGGCCGGACCGAGCAACCGGGCGGCGCCCTCGGGGTTGAGGATGGCGCCGGCCGCCTCGGCCGAGGCCTGCTGGAGGGCCTGGGCCGCCCCGGCGACCGTCGCGGCCGTCTGGATCAGCTCGCCGGCGAACGCCCGGAAGAAGCGCCGCCGTCCGAGATCGACGGGGGCTGCAGCCGCGGCGGGCGAGGCGGCTCTCGGCACGGGCGAGGCGGCTCCTGGCACGGGCGTCGTGGCCGGTGCGGCCGGGGTCGGCGCGGTCGTCATGAGCGGCGCCTCGCCGAGCACGCCCGACCCCGCCGTCTCGAGCGGCTCGCGGCCCGGGTTCGGATCGTCGGAGGGGTCGGTCAATCTGCGGACCTCAGGGACCGGGGAACCGTCAGTACTTGATGACGCTGGTGACCCGGCGTGACTCGAGCCGGTCGCGACCATGGAGGAACTCGAGCTCGACGAGGAAGGCCAGCCCGACCACCTAGCCCTTGAGGCGGTCGACGAGCTCGATCGTGCCGTTGACGGTGCCACCCGTCGCCAGCAGATCATCGACGATCAGGACCTTCTGCCCTGGGGCGATCGCGTCGCGATGGATCTCGAGCGTGTTCGAGCCATATTCGAGCGCGTACTCGACGGTGATCGTCTCGGCCGGCAGCTTGCCCAGCTTGCGGACCGGGACAAGGCCGGCATCGAGCTCGTAGGCCATCGGGGCGCTGAAGATGAAGCCTCGCGATTCCATCCCGACCACGATGTCGATGGGCTCGCCCCTGTACGGCGCGAGCATCAGGTCGATGGCCTCCTTGTAGGCCGGCGGGTCCTTCAAGAGGGTCGTGATGTCGTAGAACAGGATCCCGGGCTTCGGGAAGTCGGGGACCTCGCGGATCTTCGCGCGCAGCTCCTCGGCAGACACGATATCGGGGCCCTCCTTGGTCGGGGGCGCGGCTTGGAGCGCAGCCGCGTGAGCGCCCAGAGTCTACCGCAGGCGTCCCGGCCGTTACGGCGCGGGTGTCGCCGTCGACATCGCAAGCGCCCCGGCGGGCACGGCCCTCGGTCGCAGCCGGCCGGTCAGGGCGAGGCCACCCAGCCCGATCAGGATCGCCACCGCGAAGGCGACCGCCAGCCCGGCGGCCGGGTTGCCCGTGGTCCGCACGCTGGCGGCCACCAGCGCGCCCGAGAGCCCGGTCCCGAGCGCCGTCCCGAGCGAGTCGGTGAGCGAGAGCGAGCTCGTAGCCGCACCGTGCGTCTCGGGCGAGGCCTCGCGCAGGACGATCAGGGCCAGCGGCGAATAGGCGAGGCCCATGCCGAACCCGGCAACGCCGAAGGCCGGGACGGCGACCAGCCAGGTGATGTCCTGACGCAGGACGAGCAGCATGCCGGCCAGGCCCACGACCGTGACCGCGAACCCCATCCGGACGAAGCGATGGGTCGGCCAGCGGGTCGCGCCGTGGGCCTGGGTCCAGGCGCCGGCCGTCCAGGCGATCGTCGCGGCCGTCAACGCCAGCCCCGCCTCGGTCGCCGAGAGCCCACGCCAGCCGACCAGCGTCAGGGCCACGAAGGCATCGACACCGAAGAAGGCACAGGTCAGGATCCCGCGCAGGAGGACCGCCGCCGGCAGGACCGGGCGGGCGACGAGGGTGCCGGGAGGCGTGAGCCGACGCAGGGCGAAGATGCCAATGAGCAGGCCGGCGGCGCTCAGCACGATCGTCGGGACGAGCTCGCCGGTGGTCAGGCCGACGGTCAGCAACCCGGACCCGAGGGCTACCAGGATGGCCAGGGGCAGGCGGCCACGCCGGGTCGTCGCGGCCATCCCGCTATGGGCCGAGGGCGCGGCGGCGATGGCATGGAGCGCGCCGAGGGTCAGCGCGCCGGCCAGCGCGATCAGCGGCAGCAATCCGAGGAAGACGTAGCGCCAGCCGACGGTCTCGCCGACCGTCCCGGCGATGGCCGGGCCGATCACGCCGGGCAGGACCCACGCGGTCGAGAGCGTCGCGAACATCTTCGGTCGGAGCGATTCGGGCAGCGTCCGGCCGATGGCGACATAGGCGATCGGCTGGATCGTGCCGGCGCCGAGGCCCTGGAGGAATCGAGCGGCCACCAGGACCGGCATCGACGGGGCAAGCCCGCCGCCAAGCAGGCCGATCGCGAACAGCCCCAGCCCGATGGCGAACGGGACCGCCAGCCCGCCGCGATCGATGGCGCCGCCGACGACCACGATGCCGATCAGCGAGCCGAGGAAGAACGCCGAGAAGACCCAGCCGTATAGCTCGATATCGCCGAGCTCGCGCGCGACGATCGGCATGACCGTCGAGATCGCCAGCGACTCGAACCCGACGAGCGTGATGGTCAGGACCAGCCCGATGGTCAGGGCGCGGCGGTCGGGGCGCCACAGGCTGTCCCTGGTGTCAATGGTGGGCAGGCTCACCGGCACAGGATGCCGCGCATCACGCGGGTCTGCCATGATCCGGCGCTGGCCGCCAGGCGCCGAGCGACCCGCTGCTCGAGGCACTCCTCGAGGCGAACCGGGCGTAGGTGCCGCGGTTCTTCGGCTGACACGGTCAGGTCCCGGCCAGCCGCTCGACGACCGGCCCAAATGGCCGGGGCGCGGCGTTCATTCCGGGACGGTCGGCTCGGCCGGCTCCATCGGTTCCACCCATCGCTGCCGATGGTACGACGGGGGCCGCCGGCGGGTCCGCGGGCCGGCGGTGGTACCGTGGGTCCGTGACCACCAAGCACAGGCGCTTCGCCCTTCATGACGTCACGTTCGGTGGCATCGGGCTGCCGGGCGCGACGGTCGACTGCTGGGACGACAGCGCGGGCCACTCGCGCTGGAGCGCCCGGATCGTGACCCGCGTCGGCCCGGCGCTCGACGAGGGTGAGCTGACGGGTCGGATGGCCGACGGTCGGTCGCTGTCCGGGTATGCGGTCGTGGCCAACCGGCAGGTCGGCGCCGGAGGCCGGCGCGAGACCCTGGTCGAGCTCCACGGGTCAGGCGACCTGACCGGTCTGGTCGACCCGCCCGCAGCGACCTAGCGCCTGCCCGGGGCCGATCAGCTTCGGCGCAGCCGCCAGATGTTCTCCGACGGCCAGCGTCGGGCCCAGGCAAGTTGTTCGGCATCGCGGTACGTGCTCGTCGCATCGGCCGCCGGCCGTGGCTCGATGAGATCCTCGACGACCAGTCCGTTCGCCCGAAAGAGGCGGATCCACTCGCCGTAAGGCAGCTGGAAGAAGACCTCGTCGTCGTCCTCGAAGCGATGCATCCCGAAATAGTCGAGGGCCAGCCGGTCGCCGACCCGGTCCCGCCCGAGCGGCCAGCAGATGGTCTCGATCGGCGAGTGCTGGTTGAACGCGAACAAGCCACCCGGTCGCAGCAGCCGGGCGACCTCTGGGACGGTCAGGTACGGATCGGCGAACGACATCGCGCCGTGGTCGCAGAAGACGATGTCGAAGGAGGCGTCGGGGAGGGGCACGGTCTCGGCACTCGCATTGACGAGCGGGAACTCGACGCCGGCCTCGGCCATCAGCCGTCGGGCGTGCTCCAGCTGCCGCGACGAGAGGTCGAGCCCGACCGGCCGAGCGCCGCGCTGCGCGAGCGCGATCGACCATTGCGCGGCGCCACAGCCGAGCTCGAGGATGTCCTTGCCCGCCACCTCGCCCAGGACCCGCAACTCCGATTCAGGAATCTGGCTGGTGCCCCACGCGAGACCGCCGGATTCGGCCAGCTGGCCGCCATGCCTGGCCTGATATTCGTCGCTGTAGGCGTCCCAGGATGCCTGGTTCCGGGCGGCATGCGGCGTGAGCTCGGCTGAGGTGTCGTCGGACATCCGCTCACTCTACGGGGTCCGGCAACGTGCGGCCGGCTGGTCCGGCTCGTTGCGGCCGGCCAGGGCCGGCGTCGCGAAGCGACGCGATCTTCATGGTGTCGAACGGCAGGTCGAGGGTGAGATGACGATTCGCATCGACCGCGAGATCGCGCACGGCCGGCATCCTTCGACGGACAGCGGCCGTCACCGTCGTCCTCCTGCTGGCAGCATGTCAGTCGTCGCCCGGCGCCGGTTCGAGCGTCGTCGCGCCCTCGGCAGCCGTCGCCGTCTCGCCATCAGCGAGCGCCGAGGCCAGCCCGACTCCGGCGGCGACGACGACCACACGGCCGACGCCCGAACCCCTGCCGACGGCGTTCCAGCGGGTCAACGACCTGCCGGGCCGACGGTGCGTGCGAAGGGGGCCATCCGTGCCTCGGCCTGATCAAGCCCGGCACCCACCACGGCCAGCTGTTCGTCCCGGGGTTCGCGTTCACCATGCCCGAGGCCGGCTGGGAGAACATCGCCATGACCCCAGGCGAGGTCGCTCTGTTCCCGATGAGCGAACCCGGCGATGAGATCGTCTTCTTCGCCAAACCGAAGTTGACGAAGACCGACGGGACGCTCGACTTCTCGGTCCCGCTGACCGTGGACGGCATCACCGGGTGGTTCGCCGCCCACCCGGACCTCACGGTCGAGCCGGCGACGGATGTCACCGTCAGCGGGCTGCATGTCAAGCGGATGACCTTCATGGCCGCCCCGGCCTCCACGGCCCACTATCCGCCCGACTGTCCGGTAAAGACGTGCGTGAACCTGATGCAGGGTCGCGCCAACACCAACACCTGGGACTGGGGCATCGGGTCGTCCGAGAAGCAGCGGATGGACGTCCTGGCGGCCAAGAACGGCGTGGTCCTCATCTTCGTCGACTCGCTCGATGTCACGACCTACGACAGCCTGACCAAGACCGCGGACACGATCCTCGCCTCGGTCAAGTTCGACAAATAGGCCCGCTTCGCGCGGTCGGTTCAGCCCGGCATCGGCGTCGATAGCCGCGCCACGACCGCCTGGGTGAGCGTCCAGCCCTTTCGCGTGTCGGCCGGCATCCGGAGCCTGACCTGGTTGCTGGCGAAGGTGACATCGCTCGGGCGCAGGCCCGGCAGCGACGGTCCCTCGAGCAGCCGCATGGCGGTCGCCCGGCTGAGCCCTGCACCGAAGCGGACGACCAGCCAGCCTTCCTCGCGTGAGATCGAGGCGACGCCGGCGGCCTCGGCAGCGAGACGCAGCTCGGCCACCTCGATCAGCCGGGTGACGGGGTCGGGCATCGGCCCGTAGCGGTCGAGGACCTCCTGGCGGAAGGCGGCAAGATCGCCCGCCGAGCGGGCCCGGGCGAGCCGCCGGTAGAGCTCGAGCTTCTGGGGCTCGTCGGGGACGTACTCGTCGGGGAAATGCGCCTCGACCGGCAGGTCGACCACCGCCTGGGGCGCTTCCACGATCGGCGCCCGACCCTCCATCGACGCCTTGCGCGACTCCACGGCGTCGGCCAGGAGCCGCGAATAGAGGTCGAAGCCGACCGCGGCCATGTGCCCGGACTGCTCGCCACCCAGGATGTTGCCCGCGCCGCGGATCTCGAGGTCGGACAGGGCGATCTGGAAGCCGGCGCCAAGCTCCGACGCGTTGAAGATCGCCTGGAGCCGCTTGCGGGCCTCCTCGGACAGCCGCTCCCGGCGCCGGTACAGCAGATAGGCATACGCCCGGCGCGACGACCGGCCGACCCGGCCGCGAAGCTGGTACAGCTGGGCGAGGCCGAGCGTATCGGCCCGGTCGATGATGATCGTGTTGGCGTTCGGGATGTCGAGCCCCGACTCGATGATGGTCGTGCACACGAGCACCTCCGCGGCACCGTCCGCGAACGCGATCATGACCTTCTCGAGCGCGCCCTCGCCCATCTGGCCGTGGCCGACCACGAAACGCACGCCGGGCAGCATCCGGCGCAGCTGCTCGGCCTGCGCCTCGATCGTCTCGACCCGGTTGTGGACGTAGAAGACCTGGCCGCCACGGTCTAGCTCGCGCAGGATGGCGTCGCGGACAAGCCCTGCGGATGCCTCGGCGACGCGGGTCTGGATCGGCAGCCGGTCCTCGGGCGGCGTCTCGATGACCGACAGGTCGCGGATGCCGGCGAGGGCAAGGTTGAGCGTCCGCGGGATGGGCGTAGCCGACAGGGTCAGGACGTCGACTTCGCGGCGGAGCTGCTTGAGCCGCTCCTTGGCTGCCACCCCGAAGCGCTGCTCCTCGTCGACCACGACGAGACCGAGGTCCTTGAAGCGGACGTCCTTGCTGAGCAGGCGGTGGGTCCCGATCACGATATCGGCCGTACCGTCGGCCAGCGCCCCGATCGTCGCCGCCTGGGTCGCCGGCGGGACGAAGCGCGACAGCAGCCGGACCTCGAGCGGGAAGGCCGCGAAACGCTGCGAGAACGTCGAGTCGTGCTGGGCGGCCAGCACGGTCGTCGGCACGAGGACCGCGACCTGCTTGCCGTCCTGGACCGCCTTGAACGCGGCACGCAGGGCGACCTCGGTCTTGCCATACCCGACGTCACCGACGACCAGCCGGTCCATCGGCCGGGTCAGCTCCATGTCGGCCTTGACCTCGGCGGCGGCACGCAGCTGGTCGATCGTCTCCTCGTACGGGAACGAGGCCTCCATCTCGGCCTGCCACGGTGTGTCCGGGCCGAAGGCGTGGCCCTGGGCGCCGGCCCGCGAGGCGTACAGCGCCAGGAGCTCCTCGGCGAGGTCGTCGACCGCCTTGCGGACGCGCTGCTTGGCGCGCAGCCACTCCGTGCCGCCGAGCTTGGACAGGGCCGGCCGCTCGCCGCCCGAGTAGCGGCTGACCCGGCCGATCTGCTCGACCGGGACGAAGATCCGGTCACCGCCGGCGAACGAGAGCTCGAGGTAGTCGCGGTCCTCGCCCGCACCGCCGCGCCGGAGCATCCCCTCGTAGCGCGCGACGCCATGGTCGATGTGGACGACGAGGTCGCCCGGGGCCAGTCGCTCGAGGATGTCGCGCGGGACGACCCGTCGAAGCGCCTTCGGGCGCCGGATGCGGACCGTCCCGAAGAGCTCACGGTCGGTGACGAAGGCCAGGCCGTCCGGGCCACCGATGAACCCGCCGTTGAGGCTGCGCTCGACCAGCGCGATGGCACCGGGCGGCGGGGCCTCCCCCACTCGACCGACGATGGCGACCGGGTGACCGGTCTCGCCGAGGATGTCGGCCAGGCGCGGTGCCTGGTCGGAGGCGAGCACGATCCGGGCACCATCGGCCCGCCAGGCATCGACCGCCTCGGCCAGGCGTCCGGCCCGGCCGGGCGGCAGGACGGGTTCGCGCCAGCCGAACGGGTCGCCCGATGAGAGCCCACCGCGGGCCATCGCGACATCCTCGGGCGGCATCGACTCCCAGGTCAGCTCGAGCGTCCGCGACGCCACGAGGCGGTTCTTCCAGTCGCGCGGCGGGAGGTAGGTCGAGGGCCAGTCCTTTGGCAGCTCACCGGCCTCGATCAGCTCGGCCCGCCGCTCGTCGGCCTGACGCCAGAGGAACTCGGCCACCTCCGCGATGTCGCCCGGCTCGTCCAGGACGAGCAGGGTCCCCGGTCCGATGTGGTCAAGACCGGTCGCCGGGGCGAGGTGGGCGGCCCAGACCTCGGCCGCGTCACCGACGGCCATCGCCCGGCTGGCGTCGGCACCGGCGGCGCCGGCGGCGGTCGGCGAGGTCAAGGGCTCGCTGTCGAAGCGGACGAGGTCCGCCGCGAGTCGCTCGGGGAGTCGCGCGGCGGCCCGGCCGAGGCGCTCGCGGATGGCCGCGGCGCCACCGGCCGGCAGCAGGAACTCCGAGGCCGGCAGCAGGACGGCCCGCTCGAGCGGCCCGACCGTCCGCTGGTCGGTGGGGTCGAAGGCGCGCAGCGAATCGATCTCGTCGCCAAAGAACTCGATCCGGACCGGGAGCGGCATCGATGGTGGGAAGACGTCGACGATCCCGCCACGCCGCGCCGACTCGCCCCGGACGGCGACCTCGGTGACGGGCACATAGCCGAGATCGAACAGCTCCCGCAACAGGGCGTCCTGGTGAAGCCGGCTCCCGACCCGCAGCTCGCGTGGCGCGGCGGGCAGGTCCGCCGGGCCGATCGTGTGCTGGAGCAGCCCCTGGACGCTCGCCACCATGACCCGGGCACGACCGCTCTGCCAGGCCGCGAGCGCCGCGACCCGGGCGGCCGTCTCGTCGGCGATCAGCTCACTGCGCTCGTAGGCGAGGGCCGTCCGCGGCTCGAGCACCGCCACGGCCTCTGGGTCGCCCAGCCAGGCGCCCAGCTCCTCCGCGACCCGGTCGCCGATCTCCGCGTCCCGTGCGATCCAGACGAGACGTTCGCCGCCGGCCGCCAGGGCCAGGGCTGCGGCGAGATAGCTCTTGGCGCCATGTGGCACCGAGACCAGTCCGACATGCCGGCCGGTGCGTCTGGCATCGTCCTCGGCACGCCCCAGGCGCTCACCGAGGGCCGCGAACGTGCCGGTCTCGGCGAGCAGCGGTGGCAGGGCGGACAGGTCCGGCAGGCGGTGCCCACCTCCCTTGGGGCCAGGCTCGGGCGGCGGCGCAACGGCCTTGACCGCGGGTCGGGCCCTGGGCGGCGGGCGACGCGCGTCGGCGGCCTCAGCGTCCACCTCGGCGACGTCGAAGTCGACCTCGTCGTCGGGCGCGGTCGGCGTGTGGCGCGCGGCGAAGTCGGTCGCGACACGCTCGGCGATCCGGCGGTCGCGGCCGCGGCGGCCACGGAGCGGGGTGTCCGGCACGGTCAGGCGTCCGGCTTGGCCGGTCGGATCCTCCGCCAGCCGGTCCTGGTCCGGCGGATCCCGTCGGCATCGGGCGGGCCATCGACCTCGCCCGCGGCGGCCAGCCGGGTGGTGTCGGCCGGACGGAGCTCGAAGTTGTTGAACCGGTTGGCGGCCTTGTTCGTCCCCTCGCGTGCCCATTCCTCGACGGCATCGGCGGACGCATCGAGGAGCTCGTCGAGGCGCTGCCGCTCATCGGGGGCGAAGCGGGTCAGGACGTGATCGACGGGGTTCCGGTCGGGTTCGCCGATGCCGACCCGCAGCCGGCTGAACTTCTCGGTGCCCAGCTCCTCCACGATCGAGCGCAGACCGTTGTGACCGCCGGGACCGCCCCCTTCGCGGAAGCGCAGCTTGCCGAACGGCAACGCGAAGTCGTCGGCGACCACCAGCAGGTCGGTCAGCGGGGCGTGCTCGCGGGCCAGGACCTTGCGCACCGCGAGCCCGGAGTCGTTCATGTAGGTGAGCGGCTTGACGAGCGTGAGGTCGAGACCGCGGTAGCGACCCATCGCGACGTTCGACGAATCGCGCTGGCGGCCCTTCCCGGTCCAGCCCGCGCGTTCGGCGAGCTTGTCCATGACCAACCAACCGATGTTGTGTCGGGTATCTGCGTACTGCGAACCGGGGTTCCCGAGACCCACAACCAGCTTCAACCCGTCCCTCCGCAGACAACACGACAGGGCCCGATCCCGCAACGGGAGGGCCGGCAGCGATGGTAGCAGCCACGGCCCGGACAGCGCGAACCGGGATCTAGCGGCGGCCCTGCGCGGGCGCTGGAGCTAGCAGCCGCGTCTCGAGGGCGCGCATCGCCGCCTCTTCGGTCGGCTCGGCATGATCCCAGCCGCAGAGGTGGAGCGCGCCGTGGCTCGCCAGGAGGCGCAGCTCGTGGGCCGCCGACCAGCGCACGTCGCCGGTCTGACCGCCATGGCCGGTCTGTGCCTGCTCCACGGCGCGCTCGACCGAGATGACGATGTCGCCGAGGTGCGGCCGACGGCCGGGCGGCAGCGGGAAGTCGGAGGCGGCGCCGGCAGCCCGGTCCGAGGCGCCCAGGTGGGCTGGGAACGCGTCGGGCGGGAGGAGCGGGAAGGACAGCACGTCGGTCGCGCCGGCCACCCCCAGGTGCGCGGCGTTGAGGACCGCCAGCTCGGCGTCGTTCGAGAGGATGAGCCCGATCGAAGCGGGCGACGGCGCGCCGACAGCCGAGACCGCGGCGGCCACTGCACGGGCCAGACTTGCCCCGCTGACCGGTGCCTGGATGCCGGACCGCACGGTCAGATCGACCCTCCACGGGCCCAGATACAGCGCACGGGTCACGAAGCCGAGCCGCTCGCTCCCCCACTGCCGGCGCCGCCACCGCCGGTCGCCGCCCGGCGCGACTCGAGCTCGACCACGGTGTTCTGCGGGTAGGCGATCCGGGTGTGGTACATGCCCAGCAGCTGCCCGACGAACGCCTCGCGGATCAGCTCCAGGTCGCGCAGCGTAAGGTCGCACTCGTCGAACTGGCCGTCGGCGGTGCGTTCCTCGATGATCCGGGTGACCATCGCCCGGATGGCCGGCTCATCACGGGAGGCGAGCGAGCGGACAGACGCCTCGACGCCGTCGGCCAGCATCAGGAGGGCCGCCTCGCGCGACTGCGGCTTCGGCCCGGCGTGCCGGAACTTGCGCTCGTCGACGACGGCGCTCGGCTCGGCCACCTCCTTCGCCCGAGCGTAGAAGTAGCTCATGATCGCGGTCCCGTGGTGCTGCGGGATGAATGCGATTAGGGCCTTTGGCAGGCGCGATCTGTAGGCCAGGTCGATGCCGTCCACGACGTGCTGCTTGAGGACCTGGGCACTGACCTCCGGGTCGAGCCGGTCGTGGATGTTGTCGCCGCCGGCCTGGTTCTCGATGAACGCAAGCGGGTTCGCGAGCTTGCCGACATCGTGGTAATACGCCGCCACGCGAGTGACCAGCGGGTCGGCGCCGATCGCCTCGGCGGCGCGCTCGGCGAGGTTGCCGACCATGAGCGAGTGGTGGTACGTGCCCGGCGTCTCGACCAGCAGCCGGCGCAGGAGCGGCTGCGACGGGTTGGCCAGCTCGAGCAGCTGAAAGACGGTCAGGATGCCGAACACCGAGCCGAGGACCGCGAACGTCCCGACCGCCGCGATACCCGAGCCCGCCGCCGACGCCCCCGAGGCGAACCACAGCTCGAGCACGCCTCGCAGATCGCGGGCGCCCAGCAAGGAGAAGACCGACACGACGAGGGCGTTGACGACGAAGACCGCGATGGCCGCCTGGACGAAGACCTGGAGCCGGTCGCCGCGCCGGATGGCCACGATGCCGGCCATCCCGCCCAGGAAGATGTAGGTCGTGAACTCGAGCGAGTTGCCATTCACGGCTCCGCCGATGACGGCCACCACGGCGATGACGATGGTCGCGATCGAAACATCAAGCAGGATCGCCAGCAGGATCGCGATCGCCGCCGTCGGCAGGAAGAACGGCAGCGTCGGGCGACCGGCCGTGAGCTTGAGCGCGAGCGTCGCCCCGACGACCAACAGGCCGATCAGGATCAGCACGTTGTCGCGATGCCAGAGGCCCGGCCGGAAGCGCCAGATCCACGACAGCAGGACCCCGACCACCAGGACCGCCAGCAGCAGCCAGCCACCGAAGCTGGCGACGTCGGGGACCGTCTCGCGGAGGCCGAGGGCGTCGATCTTCTCGATGTCGGTGGCGCTCAAGGGCGAGCCGTTGCGAACGATGATCTCGCCCTGGCGGATGGGGATCTGGACGGGCGGGATCGCCGCGGCGGCCTTGGATCGAGCCGTGGTCGTGAGCTCATCGCTGTAGGAGGAGTTCGGCACCACGAGCGGGCTGATGAGCTCGGCCGCGAGCATCCGCTCCGCCTCGTCGAGCCCGCCGGCCATCAGCCCCGCCAACCGCGTCCGCGTCTCGGCGACCTCGCTGTCCCGAAGCTCGGTCCGCAGCGTGGCATCCAGGATGCGGGCGGATTCGGTGCGAACGACCGCCCAGCGGGCCCCGGTGAGCCCGGCCAGCGTCTCGCGAGCGGTGTCCGACAGATCCGGCACGGCCGTCTGGAGGAGCGATCTGCGGCCGGCCTCGCTGAGATCGGCCGAGAAGGTGGTGTCGATCCGACCGACCCGGCCCTCGAAGGCCAGCTGCTGCGCGGCCGCGGTGGCGATCGCGTTCTCGGTCGTGAAGGTGTACTGCGGCGGGACGTGGGCGCTGGCCGCCTGTCGCGCGGCATCGGTCTGGATCCGGCTGTCGAAATCGACGGCACGCGGCGCGACGATATCACGGGTGGCCAGCTGGCCGACGGTCACATCGAGGGGCGGCTCAGGCAGGATATCCGCGCCGAGGATCGCGGTCAGGGCCAGGATGAGG
>JBBQVJ010000028.1:0-19436 GCA_038211705.1 Candidatus Limnocylindrales bacterium | reverse complement strand
CGCGCCAAGGGGGTGCGCCAAGAGGGGCGCGCCAAGAGGGGCGTGCCGCCCGAACCCTCCCGCGCGGCGCCGTCGGACAGGACGTCTGCCTTCGGCCCGCTGGCCCGTCCGGCGGATGGCGGTTTCCCCGGCAGCGCCCATGCTGGGAACCATGCACTCCCCCTCCGCTCGGCCTGGACGCGCCCGCGCCGCCGCCCCGGTCCTCGGCGCCCTGCTCGTGCTCGCCACGGCGTCGATCGCGAGCGCGACCGAGTTCCCGGCCGGTCACACGGGCTACCACAGCTATACCGAGATGAGCGCCGAGGTCGCCGCAGTGGCCGCCGCCCACCCGGCCATCGTCAGCCGCTTCTCGATCGGCAAGAGCTACAAGGGCCGCGACATCTGGGCGGTCAAGATCTCCGACAACGTGGCGATCGACGAGCCCGAGCCCGAGGTCATGTTCGACGGCACGACCCATTCCGACGAGCACATGGGCACCGAGATGACGCTCCACATCCTCCACTGGCTGGTCGACGGCTACGGGACGGTGCCGCGGATCACCAAGATCGTGAACACGCGGGAGATCTGGATCGTCTTCACCGTCAACCCCGACGGCGCCGAGTACGACATTTCCGGCGGCAAATACCACTTCTGGCGCAAGAACCGCCAGCCGACGCCCGGGACCACGTCCATCGGCACCGACCTCAATCGCAATTACAGCTACAAGTGGGGTGCCGGCGGCCGGACCAGCTCGAACCCGGCGGCCATCACGTACCGGGGCCCCAAGGCGTTCTCGGCGCCCGAAGCGCGGGCGATGCGCGACTTCATGGCCGGTCGCGTCGTCAACGGGCGACAGCAGATCCGGACCGCGATCACCTTCCACGAGAGCGGCCGTCTGGTGATGTGGCCGTACGGCTACACGATGGCCAACGTGCCGTGGGACATGAGGACGCAGGACCACAACGTCCTGGCCATCATCGGCAGGCACATGGCAGCGACGAACGGCTACAGGCCGGAGCAGGCGAGCGACCTGTACATCAGCCACGGCACGTCACGCGACTACCAGTACGGCGTCTACCGCATCTTCGCCTACACCTTCGAGATGTCGGTCAAGGACTACCCGGATGACGCGCTGATCGCTTCGGAAACCGGCCGCAACAAGGAGGCCGCGCTCTACCTGATGGAACGAGCCTGGTGCCCGCTCGCGGTCCTCGGCGCCGCGGTCAGAGCGGCTCGCTGCGGTGCCTTCGATGACGACCTCGAGGTCGGTCGTGGCTGGGTCGGCAACCCCGACGGCACCGATACGGCACCGGCCAACGCACGATTCACGCGGAGCAACCCGGCCTCGACCACGAGCTCCGGTCCGAAGCAGCTGGGCACGACCGCGTCCGGCGCGAAGGCATTCGTGACCGGCGCCGCTGCCGGTGCCTCGGCGAGTGCGAACGATCTCGACGGTCGAACCAGCGTCCGTTCAGCGGCGATCGTCCTGCCGGCAGCCACCGGACAGCGTCTGACGTTCGCATACGTGTTCGCGCACAACGCGACGTCCACCGCGGCGGACAGCCTCCGGGCGATCGTCGAGCGCGGGGATGGCAGCCAGGCCACGGTCTTCTCGATCGTCGGCAAGTCGGTCGACGTCGATGGCGCCTGGCGGACAGCGTCGGTCTCGCTCGATGCCTTCGCGGGGCAGACGGTCCGGCTTCGGTTCGTCGCCACGGACGACGGACCCGGCAACCTGGTCGAGGTCGAGCTCGACGACATCCGGATCACGCAAGGCAACTGACCGTCACCGCACCGTCATCGAGCACTCGTATAGTTCGGGCATGAGGTTCTTCAACTCCAAGCCCGACGCCGTCCCCTTCCCCGCCGATGCCCTCCCCGGCCGACCCGATCCCATCGTGGTGCCCGGCACGCACACCATCCTGGGCACGCCGCTCGCCGGCCCGTGGCCCGAGGGAACGCGAACCGCGGTCTTCGGGCTCGGCTGCTTCTGGGGCGCCGAGAAGGCGTTCTGGCAGCTCCCCGGCGTTGTCACCACGGCCGTCGGATATGCCGGCGGCTCGACGCCCAACCCGACCTACGAGGAGTCGTGCACGGGCAAGACCGGCCATGCCGAGGTCGTGCTGGTCGCGCACGACCCCGCGAAGCTCTCCTACGAGCAGCTGCTCAAGACCTTCTGGGAGGACCACGACCCGACCCAGCGCATGCGCCAGGGCAACGATGTCGGAAGCGAGTACCGGTCGATCATCCTGACTGCGGACGACGCCCAGCGCGCCGCCGCCGAAGCGACCCGCGACGCCTATCAGGCGACGCTGTCAGCCGCCGGCTACGGAACGATCACCACCGAGATCGCCCCGGCCGGTCCGTTCTACTACGCCGAGACCTATCACCAGCAGTACCTCGACAAGAACCCCCGCGGCTACTGCCCGATCCATGCGACAGGCGTAAAGCTGCCCGATGACTTCGTGGTGACGTCGCTGCAGTACGTCGACTGAGCCGGCCGGCGACGGTGCGCCAGTCGGGCCGTAGCGGTCATCCGGCGGAGGCGTCGTCCGTCAGGTCCCGGTCCTGCATCTCCCAGGTGTGGTCGAGCACGTGGTACGCCGTGTGGCGGAGCAGGTATGGGATCGTCCAGTTGCCGAGCGGCTTGCCCTCCTGGTACCAGGCGCGCATCGCGTTGACGTAGCGGTCGCGGTGCGGGGCGACGCCGCCCGGCGTCAGCAGGTCCTCCAGCTCGGACATCGCCTTCACACGCTTCGAGAAGTCGCCACCCTCGGTCGCCAGGACATGCCGAACGATGTGGTCGCGGGAGCGGCCGCCGCCCCGGACTCCCGGCCGCAGCTCCGCCGAGACACGGGCGGCCGTCTCGTCGAACTCGGCCCACGCCGCGCGCAGCAGCCGCACCTGGCGGTCGAAGGTCGGCGCGTCGAACGGCTCGCGGTCGAGCGGCGAGGGAGCAAACGAGATGCCCCAGAAGTCGGTCGAGCCGACCCCCGGATACCGGCCGATGATGTCGGGGTCGGTCTGGCTTGCGAGCTCGGAGCCCAGCCGGACGCGCTTCGCGATCGGGAGATATCGAGGCACGTAGCGGGCGAGCTTCTCGACCGCCTCCTCTTCTGTCTTGCCGCCCCGTTCGAGACCCGGCCAGTCCGCCGCGACGGCGACCCAGCGCTTGCCCCTCGTGGGCTGTTCGACAAGCACGCGCAGTTGGGACGTCACCGGCTCATCGTACCGGCGACTCGGGACAGCCGAAGGCCTGAGCCGCGAGACGGCCGGCGCCCACCGACCGCGTACACTCGCCGCATGGCCCTCCTGGATCGGCTCCTCGCGCTCATCTCGGGTCGGACGTCATCCGAGCCGCTGGCGACCCGTCGCGAGCGACGCGAGGCGGCGCGCCAGCACCATCGCGAGACCGGCGAGCCGCTGTGGACCGATGTGAATCGGCACCTCGGGCCTGCCGGCGAGCACATGGTCGCGGATGTCGCACCAGGCACACCGGGCCATTTCGGCTCGGCCCACACCACGAAGGACGGCTGATGGCGAGGCCGTCACGGCGACGCCGGCGCGACGCGACCGAACGAACCACCGCGTCTGCGTCCGGATCGGGCGAACTGATCGGACAGGTCGGGCTGTTCGAGAGGGCGAATGGTCTGCCTCACGGTCCGGCGGCGATCGTGCTGGGAATCGTCGCCGTCCTCGTGATCTACCCGATCGGCCGCCTCCTCCAGATGCTGCGACGACGCTGAAGCCGTGACCGGATGACGGCCGACGGTACGCCGATCCCCCGCCGAGGCGCAGTGCTGGCCTCGTTCCTTGTTGCCGCGCTCGCCTTCGCGGCATGCGGCGGCTCGAACACGGCCTCGCCCGGCGACACGAACGGCGCGAGCGGACCAACCCGACCGTCGCTCAGCCCGGTCACCAGCCCGATCGCCAGCCCCACGCCCAAACCGACCGCGAGCCCTCCCGAGACGATCGGTACGCCCGCCGATGACGGCGCCCGGATCGTGGCCGTCAGGACGATCGACCCGCGCAGCGTCGATCTCAGCATCGATTCGCCGGCGGTCGGCCGGGTCGGTGTCCGTCTCCTCCTGCCGGCCGCATTCGACCCCAACGCGACGAGGACCTGGCCGGTCTTCTACCTCCTCCACGGCGCGGGCGGATCGCACGCGGACTGGACCCAGTACACGGATGCCAAGACGCTGTTCGCCTCGACCGACCTGCTGGTCGTGCTGCCCGATGGCGGCGATCTCGGCTTCTACTCGGACTGGTGGAACGGCGGCAAGGGCGGCCGACCGGCGTGGGAGACCTTCCACCTCGTCGAGCTCGATCAGCTGCTCGAGCGCAACTGGCGGGCCGGCGACAAACGCGTCGTCGCCGGGCTGTCGATGGGTGGCTACGGCGCGATGGAGTACGCCGCGCGTCAGCCGGGCCACTTCCTGGCCGCCGCGTCATACAGCGGCGCCGTCGATCCGGTCGGCGGCCAGCTCGACATCGGGACCGAGGATATCTGGGGGGACCCGGTGACGCAGGCCGATATCTGGCGCGCCCACGACCCGACCGACAACGCCACCAAGCTCAAGGGCACGGCGCTGTATGTCGCCTACGGCGACGGCGGGCAGGGTCCACTCGATGCCGGGATACCCCCGTCGGACGATCTCGAGCCATGGATCGCGGGCCAGAACGTCGCGCTCATCGCAGCACTCGCGAAGGCCCATGTCCCGGTGACGGTGGATGCCTACGGCCCGGGTTCGCACGACTGGCCGTACTGGGAACGCGCGCTCCACCGGTCGCTGCCGATGCTCCTGAAGGCGCTCGGCGAATAGGTCAGTTCGCGTCAGTCGGCGTCGGTCGCCTGAGTCGCCACGACACGGCCGCCGTCGCGATCCAGGCGGCGCTACGCTGTCCGCCATGATGGATGACCGACGAGCCGGGTGACCACGAGGTGACCGCGACCGATCGATCGGCACGACCGGCGATCCCGACCGGCCTCGCCGCCGCCGGAGTCGTCGCGATCGGACGTCGCGTGCCGGCCGACATGGCGCCTCGCGTCGCCGCGGCCCTTGCCGAAGGTGGTGTCCGCGCCTTCGAGCTGACCCTCAACGAGCCGGAGTCCGATGCGCTCCGGGCGATCGAGTCGGCTGCTCGCGTGGCGGCCGAGCTCGGCCTCGAGATCGGGGCCGGGACGGTGCTCTCGATCGAAGCCGCTGAGCGCGCACTCGCGGCCGGGGCCACATTCCTGGTCATGCCCCATCTCGACATCGATCTCGTGGCCTGGGCCGCCGCGCGCGGGATCCCGGCGTTCCCGGGTTGTGCGACACCGACCGAGGTCCTCGCCGCCTGGCGCGCGGGGGCGGCCGCGGTCAAGATCTTCCCGGCCTCGGTCGTCGGACCTGCCTTCGTGCGTGAGATGGGCGGCCCGTTCCCGGACATCAAGGTCGTTCCGACCGGCGGGGTGACCCTCGAATCGGCACCGACCTTCATCGCTGCCGGGGGGGTCGCGGTCGGGATGGGTGGCTGGTTGCTCGGGAGCGGCGATGACCTCGCGGGGATCCGGACACGGGCCGGCCAGATCGTCGCCGCAGTCGCGGCCGCGCGACCGGACGTGCACCGATGACCGCGGTCGTGACCCTCGGCGAGAGCGTCATCGCGTTCGTGGCGACCACACTCGGCCCACTGGCGGAGGCGACGACCTTCGAGCGCTCGGTCGCCGGCGCCGAGGGCCCCGGACCACATCCGTTGAGCCCGCCACATCTCGCCCGGCCGGGTCGTCTCCTACCCGGCCGCTCGTGTCCGTTACGTCGCGCGCCCTCCCCGTAACATCGCGTTTCGCGCGCGTGCGGCATCCTTAGCCGGATCTGCAACGCGATCGCGCCTCCAACCGCACACGGAGTCCGGCCTTCCTCATGTCCGTTTCCCCACCCGCCGCAAGCCCCCGCCGTGGCCCCAGGACACGACCCACCACGGTCGGCTGGCTGGCCGTCATCGTCTTCGTCTTCCTCGCCGGCCTGGGCGCGATCAGTGCCATCGCCGCGGTCAGCGCCTTCGCCTCAGTCACCAGCGATCTGGCCCCGCCGTCCGACCTCAGGAACTACGTCCTTCCCGAGGAGACGATCATCTACGACCGGACGGGCAAGATCGAGCTCGCGCGGTTCGGCGACGCCAAGCGCGAAGTGGTGACCTTCGACGAGATCCCGAAGGTGCTCCTCGACGCGACGACCGCGGTCGAGGACAAGACGTTCTGGGAGAACGCCGGCTTCGATCCGGTCGCCATCGTCTCGGCGGCACTCGGGTCGCTCCGCGGTGACAGCCGCGGCGCGTCGACGATCACCCAGCAGCTCGTGCGCAACCAGCTGCTGCCGGAGGACCTCGTCCAGGACCCGTCGCGGACGCCTGAGCGCAAGCTCAAGGAGATCATCGAGTCGATCCGGATCACCCAGGCGTTCCCGGGCGAGCAGGGCAAGCAGGACATCATCACCGCCTACCTCAACCAGAACTACTACGGCAACCAGAGCTATGGCGTGAAGGCGGCGGTGCGCTCCTACTTCGGGATCGACCTGAAGGACATCACGCCGGCCCAGGCCGCGATCATCGCGGCGCTACCCCAGTCGCCATCCAACTACGACCTGGTGCGCAACGCGATCGAGACGTGCAAGACGGTCGTCGAGGAGGGCGCCGACTGCCCCGATCCGACCCTGACGGTGGACCCGAATTCGAAGATCGTCGCCCGCCGGAACACCATCCTCGACCTGCTGGCAACCGGGCGGACGCCGATGTCGGGGACCGAGTATTCGGCCAACGATTTCACCGCGGCCAAGAACGATCCGGTCGAGCTCGCCAACCAGACTGCGCCGCGCTGGATCGCTCCCCACTTCGTGTGGGCCGTCCGCGATGAGCTCGCCCAGAAGCTGTGCGGCGAGGACAGCAGCTGCGACGCGCTCAATCGCGGCGGGTTGCGGGTCACGACCACGCTCGATGTCGGGCTTCAGAAGATCGCCGAGAAATGGGTCCAGGCGGCGGCCAGCGTGCCCAATGCCAAGGACCCGACGGCGGTCGCCAAGGCGCTCGGTTTCAAGAAGCTCGAGCCGTGGATGAAGAACCTGGAGAACAAGGACCTCCACAACAGCGCTCTCGTCGCCCTCGATTACCAGACCGGGGAGCTGGTGGCCTACGTCGGCAGCCGCAACTACTATTCGACCTCGACCAAGCCCGACTTCCAGCCCCAGTACGACGTCGTCGGCAAGGGCTTCCGCCAGCCCGGTTCGGCGTTCAAGCCGTTCAACTACGCCGTCGGCATCGACGACCATGCGATCACCGCGGGCACGATGCTGATGGACGTCGGGACGGACTTCGGCGGTGGCTACACGCCGAGCGACGCGGATCGCCTCGAGCGCGGTCCGGTCCGGGTCCGCAACGCCCTCCAGTTCTCGCTCAACATCCCGTCCGTCAAGGCGATGGCCATCAACGGCCTGGACCACGTCTTTGCCAAGGCCCAGGAGTTCGGGATGAACTTCCAGGGCGCGCGGACGGCAGAGCTGGCACTGGCGCTGGGTGTCCAGGAGGTCAGACCGGTCGACCTCGTCACGGCCTACGGCACGCTCGCCAACGGCGGCAAGGAGGTCGGCCACACGACGATCCTGACCGTCAAGGATATGACCGGGAAGGACAGCGTGCCGCCCTACGTGCCGCCTGCCGGTAAGCAGGTCATCAGCCCGCAGGCCTCCTACATCGTGACCGACATCCTGGCCGGCAACACCAACAAGAACATCAACCCGTTCTGGGGCAAGTTCTCGATCAGCGGCCCCGACGGCCGCCGGCCAGCGACGCTCAAGACCGGCACCAACAACGATGCCAGGGACCTCAACGCCTACGGCTACATCGCGCCCCCGACCGAGGATGGCCGGACCACCGGCGCCTACGCCCTGGCGGTCGGCGTCTGGAACGGCAACTCCGACAACAGCCTCGTATCGACCGCGAGGGCACCGCTCTTCTCGATCGATGTCTCGACATATGTCTGGCAAGGGTTCCTCAACGAGGCCAGCGCCAAGTGGCCTGAGGCGAACTTCGAGCCGCCGGCCAACGGTCTGGTGCGGGTCAAGATCGACCCCTGGACAGGATTGGCATCCTCGGACGACAAGGCCATCGACGAGTGGTTTATCGTCGGCACGGAGCCCAAGGCCAAGCTCGGCCCCGAGACCTGCGGCGTCGATGTCATCGCCGCAGTCAACGTCGAGACGAGCTTCGACGGATGGATGACCGCCGATCGCGATTGGCTGCGACGCGCCGTACGCGGCCCAGGCACGGTCGGGGGACCCGAGCGGACGCGGACGGCGTACTTCTATGCCAACGGCTACCACCCGTACGGCAACTCCTGGGGCGTGCTCGTCAAGGGCAGCTGCGGCAAACCGACCCCGGCGCCGACCTGCTTCGTGGTCCCGACCCCGGATCCAGGCGGCGTGATCCCGTCATTCGCCCTGCCGACACCGGTCGGCTCGGAGGCCGCCGCGCTGCCCTGTCCGCCGGTGAGCGCGGCCCCCTCGGCGAGCCCGTCCGCCGAGCCGTCGGCGCCACCGGCCGAGACGCCGCCACCGGAAGTCACGCCCGGGCCGACTCCCGAACCGACCCCCGAACCGACGCCCACGCCCACCCCCGAGGTGACACCGCCGCCGCCATCCGCCGCGGTGGCTTCGCCCGTCGCCCCGTGACGGCGAAGGCTCCAGATCGGGCGGTCGCGACCCAGGCGCCGACCGTCGTGGGCATCCGCGACCTCGTGGTGCGGCGTGGCGGTAAGACCATCCTCGGTCCGATCGACTGGACGGTCCGGGACGGCGAGCGCTGGGTCGTCATCGGGCCGAACGGCTCGGGCAAGACCACGCTGCTGTCGGTGGTGGCGCTGGACCTGTGGCCGACCGCCGGGACCGTCGATGTCCTGGGGGCGAGATACGGCCAGGTCGATGCCCGCGAGGTCCGTCGCCGGATCGGGGTCGCGGGAAGTGCCGTCGAGGGCACCCTGCGGGGCGACCTCACACCGGTCACCGTGGTCATGACCGCGCGGCACGCGGCGACCGAGCCGTGGTGGCACGTCTACACCGACGAGGATCACGCCCGTGCCCTGGACCTTCTCATCGGGCTCGGGCTGGCCGGTGTCGCCGAGCATGGCTACGGAACCCTCTCCGAGGGCGAACGACGCCGCACCTCGATCGCCCGGGCGCTGATGCCCGATCCCGACCTGCTGCTCCTCGACGAGCCGGCGGCCAGCCTCGATCTCGGTGCGCGCGAGATCCTCATCGGCGATGTCGCCCGGCTGGCGATCGAGCCGCGCCCGGCCGCGATCATCCTGGTCACCCACCACGTCGAGGAGATCCCTCGCGGGTTCTCGCACGCGCTGGTGCTCAGCAATGGCCGGGCGGTCGCGAGCGGGCCGATCGAGACGATCATCTCGGACGAGAACCTGAGCCTCGCCTTCGGCCTGCCGATCACCGTGGAGCGACGTGACGGCCGTGCCTGGGCACGAATGGCGATCGGGCGTCATCCGGCCGGGTAAGACCCGCAACGCCCGTGACACGCGAATGTCATACCGACCGGCGATGATGGCCGGGTGAGCACCTTGTTCGCGCGGCGTCACGACATCCCGGCAACCATCGCCGGCGTCGTGGCGAGCGCCGTGGCGCTCGGCGTCTCCGAGCTTCTGGCCGGGTTGCTGCCCGGTGCGACCTCGCTCGTCGCAGCGGTCGGCCAAGTCGTCGTCGACCTTCAGCCGCCTGGCGCCAAGGACTTCGTGGTATCGCTGTTCGGAACCAACGACAAGCTCGCCCTCGAGCTCCTCATCGTAGTCATCGCCCTGCTCGTCGGGGCCGGCGTTGGCGTCCTCGCCAGGCGGCACTACGCGGTGGCGGTCGGGGTCTTCGTCGCCTTCGGCGTAGCCGGGTTCGCCGCCTCGCTGGGCGATCCCCTGGCCAACCCTGGGATCGTGGCGGCCGCGGCGGCAGTCTCGGTCGGGGCGGGATCGTGGGTCCTTGGCTCGCTGCTTGACCGGTCTCGTCCGCTCGTCGCGGACTTGGCGGTGGAACCCGCCTCGACCGGGCGCCCGGTCGCGGGACGGTCGATCGCCGCGGGCTGGACGGGCTCGATGCCCGACTGGTCGCGTCGGTCCTTCCTCATCCGGGCCGGGGCGTTCGGGGTCGGTGCGGTCGCGGCAGGGGTCGTTGGGCGCAATCTGCTCGAACGCCAGCGAACCCCACCGGCAGGCGATGGGCCGTCGGTGCCACCGGCCACGGACACCGTTCCAAGCCTCGCCCCCGGTGCCGACCTGTCCGGCGCGATCGCCGATCTGACGCCGATCGTCATGCCCAACGACCGCTTCTATCGGATCGATACGGCGCTTCTGACCCCGAGCGTGAGCACGAACGGCTGGACGCTCCGGATCCACGGCCTCGTCGACCGCGAGACGATCCTGACCTGGGAGCAGCTGATCGCGCTCCCCATCTTCGAGCAGTACGTGACCATCGCGTGCGTCAGCAACGAGGTCGGCGGGAACCTGGTCGGCAACGCCAAGTGGACCGGCGTGCGACTGCGCGACGTGCTCGACATCGCGGGCGTCCAGTCGTCCGCCACGCAGCTCGTCGGGCGATCGGTCGACGGTTGGACGGCCGGCATGCCGACGGCCTGGGTGATGGACCCGGCCCGGGAGCCGATGATCGCGTTCAAGATGAACGACGAGCCGCTGCCCCCGATCCACGGCTATCCAGCGCGGCTGAGCGTGCCCGGGCTGTACGGCTACGTGTCGGCGACCAAGTGGCTCAAGGAGCTCGAGCTGACCACGCTCGAGACGTTCGATGCCTATTGGGTCCCGCTCGGCTGGGCCAAGGAGGCACCGATCCTGACCCAGTCGCGGATCGACACGCCGCGCGGCGGCGTGACGGCGGGGCAGGTCGCCATCGCCGGCATCGCCTGGGCGCCCGACCGTGGCGTCTCGCGGGTCGAGGTCGCGATCGATGGCGTCTGGGGCGACGCCCGACTCTCTGCGCCGATCTCGAACACGACCTGGGTCCAGTGGGTCACCGACTGGGCGGCGACGCCCGGCCGGCATGAGATCAAGGTCCGCGCCACCGACGGCAACGGCGTCGTCCAGGAGGAGCAGCCTTCGCCACCGGCGCCCGACGGGGCCCGCGGTTGGCACACGATCTCGGCCCAGGTCGGCTGAGCGACGGCCCACGGATCGATTGTTTTCTCGGTTCGGAGCCTTTAGGCAACCCACGCAGGAATCGGTATAGAGTCCGGTCATGCCTCGACGTCGGTACCTGTTCGATCCTCCCGAGCGCTTCGTGGCCGGCACCGTCGGCCGACCGGGCGACCGGACCTTCTTCCTGCAAGCCCGTGACGGCCATCGCGTCGTCAGCATCGTCCTCGAGAAGGTCCAGGTCGCGGTCCTCGCCGACCGGCTCGGCGATCTCCTGTCCGAGCTCGATCGCCGGGGCGTGGAGGCGGCCGCCGAGGCGGAGCGGGCCGCCCTCGAGGACGACACGGCGCCCCTCGACGAGCCACTCAACGAGGCGTTCCGGGCCGGTTCGCTGACCCTTGGCTGGGATGGCGACGCGGAACGGGTCCTGGTCGAGGCGCGCGCCCAGCCGGACGACGGCGAAGAGATCGACCCCGACGAGGACGACGATGACGACGAGGACGGGCCCGACCTGCTGCGCGTCCGGATGACCGCCGATGCGGCCCGGTCGTTCGTGGCTCGCGCGTCCCGGATCGTCGGTGCGGGCCGGCCGCCCTGCCCGTTGTGCGGCGCGCCGCTCGACCCGCAGGGCCACATCTGCCCGCGGCGCAACGGCCACTACATCAACTAGCCGGACGCCATCCGTGATCGATCGCGGGACGATGCTCGATGCGCTACGCGATGGCGATCTCCGGATCGTCGGGCGGATCGTCGAGTCGTCCAACAACGCCATGCTCGTGACGGTGACCCGGCACTGTCCGGACCCGGAGCCAGCCCTCGTCCTCGACGCGATCTACAAGCCGGTCCTCGGCGAGCGGCCACTGGACGATTTCCCGGATGGGACGCTCGCCCGCCGCGAAGTGGCCGCGTGGCACGTCTCGGAGGCGACCGGTTGGGGCATCGTCCCGCCGACGATCCTGCGCGATGGGCCGTTCGGCGAAGGGATGGTCCAGGCCTTCATCGAGGCGGACCCCGAGGTGGACGTCGTGTCGATGGTGGTCGGCGACGACGCCCGGCTGCGCCGCATGGCCGTCCTTGACGCGGTCATGAACAACACCGACCGCAAGGGCGGGCACATCCTGCCAGTCGATGGCGGCGACCACGTCTACGGCGTCGACCACGGGGTGACCTTCTCGCCGGTCCCCAAGCTTCGGACGGTGCTGTGGGGCTGGCGCGGCCGGCCGCTCGAACCTGACGAGATGGAGGGGCTCGAGCGCGTGCGAGATGCCCTCGCGGGCGACCTGGCGGTGACGTTGGGCGGGCTGCTGTCGCGGCTCGAGATCCGGTCGACGACCCGCCGCACAGAGGCCCTGCTCGCCTCGGGACGGTTCCCGTACCCCTCCCCGGACTGGCCGGCCGTGCCGTGGCCGCCTTTCTGAACGGTGATCGGCGCCACGGCGGGGTTGGGCCCACGCCGCGACGTCGGAACGGCTAGGAGCGGCCGAAGACGGCCTTGATACCGGGCTGGTTGAGGTAGTACAGGATCCCGCCGTCGATAGCGATCGAGATGATCTGGCTGACGATCGACGAACCGCCGATGACGTTGAGGATGGCGAGGACGATACCGAACGCGGCCCCGGCGACGCCGAGCGGCCAGGCCCACGGCTTGAGCGTCCAGGCGCCATACGCGAACGCGATGATCAGGCCGGCATAGGCCAGGAATGCGATGCCGAGGATCGCACCCAATCCGCCGAAGACGACGGTGCCGGCCACGAAGATGGCCAACCCGCCGAGCAGGGCGAAGACCCCGCCGATGGCGGCCAGGACGGCCAGGATCGTGATACCGGTCGGTCGGGCGCCCGCGGCCGTTGCCGTCGCCGTCGGGGGCGTCCAGGTCGTGGATGCGGGCGGCGGAGCGGCCGGGGCCGGTGCTGCCGGGGCCGGGGCCGCGGGCGCTGGGGTCATCGGATCGGGCGCCGGAGCCGGAGCGGTCGGTTCCACAGGATCGGTCATGTGAGCGTTGCCTCCCTCGTGACATTCGGGTCGGTTGCGTCCCGCCGCCCTCGGGCCTGCCCATCCTAGCGACCCGGACGCGCCTGACAAGCCCGTTTCCAGACGCCGCGGGCGTCAGCGCACCAGTTCGTCGGCGAGCAGGTCCATCAGCAGCCCGTCGACCCAGCGCCCGTCGCGGAGCCGCTGGTAGGCTCGCATCCGCCCGACCGGCCGAAATCCGAGCTTGGCGTAGACGGCGATCGCCCGTTCGTTGTCGGCCGCCGGGTCGATCGTCAGGCGGTGGTGACCGCGGCCGTCGATCAGCTCGATGGCGAGGGTCCGGATCGCGTCGGTGCCGAGCCCTCGACCCTGGGCGTCGGTCCGCAGGAACAGGTCGATGCCGGCCTGACGGAAGTCGGGTTCGAGCTCTTCGACCGCCTGGATGTAGCCGACGATCCGGCCGTCATGCTCGATGACGTATGGGTCCTCCTCGGGGCCGCCGCCGACCAGGTCGGCGCGCACGCGCTCGAGATCGAAGTCACCCCACCAGCGACCGACCTCGGGCTCGGCCAGGATCGCCGCCAGGGCGGGCGCCCTCGGCCGTCGTCGATCGCAGGGTGACCTGGCGGCCGCGCAGCTCCATTGCCTGAAAAAGTACCCGATGACCGCCAGTGCAGCCGACCCGGCTACGATGGCGACGTGCCAGACCGTGACCCCGACGCCCTCCTCGCCGACCTCGATCCGGCCCAGCGCGAGGCGGTCACGATCCCGTCGGGGCCGCTGTGCATCCTGGCCGGCGCCGGCAGCGGCAAGACCCGGGTCATCACAAGGCGGGTGGCCTACGCCCTCGCCACGGACGTCGTCCGGCCGCGGGACGTGCTGGTCGTCACGTTCACGGACAAGGCCGCGGGCGAGATGCGTGGGCGGCTCGCCGCGCTCGGTCAACCGGGCGTCACCGCGGCCACGTTCCATGCCGCGGCGCTCCGCCAGCTGCGCCATTTCTGGCCACGCGTCCACGGCTCGGATTCGCCCTCGATCCTCGAATCGAAGGTGCCCATCCTCGCCCCGCTGGCGGCCGGTCTGCCCGGCGGCTACCGCTACCTGGCGGTGCGCGACCTGGCCGGCGAGATCGAGTGGGCCAAGGCACGCCGGATCGCCCCAGGCGACTACGAGACCCGGTCGATCGCCGAGGGTCGCGATGCGTCCCTTCCACCGGACCTGATGGCCGGTCTCTACCGTCGATACGAGAGCGCCAAGTCGCGGGGCGGCCGGATCGATTTCGAGGACATGCTCGAGCTGACGATCGGGCTCATCGAGAGCGACACGACGATCGCCGACGAGGTGCGCGACCGGTATCGCTGGTTCTCGGTCGATGAGTACCAGGACACCAACCCGCTCCAGGCGGCGCTGCTCGATGCCTGGCTCGGCGGCCGCCAGGACCTCGCGGTCGTGGGTGACGAGGACCAGACGATCTACTCCTTCACCGGTGCCACCAGCGACTACCTGATCGGCTTCACCGAGCGCTACCCGGCGGCCCGCGTCGTTCGCCTCGAGACCAACTACCGCTCGACGCCCGAGGTCCTCGGCCTCGCCAACCGCGTCCTGGCGACGGGCCGAGCCGCGCCCGACGAGCGGCGCCCGGGGGCCGAACCCCGACCGCCCAAGCGCCTGGTGGCGAGTCTCGGGTCCGGCCCGGCGCCCGACATCGGGGGCTTCCCCACCGACGAGGCCGAGTTGGCCGGCATCACCGAGGCGATCCGGGCGCTCGCCCGGGCCGGCAGCCCGCACGGCGCGATGGCGATCCTCGTTCGAACCAATGCCCAGCTGCCCGCGATCGAGAGCGCCCTGGGCGCGGCCGGGATCCCGTTCCATGTCCGGGGCGAACGGTTCTTCGCCCGACCCGAGGTCCGCCGCGCGATGCGGGTCGCGGGCGCACTCGGACGCACGGACGATGCCGGGCCGCTCGTCGATCGGCTCGCGGGAGCCTTCGAGCGCGAGCTCGGGATCCGGCGCGACACGATCCCGGACGGCGAGGCCGCGAGCGAGCGCCACGGCGCCGTCGTGACCCTCTTGTCGCTCGCGGAGGATCTCGTCCGGGCCGATCCCGAGGCCGACGTCCCGGCCTTCCTGGCCGAGGTCGATCACCGGACCGCGATCGAGGCGGGCGGGACCGCGGCCGGCGTGGAGCTCCTCACCTACCACCGGGCCAAGGGCCTCGAATGGGATGCGGTCTTCCTGCCGGCGCTGGAGGAAGGAACGCTGCCGATCCGCCAATCGACGGAGCCCGACGAGCTCGCCGAGGAACGCCGGTTGCTCTACGTCGGGATCACCCGGGCCTGTCGCCACCTGTGGCTGTCGTGGGCCACCTCGCGGATGGCGGCCTCGGGGCGTGAGGGCCGGCGCAACCGATCGCGGTTCCTGGACGGGCTGGTGCCGGCCTCGGCCCGACCCGTCCGCTCGCTCGCGCCGGCCGGGTCACGGGCGGTCCGCGAGACCGCCGCCAGGGTCGATCCGGCCGACCGGTCACCCCTCTCCAACGCGCTCCGTGCCTGGCGAACGGCCCGGGCCCGCGAGGACGCCGTCGCGCCGTTCATCGTCTTTCACGACTCGACCATCGAGGCCATCGCCCGCCAGCGGCCGCGCTCCATCGCGGAGCTCCGCCGGGTCCCGGGCGTCGGCCCGATGAAGCTCGACCGCTATGGCGAGGAGATCATCGGCGTCGTCGGCGGCGAGGGCTGAGCCGGCTCGGGACGGGCCGCAGCCAGCCACGCATCGCGGCCGACACGACGGGCCGGCCGGAGCCGCCCGCCGGGGCGGCCCACCGGCCCAGGGGTTCTCACCACGGGCCGACGGGCCGTCACCACCCGCCGACGCGCCATATGTGCGTGCCACCCGCCGTCTGGCACGCCCTAAGCGCGGACCTCCTGGCGCATGAAAGCGATGTAGGCCGCCGCGAAGCACGCGACGGTCAAACCCACCAGCACGACGATCTGCGGCCAGACGAGCAGCAGGCTCTGGTCGATCGAGAGAACCACGCCTGGCAGCTGGACCTGCTGCGCGGCCTGCTGCGCCTGGCCGAGCGTCGCGGGCGCGCCGATGCGGACCATGCGCGGGTCGAGCAGGACCGAGGAGATGTCGCTGTACAACGTGCTCGGCAGGAGCCGGCTGATGAACTGTTGGATCTGGATCGAGCCGAGCTGTTGGTCGATGGTGGCGTCCGCGGCCGGTGAGAAGATCCCGTTGACGATCGTGACGATCAGGCCGCCGAAGACGCCGACGAGCAGCCAGGCGCCGAAACCGACGATGGCCGCGGTGGCGGCACGGCGGATCAGGACCGACAGGAGGAGACCGAACGCCAGCCACAGCGAGACGTACAGGAAGGTCGCGGCGACCCAGGCGGTGAGCCGCAGGATGTCGTCATCCTGCGGGACGATCCCGAGCCGGATGATGCCGAATGCGGCGATGAGCGTGACGACCGCCACCAAAACCAGACCGATCGCCGCCATCCCGGCCGCGAACTTGCCGTTGATGACGTCGTCGCGATAGATGGGCTGGGCGAGCAGCCGCGGCAACGTCCCCTCGGATCGCTCGCCGTTGACGGCGTCGAACGCGAAGGCGATCCCGAGGAGCGGCGCGACGAGCCCGATGAAGAAGTCGACCCGCAGGATGGGGATGTCCGGTGACGGCACCGTGAACAGGAACAGGAAGACCGCGGGCAGGCCGGTCACCTGCTCCGCCGCCGTCTTGATCTGGTCCGCTGCCGAATAGAGCGGGATCGCGCCGGCCAGCCCGAGGATGATCAGGAGCACGATGAACCGGACGCTGAGGAGGTGGTCGCCGAGCTCCTTGGCCGCGATCACCCGCCAGCCGGCATGCGGCACGCGGCCAGCCGAACGCCGTTCCTCGTCAGGCACGACGGCCGGGACCTGGATCGTCGGAGCGCTCATGCTCGCCTCCGTCGGTGGGTCGTCCGGTCGACTGATTTGCGCTTGAGACCACCGGCCCGTGGCGGGGCCGGCCGCTCGATGGCCGTGCGATAGATGTCGTCGAGGGAGGGCACGATCGGACGGAGCGCGGTCAGCCCCAGGCCCTGCTGGACCGCCGCGACCAGGATGTCCTGGCGCACGCGACCTTCGACGGCGGCCGGGCGGACGTGGATCCGCCAGTTGCCGTTCCCGCTATCGGGCGGGTCGACGGACTCGACCGCGTCGATCGCGCGCAGCGTCGAGCCGGCCCGCTCGACATCGGCCGGCGTCGGAAGCTCGAGACCGACCTCGATGACCGCGCTGCCGTCACCGAACTGCGCCGCGAGTTCGTCGACGGTGCCGATCCCGATGAGCCGGCCTGCGGCAAAGATCCCGATCCGGTCGCAGACCGATTGGACCTGGGTCAGGAGGTGGCTGGAGAGCATGACCGAGAGACCGCGGCCGTGGACCAGCCGCCGCAGCAGGTCGAGGATCTCGATGACGCCGATCGGGTCGATCGAGGTCGTCGGCTCGTCGAGGATCAGCAGGTCGGGCGACTTGACCAGCGCGTCGGCGATGCCAAGCCGCTGGCGCATCCCGCGCGAATAGGTCTCGACCAGGCCGTCGGCGCGGTCCGACAGCCCGACCTGGTCGAGCACCTCGTCGATCGCCGACTCGGCCTCGTCCCGTCGAAGGCCGTTGAGTCGAGCCGTGTATCGCAGGTTCTGACGACCGGTCAGCCCGCCGTAGAACCCGACGGCATCGGGAAGGTAGCCCACCCGACGCTTGACCTCGCGCGGCTCGCGGGCCGGATCGAGACCCATCACCGTCGCCTCACCGCCGGTCGGCTCGGACAGCCCGAGGAGCATCAGGATCGTGGTCGTCTTGCCCGCCCCGTTCTGTCCGAGCAGCCCGAAGACCTCGCCAGGGTAGACCGCCAGGTCGAGCCGGTCGACCGCCGTCAGGGTGCCGTACTTCTTGGTCAGGCGGCGGGTCTGGATGACCGGTGCCGGACCGCTCGGCTCGGGCGGGTGCTCGATCGGCGGTCGCTCAGCCGGCGCCGGTTCCGGGGCCTCGACTCCGGTCATCGGCGTCCGTAGCGCTGGAAGGTCCACCACAGCCCGATGAGGACGAGCAAGATCAGGCCGATGCCCACGACGCCCCACAGCAGCGACGTCTGGATCGTGACCCGGATATCGGTCGAAGCGGTCGCGACCGGCGCCGTCGCCTTGAACGTGGTGATGTAGTCGCCGGCGATCGCGTCGGATGACGGGGTCAGATGAGCGACGACCTGGATCGTCTTGTTGGCTGGCACGTCGACGCTCGGCTGATCGAACTTGACGACCCAGCCGGTCGGCGCAGTGGCGCTCATGACGGCGCCCTGGACATCCGCCGTTCCGGTGTTGGCGAGGGTCAGGGTGAGGTCGCTCATAGAGCCGGCCGTCGCGTTCATGTTGAGGGTCTGGGTCCCTGTCGAGAGCGTGAGGTCGTAGCTGCCCGTGATCTCGACGCCGAGATCGGAATGCGCCGTGCGACTACCGCTGGTGGCATCGAGTGCGATCGGATACTGCCCGGCAGCCGAGCCGGCGGCGGGCTTGGCCGAGACGGACACCGTCGAGCTGCTGCCGGCCTTGACCACGACGCTCGCGGCCTGCGCCGTGGACCCGACCTGGGCGGTCACGGTCCAACCGGCCGGGCCGGTGGCGACGACGCTGAACGGCAGGTCCTCGGGCGTGTCGTTGGTGAGGGTCAGGCTAAACGGGAAGGTCGCATCGGAAGCGCCCTTGAGCTGGGGAACGTCGGTCGTCAGCTTCACGTCACCGGCCGCGTTGGGCGCCACCCGGATGTCGACCGAGAGCGTGGTCGAGGCGCCGCCCTTGGTGGCGCGGACATCGATCCGCTTGGGGCCTTCGGTGGCATCGGCGGGAACGGTCACATTGAGCGTGATCTTGGTCGCCGTCGAGCCGTCCGAATCGACGCCGTCGATCGTGAACCCACCGCCGCGCAGGACGGCGGTCCAACCCGTCGGCACCGAGCCGACCGACAGGTCGACCCGGCCGGGCGTGTCGGTCGTGACCGAGATGTCGAAGCTGGGCGACGAGCCCGGGGCGACGGCGATCGCGGGAAATGGGGTCGTCAGGCTGACCGCGGCGGCCGCACTGATGACCGGGGCGGCGCTCAAGACCGCCAGCCCCAGGATCGATGTCGCGAGACCGAGTCTCGCCAACCGCCGACGAACGTCCCAAGCCAGCGACACAGGCCACCTCCTCGAATACACATGCGTGGGCGCGGTGCTGGGACACCGCTGCTCCCGGGCGCGCGTCTCGGAGTGCGGCCCGAACGGC
>JBBQVJ010000027.1:0-19501 GCA_038211705.1 Candidatus Limnocylindrales bacterium | reverse complement strand
CCAGGAGCGTGACGCCGCGCACTACGGTGCTCGGATCGGAGGAACCGAGGAACCCGAGGATCATTGGCAACGCGAACAGGACCGCGCCCGCGAACGCGACCGCCGCGTAGATCCCGGCCGCGCCGCGCCAGCCGAGCCCGGGGTGGGGGAGCCGACCGTCGAGCCAAGTGTCGACCATCGCGATGGCGAAGCCGACCAGGGCCACGAGGCCGACCAACAGGGCGACGACGGCCACGTCGTGTCGGAGAACCAGGAAGTCCGGGTTCGAGCCTTCGATCAGCCCGGTCGCGACGAGACCGATCGCGATGGGCATCGCGACGATGGCCCGACGCAGCCCGACGCCGGGGATCCACGGCGAGACGACGACCCAGATCGTCCCCCCGACGAGGCCGACGACGAGGGCGAAGGTGACCAAGCCCAGGCTGCCGGTCAGGGTGATCTCGCCGATCCGGTTGCCGTTCTCCGTCGAATTGCCCGTGGCGGCCGGCACGAGCAACGCTGCCAGGCGCATGAAGATCCGGCCGCCGACGCCCGCCACCAGGACGCCGACGATCGCGCCGGCCAGCCCGCCCCGGGTGATGTCGCGCAGGACCTCGCCAACGGGCGAACGGACCGCCGTGGCGTCATCGGGCGCGACTCGCGCGATGACCGTCGTCGCCTGCGCGCTCATGAGCTGGCCCTCGTTCTGCACCGACCATCGATATACCGCGAAGCGATATATACAAAGCGCGCGGGCCGATGTCAAGACCCGGTGGGCAATGCCACCACGAAACGCGACGAGGCGAACCCGTTGGGCTCGAGGAAGATCCGGCCACCCATCGCGGTCATCAGCCGGCGCGCGGCGAACAGCCCGATCCCGGAGCCGCGGCTCCGGCCGCTGCCTTCGATCCGCACGAACGGCTCGAAGACGCTCTCCCAGTCCTCGCGCGGGACGCCCGGGCCGTCGTCGGTCACATACACCTGGATCTCGTCGCCGATCCGCCATACGCCGATGCTCACGCCGTCCGCGGTCGGGGCGTACTTGGACTCGTTCTCCAGCAGCTGCTCGAGGACCTGGCGGAACCGCGTCGCGTCGCCGATCGCGATCATCGGCTCGGATGGCCGGTCCCAGCGGATGGGATGCGAGCGGAGCAGGAGCCGCAGCGTCTCGACCGTCTCGTCGACCGCCTTGACGGGATCGAACGGCGCGCGCGACAGCCCGGTCAGGCCCTCGCCGCGCACCGAGGCCAGGATCGAGTCCACGAGCCGATCGAGCCGCCCGAGCTGGTCCGAGGCCGCATCGCGCCATTCCGGGGCGGCCGCCGTGGCGCCCTCGGCCTCGGCCGCCTCGGCGAGCAGGTCGACATAGACGCGGACGACCGACAACGGTGTCCGGAGCTCGTGGGTCACGACGCTGAGCAGCTCGGATCGGGCGGCATCGAGAGCCGTGAGCTCGGCCAGCCGCGCCTCGACCTCCGCGGTCAGCCGGCCCTTCTCGACGATGCCGGCCAGCAAGGCCGCGATCGTGCGCAGGAACGCGATCGCGTCGTCGTCGAACCGGTGTCGCTCGCGGGTCTGCACGTTGAGCACCCCGACCACCGTGTCGTGCCATTCGAGCGGGACCGAGAGCATCCCGGCCAGTCCCTCGATATCGAAGCCACGGACCCAGGCGAAGCGGTCGTCGACGGTGACGTCGTCGACCGCGATCGGAGTGCGTGTGGCCGCCACTCGACCGGTGATGCCCTCGTCCCAGCCGAGACTGACCCGGCCGACCTGCGAGCGGTCGAGCCCATTGGTCGCGGCCAGGGTCAGCCGCATCCGCTCGTGGTCGGCGAGATAGAACGAGCAGACCTCGACGCCCATGGCGGCCGTCGTGCCGTCCACGATCGAGTGCATCAGCTCGTCCCAGGTCCGGGCGAGTGTCGCGAGCTGGGCGATCTCGTGGAGGAACCCAAGCTCGTCGAGGCGGCGGTCGGTGGTCGAGGGCTGATCGGTCATCGCCGTTCGATCATCGCGCTCTCGATCTCCTGCTCGCTCGGTCGATCCGGCGAGGGCCAGCGTGGTGCGGGCATGGCCCGACGTCAAGACGTCGGCCGGGTCGCTCAGCGGCCGGCGGCCGGGTCGCTCAGCCGGCCCCCAGGGTGTTCAGCCCTCGGCCAATCCCGGCATCTCGTCCCGCAACGCGATGAGATCGTCGTCCTCCGGGGCGAACGCGCGGAGCTCCTCGCGCTCGGGCAGGGCCTGTCGAAGGAGCGACCGAGCGACGTCTAGGTTGCCCGCCAGCGCGTGGAAGCAGGCGAGGTTGTAGCGCGCGTACGCCGCCGGCCGGCTGGGCCAGCCACCGTCGCGATCGAGGAGGCCGGTGATCGTGTCCGCGAGCTCGAGGACGCGCGACGCCTGGCCGGCGCGGGCGGCCAGCGGCCCGAGGTGCGTGAGGCTGTGCTCGGGTCCGTTGCCCATGATCGACCCGCTGATCCGATCGAGCGCGATCGTCTCGTCGCTGGCGGCCTCGACCTCCTCGATCAGGTCGCCGGCGCTCGACTCAGCGTCCCTGAAGACCTGCGGCCACGGCCAATCGGCCCGCTCGGCGTGGATCGTGGCGTTCACCTCGTCGGTCTCGGGTGCGTTGGGCGGCTCATCGCGGCCCTCGCGGATCGCCCGCATGCGCTCGACCTGTTGGTGGCGCCACGCGGCGAGATGCGTCTGGACGTCCTTCGCCGACCAGCCGCCGTCGGACGCCGGCGCGTCGCGATCGGCCGGATCGAGTGCGGCCAGGACGTCGCGCTCGGCGTCGCGGGCGGCCCTCAGGCCATCGACGAGGCCGGCTCGGAGAGCGGAGGTTGGGGCGGTGGATTCGGTCATCGAGGGATGGTAGCGGAACCTCGGACCCGGCCGGTTCCCAGGCTCTTGGTCGCGTCGGGCCTGCCACCCGACTTGGGCCCGCCCCGCCGGCTCGGGCCCGCCGCCCCGCGCTCGCCCCGCCTGGGCTCGCCCGGCCTGGGCCCGCCGCCCCGCGCCGTTTGTGCCAAATACCCATGGAGCGGGCACTAGGCACGGAATCCCGTGCGAATCGCCCTCGACCAGAGCCGAATCGACGTTGGCCGAGCGTGGATCGAACGCGAAACGCGGCCGTCGCCCCTCGATTCGCTGCCTAACGCCCTCCCCATGGGTATCTGACAAGGACGACCGCCCGATTCGGTCAGATACCCGTGGCATGGGCAAGTGGCAGGAAAAAGGCGGCCGGCCCCGCGCCACGGCCCCGCGCCACGGCCTCGCGCCACGCCCCCGCCGCGGGACGCCAGCTCAGACGCCGGCCGGCTCCGGATCCGCGACCGTGGTCGGCAGCGTCTCGAGCAGCGGCTCGGTCCAGGTCCAGGCCGCGCCGTGATGCGCCCCGACCGCTCCGTGCCGGGCCGCCTCGACCCGCAGCGGCAGCCCGAAGATCTCGATGAACCCGACCGCCGACGCGTGGTCGAAGGCATCGCCCTCGTCGTACGTGGCCAGGCTCTTGTCGTATAGCGACATCGGTGACCGCCGCCCGACGACGACCGCGGATCCGTGGTCCAGCCGCACCCGGACTTCGCCGGACACGACCCGCTGCGACGACGCCACATACGCCCGCAGGTCGCGCGACAGCGCGCTGAACCACAGCCCGTCGTAGATGAGCCGGGCCAGCTCGTCGGCCACGAAGCGGTTGAACCGGAGCGTGTCGCGCGACAGCGTCAGCCCTTCCAGCGCCCGATGCGCTGCGTGCAGCACGGTCGCCGCCGGCGTCTCGTAGATCTCGCGGCTCTTGATCCCGACCAGCCGATCCTCGACATGGTCGATCCGCCCGACGCCATGCGCACCGGCCAGCTCGTGGACGCGCTCGACCAGGTCGACTGGCGCCAGCCGTTCGCCATCGAGCGCGACCGGGATGCCGCCCTCGAAGTCGATGACGATCTCGACCGCCGGCGGCGCATCGGCCGCGGCGACGGTCCACTCGTAAGCGTCGGCGGGCGGGGTGACCCATGGATCCTCGAGGACGCCCGTCTCGCATGATCGGCCCCACAGGTTGACATCGATCGAGTAGGGCGAGGCCTTCGTGATCGGGATCTCGATCCCGCGCTCGGCCGCGTAGTCGATCTCCTGGTCGCGCGTCAGGCCCATCCCGACCCGCATCGGCGCCACGACCTCGAGCCCGGGGTCCAACGCGTGCGTGGCCACGTCGAAGCGCACCTGGTCGTTGCCCTTGCCGGTACAGCCGTGGGCGACCGCATCGGCGCCCTCGCGCTTGGCGACCTCGACCAGGAGCTGCGCGATCAACGGCCGGGCCAGCGCCGTGGCCAAGGGGTACGCCCCCTGGTACAACGCATTCGCCTGCAGGTGCGGCCAGACGTAGTCGGTCACGAACCGCTCCCGAGCGTCCACCACGTACGCGCGCGAGGCACCGGCCGACATCGCCCGACCCTCGACGCCGGGCCGCAGCGACCCACCGCCGAGATCGACCGTGAGGGTCACCACCTCGGCACTGAACTGTTCCTTGAGCCAGGCGACCGCGACCGATGTGTCGAGGCCACCGGAATAGGCGAGGACGACCTTCTTCACGAGACCCTTGACCCTCCGGAACGTGCCTGGATGTCCCCGAATCGTTCGAGCCAGTGCTCGAGCCGCATCTCGTCCGCGAACAGGACGAGCAGGGTGTTGTCGCCGGCGAGCGTGCCTTCCTGCTCGTGCAGGCTCGACTCGTCGATGGCCTGGGCGATGACGCTGGCCGTGCCGGGCGTCCCGGTCAGGACCACGATCAGCCCGCTCCGCCCGATGCTGACCGGGATATCGCCGAGGATCCGGAGCAGCCGATCGTCAGACGCGGCGCTCCCGGCGGCCGGGGCCGCGACGGCGACGGCCGGCGTGACATACACGTCGTGGCCGTCGGCGCCGGGCGCCTTGACCAGCCCGAGCTCGGTGATGTCGCGCGAGACGGTGGCCTGGGTGACCGCGAAGCCCTGCTCGCTCAACGCGTCGACCACCTCGCGCTGGCTGCCGATCGGGCGCGAGGCGACCAGGTCGCGGATGGCCCGCTGGCGCTGGACCTTGAAGTCCTGGCTGCCGTTCTGGCTCGTCATGCGGCCCCCACCCGTGCGGCGCGGCTGGCTGTGATCCGCGTGCCGAACGTCGGGTCGGTGAGGGCGCGGGCCAGCGCCTCGGGCGCGGACGAGTCGGCGATGATCGCCTCTGCCCCGTCCCAGCCGAGCGCGCCAAGGGCGGCCCGGACCTTGGGCACCATCCCGCCCGCGATCACGCCCGATTCGATGAGGGTCTCGGCTTCGCCCGCGGTCAGCGCCTCGAGCCGGCGGCCATCGGCGTCACGGACACCGTCCACGTCGGTGAGCAGCACGAGCTGGCGGGCACCGAGTCCGGCCGCGATCCCGGCCGCGACATCGTCGGCGTTGACGTTGCACACGATCCCGTCCGCGTCGCGGGCCAGTGGCGCCACGACCGGCACCTGGCCACCGACCAGGATCGCGTCGAGCAGATCGCGTCGCAGCCCGACGACCGAGGCCACGAGCCCGAGCTCCGGGATCCGCTCGGCGATGAGCAGCCCGCCATCGACGCCCGACAGCCCGACGGCATCGACGCCGAGGTCGCGCAGACCGGAGACCAGCTCGCTGTTGACCACTCCCCGGAGAACCGCGGCGGCCACCTCGAGCGACTGCGCGTCGGTGACCCGCAGGCCCCCCTCGAACTTGGAGGGCACGCCCAGGCGCTCGAGCCACTCGGTGATTCGCTTGCCGCCGCCGTGGACCAGGACCACGGGACGTCGTCGCGCGACCGCGGCCACTTCCGCGAGCACCTGGCTCTGGTCGGCGATGGTCGTGCCACCCAGCTTGATGACCAGCACTTCACTCATGTCGTGTATGCCGAGTTTTCGATGACATATGCCTCGGTCAGGTCGCACCCGAACGCCTCGCCGCGACCCGGCCCCAGACCGAGGTCGAGACCGATCACGACCTCCGGCGCATCCATCGCCGCCCGCGCCGCCGCACGATCGAAGGCGACCGGACCGCCCGCCGCGCCGTCGAAGACGAGATGACCGGCGATCCAGATCCGGAGCTTCGCCGGGTCGAGCACGGCCGGGGTGCCGCCCCGGGCCGTCGCCTCGGCCGCGGGCAGACCGGCCGCCTCGAGGACCGCGGCTGCCGCCAGACGGGCATTGCCGGCCGCGCCCGCCACCCGGCCCCAGTTCGGATCGCGGCCGTGGGCCGCGGCCTTGACCAGGCTCGATGAGATCACCGAGCGGGCGACCGCGCGGGCCTCGGCATCGTCGCGGGCCCCGGTCACGTCGGCCGTGATGAGCGTGGCCGCGCCCTCGCCGTCGGCGGCCTGCTGGCGGGCCAGGTCGCGCGCGACCGCCTCGATCGCGCGACCCAGGCTCGCGGCGGCAGGGGAGCCTTCCTCGGCCGGGGCGGCGCCCGCCACCCCGGACGCGAGGACGAGGACGGTGTCGTTCGTACTGGTATCGCCATCGACCGAGAGCTGGTTCCAGGTCCGGGCGGCGGCCGGCCGAAGCAGGTGCCACAGGGTCTCGGGGGCGATCTCGGCATCGGTCAGGACGACGGAGAGCATCGTGGCCATCGTCGGGTGGATCATCCCGACGCCCTTGGCGACCCCGCTCACCCGGACGGTGACCGGCCGGCCGTCGGCATCGGGCAGCTCGACGGTCGTGGTCGCGGTCTTCGTCCGCGAATCGGTGGTGCACAGGGCCGTCGCCATCGAGAGCAGACCGTCGTCGGTCGACGCCAGCGTCGGCACCAGCGCGTCGAGCCCCGTTCGCACGCGATCGAGTGGCAACCGCGATCCGATGATCCCGGTCGAGAGATGGAGCGTCCGCTCGGGCGACGTCCCGGTCGCATCGGCCAGCATCGCCGCGATCTCGAGCTGATCCGCGTCCCCGGCCGGGCCGGTTGCGGCGTTCGCGCTGCCACTGGTCGAGATGACGGCCCCGGCCCAGCCAAACCCACCGCGCGGGTCGCCCGAGGTCGTCGCGAGGTGCGCCCGCGACAGGCGGACCGGCGCGGCGGCGAACGTGTTGGGCGTGAAGACCGCGGCCACGGCGGCCGGACCCCCCGACGTGACGACGACGGCGAGGTCCGGCCGGCCTGAGGCCTTGATCCCCGCCGCCAACCCGCCAGCTTTGAAGCCTGCTGGGATGACGGCGCGTCGCTCGACCGGTGGGAGGCCCTCCGAGGACGCGGGGATCGGTGGATTCGTGAGCTGGGTCATGGCGCGAGCGGCAGCTGTTCGAGCCCGGCCGTCTCCGGCAGGCCGTGGACGATGTTGAACGCCTGGACGGCCTGACCGGCCGCGCCCTTGACCAGGTTGTCCTCGACGCCGATGGCCAACACCCGGCCGGTTCGCGGATCGAGGCTGACATGGACCAGGACCTGGTTGCTGCCCGTGACGTGTTTGGTCGCGGGCGGTGCCGCGACGACGGTCACGAACGGCTCATCCGCGTAGGCCGTCTCGTACAGCCGGTCGAGCTCGGCCTGGCTGACCGGGCGGGTCGGGCGGACGTGGCAGGCCGACAGGATGCCGCGAGTCATCGGGATCAGGTGGGGCAGGAAGTCGACGGCCTCGATGCCCGGGTTCGCGGTGACATCCAGGCCCTCGCGGGCGGCGACGATCGCCAGCTCCTGCTCGATCTCGGCGACGTGGCGGTGGCCGCCGATGCCATACGCCGACACGCTCTCGTTGACCTCGCCGAAGAGGAGGCTGGGCTTCGCCTCGCGGCCCGCGCCGGACACGCCGCTCTTGGCATCGACGACGAGATCGCCGATCAGCCCAGCCCGGGCCAGCGGTGCGAGTGCGAGTAGGGTCGCCGTGGGATAGCAACCGGGCGAGCCGACGATCGCAACGGGGGCGTCGACCAGGGCCTCGAGCTCCGCGCGATGGAGCTCCGGCAGCCCGTAGACCGCGACGCCGAGGAGATCGGGACGTGGGTGCTCGAAGCCGTACCAGCGCGGGTAGTCGTGCGGGTCGCGGAGGCGGAAGTCAGGCCCGAGGTCGATGACCGCGGTGCCGGCAGCGGCGAGGCGCGCGGCGATCTCCGTGCCGGCACCGTGGGGGAGGGCCATGTACACCGCGTCAAGAGGCCCCGTTGCAGCGCCGACCTCCGGCCCTGCGCCGACCTCCGGCCCTGCGCTGACCTCCGGCCCTGCGCCGACCTCCGGCCCTGCGCCGACCTCCGGCAGCTCCGATTGAATGGCCAGCCCGGTAGTCGCGAGGTGGGCGTGGACGCCCCCGATCGGGTCGTGATCGCGATCTCGCCCCACGAGGCCGACCAGCTCGACGTTGGGGTGGCGCGCCAGGATCCGGACGAGCTCACCGCCGACGTAGCCGGTCGCGCCGATGATGCCGACCCGGATGCGGCGCGGGCCGCCGTCCGGGTCGATGCCACGCTCCGAGCGCGGCCGAACCGCAGCTCCACGTGTCGCCTCGGTCGAATCAGTCACCGTCATGGTCGAATGACTATACACCGTCGCTGCATACTCATGCAATGACTCTGAGCGGCCTTCGGCGATCCGTTCGATGCTTGAAATCGAGCCGTCGGCGGCACCTTCCTCGATTGATGCCAATGGACGGCATACCGACGAGACCGACCCCCGGACATCGACGACTGAGATCGGTGATCAAGCCGGATATGCCGTCCATGGGCATACAAGAAATCGGAGCCCTTCGGCGCCCGAAATCAGGCATCAAAGATCGAGGGCATCGTCGCGGCAACCCCGGGACCTGGCTCGACGGCAGGCCGGACAGGGAGGACGGGCGCACGGGCTCTACCCGACTACTCCGCTAGGACTTATGTGCCATTTTCCGGGGCGACCAGCCGCCAGGAGAGCACCGATGCAGAACGCCGTACCCGCCGACGCCGTCGACCGCCTGCCGAAGACGCGCATGATCGACCCGCGAGGACATCGGTTCGGTGCCGGCGTCTCGGCCGTCCTGCTCATCGTCGCCACCCTGACCGGGACGCCGTGGCTCGTTGCGCTGGTGCTGCTCTCGATCGGGCTCAGCAGCACGTTCGGCCTCCGCTATTCGATCTACGGCGTCGCCTGGCGGCGCATCGCCAAGGCCTTCGCCCTCCCCAAGGTCGAGCCAGAGCACGAATACCCGCCGCGCTTCGCTCAGGTCCTCGGCAGCACCGCGCTCACGCTCGCGCTGGCGGCGTTCGCGCTCGGGGTGACGCCGCTCGGCTGGCTGCTGACGCTCGCGGTCGCCACGCTGCAGACCGTCCTGGCCGTGACCGGATACTGCCTCGGTTGCCGGCTCTACTTCCTGCGCTGGTGGCTCCCCGATGTCGTGACGCGCATCTGGACGCGCGGTCGGGCGGGTGGCCCCAACCAGGCGCTCGCCCCGGAGTCGATCCGCTACTCCTGACGGGCGGCGCGCGGCGCCCGCCGCTAGAATCCGCCCATGACAACTGCACCGATCATCCTGGTCCCCGGGTTCTGGCTTGGCGCGTGGGCGTGGGACGAGGTCGTCGCCGACCTGCGCGCCCAGGGCCACGACGTCACCGCGCTGACCCTGCCCGGCCTCGACTCGGTCGACACGGACCGCTCGTCTATCACGTTCCAGGACCACGTGGACGCCATCGCCGATGCCATCCGTGCCGCGAACGCGCCGGTCGTGCTCACGCTGCACAGCGCGACCGGGTTCTCCGGTTACGCGGCGAGCGACGTCGTCCCCGAGCTGATCGCGGCGATGGTCTACGTCGACACGGCGCCGGGCAAGCCGCCACTCGACCCCGACTTCAGTGACGTCGAGAAGCCGCTCGACTGGGAGGCAGTTGCCGCGGAAGAGAACATGGACGGACTTACCGAGCAGCAGAAGACGACCTTCCGCGAGCGGGCGGTGCCGGTCCCGGGCTCACTCCTGCGCGAGGGCTACGACTTCACCAACGACGCCCGTCGCGACATCCCGAGCACGATCATCGCCACGGGCTACACCTCGGAGGACTACCGCTCGTACGCCAAGGAGCACCCGGAGTGGTCGTTCCTCGCCGGCGTCCCGGAGTTGCGTGATATCACCTGGGTCGATCTGCCGACGAGCCACTGGCCGATGTGGTCGAAGCCGCACGAGGTCGCGGCGATCATCGGTGAGGTCGCGAAGGCCCACGCCCCCGACGCGGCCCACGCCCCCAACGCCCCGAGCCGCTAGCCGATCGAGGTCTAGTCGGCCAGCACGTCCGGCCGAGCGTAGGGACCTGTCGCGACGACCTCACCCTCGGCCTCGTACGGGGCCTCGCCCGTCGAGCGGATCCGATACCGGTGGTGGACGACGGTGGCCCCGGCCGAGATCATCGCGTTGACCGGGCAGTACTTGATCGCGGACAGCTCGATGCAGCGACGGACCGCGGCCTCGGACAGGTTGCGACCGGTGACCTCGTGGGTGACGTCGATCTCCGTGTAGACCTGCGGGTACTCATCGCGCTGGCTGCCGCGGACCTGGATCCGGTAGTCGTCGATCGCAAGGCGCTTCTTGGCCGCGATCGAGATGACGTCCATCGCGGTGCACGCCCCCAGCGCCGACAGGATCGTCTCGACCGGGCTGCCGCCCCGGTTTGACTCGCGGTCATCGAACGCCAGTGCGTGGCCCGAGCTCGGGTCGGCGGCGAACAGCATCCCTCCCTCGTGGCGGATCTCGACCGACTTGATGGTGGGCATCGGGTCGATCAGGCGGCCGGGGCGCCGGTGCCGACGCCGGTGCCGACGCCCACGTCGGAGCCAGCCTCCGCGACCTGCCGATCCACCTCGGCGAACTGCTCGCGATACAGTCGGGCGTAGACCCCGCCCTGGGCGATCAGCTCGGCGTGCGTGCCGCGCTCGACGATACGGCCCCGCTCGTAGACCAGGATCCGGTCGGCGCGCAGGATCGTCGACAGTCGATGGGCGATGGCGATCGTGGTGCGACCCTCCATCAGGCGCTCGAAGGCGGCCTGGATGAGCCGCTCCGAGACCGTGTCGAGCGCCGAGGTCGCCTCATCGAGGATGAGGATCCGCGGGTCCTTGAGCAGCACCCGGGCGATCGCCAGCCGCTGCTTCTCGCCACCGGACAGCTTGTAGCCACGCTCACCGACCGTCGTGTCGTAGCCGTCGGGAAGCTCGGTGATGCGGTCGTGGATCGCCGCGGCGCGGGCGGCCACCTCGAGCTCCTCATCGGTGGCGTTGGGGCGGGCGTAGCGCAGGTTGTCGCGGACCGAGGCGTGGAACAGGTAGGTCTCCTGGGTCACGGTCCCGATGACTTCGCCCAGGGTGGCGAGCTTGATCTTGCGGACATCGAGGTCGTCGATCTCGACCGCGCCCGAGTCGACGTCGTACAGCCGCGACACGAGGTACGTCGTCGTCGTCTTGCCCGACCCCGAGGCACCGACCAATGCCACCAGCTCGCCCGGCTCGGCCGCGAAGTCGATGTGCTCGAGCCCGAACGACGGGACGATCTCGAGTGCCGGGATCGGGCCTGACAGGCCACCGAGGCCGCCCTCGCCGGCAGCGTTCACGACCAGCTCGGCCGGGACCCCGGCCTCGACCGAGCCGCCAGCGGCCGCTTCCTCGTCGTCCGACTCGCCATCGCCGTCACCGTCGCGGTCGTTCACCGCCGCGTGCGCCAGGTGCGAGGGCACGGCCGAAGTCGGGTAGTGGAACGAGACGTCGTTGAAGCGGACCCGGCCGCGCAACCTGGTGCCGTCCATGGCGACCGCGTCGGGCGCATCGACGATCTCGGAGTCCATCTCGAGATACTCGAAGATCCGGTCGAAGAGGGCCAGCGAGCCCTGGATCTCGACCTGGATGCCGAGCAGCTGACCGAGCGGGAAGAAGAGCCGGCTCTGGAGGGTTGTGAAGGCGACCACGGTGCCGGCCGTCGGTGCGTCCGGGCTGCCGTTGGCGCCCAGCGTGCCGGCCAGCCAGTAGACGAAGGCCGGCATGATGCTGAACACCGTCCCGATGATCATGAAGAACCAGCGCCCGACCATCGCCTGGCGGATCTGGAGCCCGGCCAGGCGCTTGTTGAGCCGCCGGAACTTGTCGATCGAGGTCTGCTGCTGGCCGAACGTCTTGGACAGGAGGATGCCCGAGACGCTGAGCGTCTCCTCGGTCGTGGCGCTCAGCTCGGCCAGGGATTTCTGTGTCTCACTCGAGACCTCCCGTCGGACCTTGCCCACTCGGTAGGTCAGGTACAGGAAGACCGGGGTCAGGCCGAGCGAGAGGAAGGCCAGCCGCCAGTCGAGGATGAACATCGCGATCATCGTGCTGATGGCGATGGCGAGGTTGCTCGTGATCGAGCTCGCGGTGTCGGTCACCACGGCCTGGACGCCGCCGACGTCGTTGGCGAGTCGGCTCTGGATCTCGCCGGTGCGGGTCTCCGTGAAAAAGCGCAGCGGCATGCTCTGGAGGTGGGCGTAAAGCGCGCCTCGCAGGTCCTGCATGACGTTCTGGCCGATCACGTTGTTGAGGTAGCTCTGCCCGACCCCGATCAGGCCCGTGATGATCGGCAGCACGATCATCAGCCCGACATACAGGTTCAGTTTGTCGTACTGATGGCCGATGATCACCTGGTCGAGGAGCAGACCCAGCAGGATCGGATTGACCAGCCCGATCAGGCTCGTCGCCAGGATCGCGACCAGCACGACGACGACCTGGAGCTTGTACGGCTTGAAGAAGGCCGCGATGCGGCGGAGCGTGCTGGCGCGGCGTTCCTTCGGGACCGGCTCGAAGTCCTGGGTCGCCCCGCCCCCGAACATCCCGCCACCGGGGCCTCCGCCGCCTCCGCCTCCGCGGCCCCCGCCGCCTCCGCCGCCTCCGACGCGGCCACCACCGCCCGACGCGCCACCACCGCCCGTCGCGCCACCCGTCGCCGTTCTCGTCTGTCCTCGCGGGAAGCCCATCAGCCGCCCATCTCGTTTTCGGTCATCAAGCCGACGCTACCACGGAAGTTGTCGATGGGCCTCGGTCGGCAGTCTCCCGACGTCGGTCGTTCGGCGCCGATTCGTCGGTCGGCGTTCCTCCGTGCCGGAGTCGCGGTCCACTGATGCCGCCTGACTTGATGCCTGATTTCACGCCTCCCGGGAGGAGGTTCTTTCTTTGATGTCCATAGACGGCATATCGTCCGGCCCGGGTCTGCCGAGTGATCGCCGGATACGCCGCCGATGAGCGGTTGTCGCTACGTTGGAACGGTGAGCTGGTACCTGCGACCGCGCGATCCGGAGGAACAGCGCGGCTTCGAATTGATCGGCGCCGAGGTTAGACGGCGACGCGTGGCGCTTGGCTGGACGCAGCGGGTCCTCGAAGGGCAGTCGGGCATCGACCAGACCGTCATCTCACGCATCGAGAACGGAAAACAATATGGACTCCGTTGGTCGCGCTTCGCGATCCTCGTGGGCTCGCTCGGCGGAATCGGGGCGCCGGTCGCCCAGCCCAGGCCCGGAGATGCGACTCGCCGCCCCGAGGCGGCCGACCTCCCGAGAGGCCCGAGCCACGTAGTCGACCTCTTGTCGGGCTCCGGTGCGTCGAGCGATCACGCGGACGCGGACTGGGACGAAGCCGGCTGAATCGCTGACGAGGCCCCGTCCCGCCCGATTGGGCCCCGTCCCGCCTCGATGGGCCCACGTCCCGCCCGATTGGGCCCCGTCCCGCCTCGACGGGCCCACGTCCCGCCCGATGGGCCCACGTCCCGCCCGATGGGCCCACGTCCCGGCCGATTGGCCCACGTCCCGGCCGATTGGCCCACGTCCCGGCCGATTGGCCCACGTCCCGGCCGATTGGCCCACGTCCCGGCCGATTGGCCCACGTCCCGGCCGATTGGCCCACGTCCCGGCCGACGGCCCCGCATCCGATATGCCGTCCATGGGCATCAAGAAAGGAGCAATCCGTCCCGGGGCCCGAAATCAAGCATCAACAATTCGCTTTGGCGCTCGCCGCCGCGCCACCCGGCCGCCGCGCCACCCGGCCGCCGCGCCGCGGCAGCGCTACCAGGCAGTGGTGGTCGCGGCCTCGGTGATGCCTTCGGATTCGAGCCAGCGTTCGGCGTCGATGGCGGCTTTGCAGCCGTCGGCTGCTGCGGTGACGGCCTGCCGGTAGCGATGGTCGTGGACGTCACCGGCGATGAAGACGCCTTCGATCTTCGAGCCGGTCTCGTCGTGCACCACCAGATACCCCTTCTCGTCGATGTCGAGCCAGTCGCGGAAGGCCTCGGTGTTGGGTCGATAGCCGATGGCGATGAAGACGCCGTCAACCGGCAGATGCCGCTCCTCGCCGGTCTCGGTGTCGGTCAGGCGGAGGCCGTCCACCTTCGAATCGCCCGTGACCTCCGCGACCGCGGTGTTGGTGTGGATCTGGATCTTGTCGTGGGCCTTCGCCCGGTCGACCATGATCTTCGACGCTCGGAACGTGTCGCGCCGGTGCAGCAGATGGACCTTGGTCGCGAAGCGGGTGAGGTAGGTCGCCTCTTCGAGCGCGGTGTCGCCCCCACCGATGACCGCGATCTCGCGGTCCTTGAAGAAGAAACCATCGCACGTGGCGCAGGCCGACACGCCGCGGCCGCGCAGCCGGGTCTCGCTCTCCAGCCCGAGCCAGAGCGCCGACGCGCCCGTGGCGATGATCACGGCCTGGGCCCGGTACTCGATGCCACGCGCCCAGATGCGGAACGGGCGCGCCGAGAAGTCCACACGATCGATGTCGACGTCGACCAACACCGAGCCGAACCGCTCCGCCTGAGCGCGCATCGCGGCCATCAGATCGGGGCCCTGGATGCCGTCCTCGAAGCCCGGGTAGTTCTCGACGTCGCTGGTCAGCATCAGCTGGCCGCCGGGCGCCGAACCGGCCAGCACGACCGGCTCGAGATTGGCGCGGGCAGCGTAGATCGCGGCGGTCAGCCCGGCTGGACCTGACCCGATGATGACAACCTTGGCGTCGACCCGGTCCTCGCCACTCTCGCGCGGCGTCGATGGACCGCCGGTGGCCGTCCGCGCGGCGTTGGCACCATCATCGACGATGGCGATGCTGAACCCCCCGAACGGGTTCGATGCGGGCGGCGTCTTGCCGTTGGTCTGGTCGCTCATTTCGATGTCATCGTAGCACCGATGCTATACCCCTAGGGGGTATCGAGCAGCCGCTCGATGGCGGCAGTGGGGTCGGAGATCTCGGCGCCATGGGAGGGTTGCGGGACGGATCCGTGGTGAAGGGCGCAGGCCCGAAGACCGCCGCCTCATCCGCGCTGCCGACCAGGTCACCGATCACCACGAGCGAAGCGGGCTCGTAGAGAAGGCTGACGTGACCGGGTGTGTGACCAGGCGTGAGCAAGACCAGCAGCTCGCCCACGCGGTCGCCCTCGGCCAAAGGTCGCACGGTTCGACCAGGGACGGGCGGGATCTCGGCAGCGTCGTCCGAACCTGCATGAATCGTGGCACGCGGCGCAAGTGCGGCGGCGTCGGCGAGTCCCCCGACGTGGTCGAAATGGCGGTGGGTGAGCACGATGTCGGTGACGTCCGACCACGCCGCCCCGACCCGGGCGAGCGCCGCTTCGATCGCAGCGGCGCTGCCAGGAGGCCCAGCATCCACCAATACCACGCCGCCGGCGCCCACGACTACGAACGACCGGGCCTCGATCGTGACCGGCTCCGGACCGGCCATCCCGGCGGGGATCTCCAGCTGGTTGATCACAGGTTCGATCGATGGGGTAGGGGACGACATGTCGTCAGAGGCTCCGGAGCTGGGGGATGACCTGGCTCCCGACGAGCTCGATCGCTCGCGGATCGGGCAGCCCGTGCATGCCCACGATGATGTGCTGGGCGCCTGCGTCGGATAGCTCGCCAAAGCGGTCGACGATCTGGGTCGGGGTCTCGGTGCCTCGGGCGCCGTCGGTGCCGATGCGGAAGTTCTGGAGTGTCGAGCGCTCGATCTCGTCAGGGTCGCGGCCGACGGCCGCACAGTGCTCGGCGAGGATCGCGTACTTCCGGGCGATGCCCTCGGGCGAGCCGAAGACGTTCGTGGCGTCGGCGTACTGGGCCACCAACCGCAGGGTCTTCTTCTCGCCCCCACCGCCGATCATGATCGGGACCCTGGGGCGTGACAGCGACTGCGGGGAGTTGAGCAGCCGATTCGCCTGGAACAAGCGCCCCTGGAAGTCCTCCTCGCTGCCGCGCTCGCCCTCCCACATCCCGTGCGCGATCTGGAGCGTCTCCTCGAGCATCTCGAAGCGCTCGCCGAGCGGCGGGAACGGGAAGCCGAGCGCCCGCGACTCCTCCTCGTTCCAGGCGGCCCCGATGCCGAGCCAGGCGCGGCCGCCGCTCAGGACATCGAGCGTGGTGGCGGCCTTGACCCACAGTCCCGGGTTGCGGTAGTGGACGCCGCCGACCATCAATCCCAGCCTGGCCCGTTTCGTCTGCGCGGCGATGAACCCGAGCGTGGTCCAGCCCTCGAGCATTGGCTCTTCGGTCTTGCCCACGCTCCGGATCTGGAAGAAATGGTCCATGACCCAGATCGAATCGAAGCCGACGTCATCGGCCTGGCGGGCGATCTCGGCGAGGGTCGGGCCGATCGCCTCGGTGCCGCCGGGCCACGTGAACGAGCTGATCTGCAGGCCGAGCTTCATCTTGTTGCGGAGCGTACCAGTATCCCGTTGCGTGGCCCGGCGTCGCGCCCACGCGACCTAGCCGCCGCCACGCCCTGGCCGCACGGACCGGAGCGCTCCACTGGGGGTGGGCGATCCGGTCCTTTGTGTGCGGCGTTTGAGTGCGGGCATGTCCGTGCAAGCCGAGCTGATGCTTGATTTCCGGTGGTCGCCGGCGCCCTGATCTTTGATGCCCATGGACGGCATATCGCTGCCGCTGCCTCCGGGCAACGGCGGGCGTTGCAGAGCGTCCCGGGCGCACGAGCGCGGTGGGCGTTCGCGGGCAGTCAGGGCGACCCGCTCCGTTTGTTCGGCTGGGCAACGGCCACACCGCGGGTCCAGGGATATGCCGTCCATTGGCATCAAGGAGACGACAGGCCAGCCACGGCCGAAATCAAGCATCATGGTTCGGATGACAGCTGTCCGGGGACACGGACGCCAGCGCGCCCCGGCGGTGCCTCCCCGCACCACCCGTGACAGACAGCTGACACAGAGCCGGCACAGTCTCGCCGCGAGCGGAGATCGACCGGGATCCCCGCCAAAGGTGGGAGTGGACCCCGCCCATGATCGACGCGACTCTGCTCTGCGCGACCTGCGGCCGGCCGCCCGACGGCGAGTTGGACGGCACTTTGGACCCCGACCGTTGAACCCGGCTACGATGCCTGTCACGCCCGTCGTGCTCGGCGGGAGCCGGGGAGAGGAGTTCGTGTCCGGGTTGCTGTCCAGGACCGAGTCTGGAGAGGGCCTGGGTAAGCGCGCCGAGCGCCACGTCCACGACCGCCTGCGCGAGGCGCTAGGCCCCGAGTACCTCCTCTTCGCGAACGTCTCGTGGCTCGTCCGCGACCGCGGCGTCGAGCGCGAGGGTGAGGCCGACCTCGTCATCGCCCACCCCGAGAAGGGATTCCTGACCATCGAGGTCAAGTCCGGGCCGATCGCCCGCGACGTGACGGGCCGCTGGTGGGCCGGCGGCCGCCCACTGGACAGAGCCCCGTTCGAGCAATCGGCCGACAGCCACCACAGCCTGATCGCCAAGTTGCGCGAACTGCCCGACTGGCCGAGCGGCCTCGACCCGATCGCCGGCCACGCCGTCGCCTTTCCCAATGCCGAGATGGCCAGCCTCGGGACCAAGATCTTCTTCCTCGGGCCCGACGCCGACCCCGACCTGATCCTCGACAAGGCGCTGCTCGAGCCGAGCGGCCCGCGGAACACCCGGCTGCGCGCCTGGGTCGAGCAGGCGTACGCGCTGTGGGACACGCCCAGCAAGCGGGCGCCCGGCCAGAAGGGGGTCGACCTCCTTGCGGCGACCATCACCTCGCCGCTCGAGCTCCGGACACTTCTCCGCTCGGAGATCGCCGAGGGCGACCGCGAGGTCGTCCGACTGACCGACGACCAGATGCACGTCCTCAACACGCTCCGTGGCGTCCGCCGCGCAGCCATCACAGGGGGAGCGGGGACCGGCAAGACGATGCTGGCCATGGCCAAGGCCCGCCAGCTCGTGACCGAAGGCTTCGAGACCCTGCTCGTGTGCTTCAACTCGGCCCTCGCGCGCCAGCTCGCGGACGACACGCGCGACGTGGCCGAGCGGACCGGGCGGCTCGATGTCAGCACCTTCCACCAGCTGGCCGAGGACCTCGGTCGCGAGGCCGGGACGCTGCCCGACGGGCTCGACGACGCGATCAGCAAAGTCGGGCCGCGGTACCACGCGATCGTGGTCGATGAGGGCCAGGACTTCGATGCCGGCTGGCTGGCGTCGCTCGAGGGACTGCTCTACGGGGGTCGCGAGGACGTCCTCTACGTCTTCCACGATCCGGCGCAGGCGATCTTCCGCGACGACCAGATCGGGGAGCTGGGGCTGACCGAATACCACCTGGATCTCAATTGCCGCAACGCCGGACCGATCCACGCCCTCATCGCGCCGCTGTCCAAAGGCGGATTGACGGAGGAGGCGCGCCGGACCGACGGCCGCGAGCCCGAGCTTATCCCGGCCGACGCCGACGCCCTGGCCATCGAGGCGCTGCGGGTCACGCTCCACAAACTGGTCGAGAAGGAAGGCGTCGCCCCCGGCTCGATCGCCGTCGTCACCGGCCTCGGCCTCGAGCACTCGGCCGTCTGGAAGCAGCGCCGCTACGGCAACCAGGTCCTCTGGAACGGGGCGTTCGACGACGCGGGCCGGTCGCTGGGCCTGGCGGCCGCCGACGTCCCCGAGCCGCCGCCCGACGTCATCCTGTGCGAGTCGATCCGCCGCTTCAAGGGGTTGGAGCGGCCGGTCATCGTGCTCCTGGAGCTGCCACGCGACGACCCGGAGCGGCTGGATCGGCTGCTGTACATCGGCATGTCGCGGGCCAGACAGCACTTGGTGCTGATCACGCCGCTCGCGGTCCTGCGTCGGCTGACGCATCGGCCGATATGACCGACGGCGGGTCAGAGCCCGAGCACGAACCGGAGGGCGTCGTCGAGCCGCTCGATCGTCTCCGGGTCGAGGCGGCCCGTTTTGGGGCCCAAGAGCAACGTCGGCACCCCGAGTCAAGAACCGGCCTCCGGCAATGACGCCGATCTTGGGCGCTCAGACGTGCGGTAGGCCGAGCAAGCCCGGTACGGAAAGTCCGTCCTCGAGTTGTTCCCACCAGATGCCGAGACCACCCTCGATGATCACGAGATCCGACCGTTGCTCCGGCGTCGCGCCGTCGAGCCACGGATACCACGCGGTTGGAATGCCGACATCCCGGCCGTCGGTAAGCGTTACGCGAAGCCGACCGGAAACGACTGTCGCCGATGCCGCCCGCGGCCTGGTGTCAGGGAACGCGACCGAAGAACTCATGCCAACGCCTCAACATCATCCTGCGACGACCGACGACGATCCTTCGACAGCGACACGACC
>JBBQVJ010000026.1:0-20182 GCA_038211705.1 Candidatus Limnocylindrales bacterium | reverse complement strand
TCCACGACATCAACACCGCCCCGAGGACCGCCTCGGTGGTGCCCAGCGCCTGACGGCTCCGGCTAGAGGGCCTTGACCGCGGCGGTCAGGGCGGCCAGGCCGTCCTTCGCGTCGGCGAACAGCATCCCGGTCTTCGGATCCGAGTAGAGCTCGTTGTCGATGCCGGCGTAGCCCTTGCCCATCGAGCGCTTGATGACGACGATCGACTTGGCGTGGTCGACATCGAGGATGGGCATCCCCGAGACCGGTGAGCCGGGCCGGCGGGCGGCCGGGTTGGTGACATCGTTGGCGCCGATGACCAGGGCCACGTCCGCCCGGTCGAACTCGGGGTTGATCTCGTCCATCTCCTTGAGCTGGGGATACGGCACGTTCGCCTCGGCGAGGAGGACGTTCATGTGCCCAGGCATCCGGCCGGCGACGGGGTGGATGGCGTACTTGACGTCGACGCCCTTCGACTCGAGGAGCTCGGCCAGCTCGCGAACCGCGTGCTGGGCCTGGGCGACGGCGAGGCCATAGCCCGGCACGATGATCACGTGCTGGGCGTACGCCAGCTGGATCGCGACGTCGTCGGCGCCGATCTCGCGGACCGTGCCGCCCGCGCCGGGCGCCGCGCCGGCCGCCTCGTCACCGCCACCGAAGCCGCCGATCATGATGTTCAGGATCGAGCGGTTCATGGCGTCGGCCATCAGCTTGGTCAGGATCGCGCCGGATGCACCGACCAGCGCGCCGGCGATGATCAGCACCGGGTTGCCAAGCACGAAGCCGGCCATCGCCGCCGCGGTGCCCGTGAACGAGTTCAGGAGGCTGATGACGACGGGCATGTCCGCGCCACCGATCGGCAGGACCATCGTGATCCCGAAGATCAGCCCGGCGAGGACGACCAGGCCGAGGATGGCCAGCGTCGCGCTGCTGCCGAGGGTGATCGCCCCGGCGGCGCCCAGGATGAGCGCCGCCGTCCCTAGCACCGCCACCACGGCGAGTCCGATGGTGACGAGCTGGCCACCCGGCACGTAGATCGGCTTGCCCGGGATGAGCCCCTGGAGCTTGCCGCCGGCGATGAGCGAACCGCTGAACGTGACCGAGCCGATGAGCGCGCCGAGGACGACGAAGATCGTGGTGTCTATGGGCGCCCCGGAGTTGAGCCGGATGAAGTCGTCGATCGCGACGAGCGCCGCCGCTCCGCCACCGACGGCATTGAACAGCGACACCAGTTGCGGCATCGCGGTCATCCTCACGGTCCGGGCGGTATACAACCCGGCCCCGCCACCGATCAGGAATCCGAGCACGATGATGACGACGGCAGTGCCGCTCAGGCCGCCCTCACGAGTCAGCAGGTAGATGAACGTCGCCCCAACGGCGATGACCATCCCGGCCGCGCTCAGCTGGTTGCCGCTCCGACCGGTCGCCGGGGAGTTCATCCGGTGGAGGCCCAGCACGAAGCAGGCGGCCCCCGCCAGCCAGGCGAGATAGACGATCGTGGAGATCCATTGCTGGGACATCGGCGGGCTCCTCGGCTAGGCGCCGGGGGCGCCGTCGGCGCCCTCGGTGGTGGCCTTGGGGGCCGTCGGCTTCTTGCGGAACATCTGGAGCATCCGGTCGGTGACGACGTAGCCGCCGACGACGTTCATCGCTCCGAACACCATCGCCACGAAGGCAAGGACGTAGCTGATCGGGTTGTCCGCCTCGGCGGCGATGATCATCGCGCCCACCAGGACGATGCCGTGGATCGAGTTGGCGCCTGACATCAGCGGCGTGTGGAGGGTTGCCGGGACCTTGCTGATGACCTCGAACCCGACGAGGATCGCCAGCGCGAAGATCGCGAGCGAGGTGAGGAGTTCGTTGCTCACGCCTTGTCTCCAGCGGCCGCGGGGGCCGAGTCGAGCAGCTTCTTGACGGCCTCGGATACGATCGCGCCATCGCGGCTGATGACGGTCGCCGCGGTGACCTCGTCCTCGAAATCGAGGTTGAGGTTCCCGTCCTTGACCATCCCGAGCAGGAGTGCGGAGATGTTCCTGGCGTAGAAGGCCGACGCGCCGGCCGGCATCGAGGCCGGCAGGTTGTCCGGGGCGATGATGGTCACGCCGTTGGGCGAATCGACGGTCTGACCGGCCTTCGAGAGCTCGACGTTGCCGCCCAGGGCGGAGGCCGCCATGTCGATGATGACCGAGCCCGACTTCATCAGCCCGACCGCCTCGGCGGTGACCAGTAGCGGCGGCTTGCGACCCGGGACCTGTGCCGTCGTGATGACGATGTCCATCCCGCCGATGACCTCGTTGAGCTCGGCCTGCTGCGCGGCGCGCTCCTCGGGGGTGAGCTCACGGGCGTAGCCGCCGGCGCCGGTGGCGTCGATGGTGGTCTTGAGCTTGACGAACTGGGCGCCGAGACTCTCGGCCTGCTCGCGGGTCTCGGGCCGGACGTCATACGCCTTGACCACGGCCCCCAGCCGTCGGGCGGTGCCGATCGCCTGGAGCCCGGCGACGCCGATGCCCAGGATGAGGACATTGGCTGGCTTGGCCGTCCCGGCCGCGGTCGTCAGCAGCGGGAAGTAGCGGCCGTAGGCATTGGCCGCGATGAGCACCGCCTTGTAGCCGCCGACGTTGGCCTGCGACGAGAGCGCATCCATCGTCTGGGCCCGCGACAGCGTCCGCGGGATGGCGTCGAGGCTGATCGCCGTCACGCCCCGGTCGGCCAGCGACTTGGCGGTCTTGGGATCGATCAGCGGGGCGAGCAGCCCGAGCAGTGCCTGACCCTTGCGCAGCTTGCCGACCTCCTCGTCGGAGGGCTTGGCCACCCGCAGCACCGCGTCCGCCTGCTTGTACAGGTCGTCGGTCGACACGATCGTGGCGCCGGCCTCTTCGTAGGCGGCGTCCGGGATCGACGAACCGACACCCGCGCCGCGCTCGACGAGGATCTCGAGCCCGGCCGCCTTGAGCTTGCCGAGCACTTCGGGTACCAGGGCGACGCGCCGTTCTCCAGGCGCGGTCTCCTTGGCGACACCGACCTTCATGGGCACCACCTTGACTTGGGCCGGGGATTCGGGCCGCGGACCGATCGATCCACGGGGACACTTGGGGTCGGCCGACAGGATAGCGCCTGCGGGACCGCGACGGCGTCGGACGCCGGGTTGCGGATGAGGGTCAATCCTTCGGGTGGATCCGGATGATGAGCATCGCCGCGCCGCCGTCGACATCGCCGATGACCTCGCCGTCGTGTGGGATCGTCCCGTCCCAGCGGACGTAATCCCCAGGCCCGACCTCGACGACATGCTCGCCCTGGCGGAGCCGGAAGTGGCCGCGAAGCACGATGTGGTGCTCGTCGCCGGCATGGCTGTGCGCGCCGACCCGGTCACCGGCGCCAGCCGCCGTGACCTCGATGATCGACACGTCGCGCGAGCTGCGCCCATCGACATGCTCCACCCGACCGAGGTCGGTGGCCGTCACCGGACGTTCCGACACTCGGACGACGACCGGGGCCGGCACCTCGTCGATGAAGAACCAGGCGATCGGCACGTCCAGCGCGCCGCCGATCGAGGCCAGGCAGCCCAGCGACGGCGACGCCTTGTCGTTCTCGATCTGCGACAGGTAGCCGATGTTGAGATCGGCCCGCTCGGCAACCTTGGCCGGGGGGGGCCCGCGTGGTCAAGGCGTTCAACACCGTCTTCGCCTCGAACCAGGCCGACCCGATCACGGAAGGTGTGAAGCTCGACGGCTACGTCGCTGGCAATGACGCCGCATCGAAGCGCCAGGTGCTCGACCTCGTCGGCTCGATCGGACTCGATCCGATCGACGTCGGGCCGCTCGAGCGGGCCCGTCAGCTGGAGGGCCTCGCCTTCCTGAACATCACCATCAACATGGCCAACGGCGGCAGCTGGCAGTCCGGCTGGAAGCTCGTCGGCGCCCCGGCCACGCTCCCGACCGCGGCATGACCGCGACGTCCATCCCGGTCGCGCGACTCAACCACGCCGTCCTCTTCGTCCGCGACGCGACGGCGTCGGCCGAGTTCTACGGGCGCGTCTTCGGCTTCGAGGTCGTGGCCAACGAGTTCGGTGGCAAGGCCGTGTTCATGCGGGCCGCCGGCGGTGACAACCACCACGACCTCGGGCTCTTCTCGGTCGGTGGATCGGCGCCGCGTGCGCCGCGTGGCTCGACCGGTCTCTACCACCTGGCCTGGGAGGTGCCCTCTATCGAGGATCTCGCCGACGCGTCCGCGATCCTGGCCGCCGGCGGCGCGCTCGGTGGAGCGTCCGACCACGGCGTGTCCAAGTCGCTCTATGGCTCTGACCCCGACGGCAACGAGTTCGAGATCATGTGGCGCGTCCCGCGCGAATCGTGGGGCGAGAACGAGGAGCACGGCACGATCTTGCCCCTCGACCTTGACGCCGAAGTCGCCCGATGGGGCGCCAGGATCTGATCGCCGCGCGGGGCCCGGCATTCGCAAGACACTCGCAAGCCGCTCCGGCCACCGCGCCGGGGCGGTTTCGACGTTCCCGGGAGGACCATCGTGGCACCCGAACTGGAGGTACTTCCTGATGGCCGAACTCACCACCGCGAAACGCGATCGACTCCGCGACAGCTCGTTCGCCTACATCGACAAGGAAGGCGAGCGCCACCTGCCGATCCACGACGCCGACCACGTCCGCAACGCGATCTCTCGGTTCAACCAGACCGACTTCGGGAGCAAGACCGCCAAACACGCGGCAGCGAAGCGGATCCTGGCCGCCGCCAAGCGCCAGGGCATCGAGGTCGATCCGGCGTCGGACGTTACGCTGGCCGCCCGCTCCTGACAACGGAGCTCCGGTCAGCCGACTCCGGCCCGCACGGCCGCCGCCGCTGCCACGGTGACCAGGGTCACGATGTAGAGGTGCCCGATCGAGCCCCACACGATCGACCGCGTCCGCCAGGCAAGCCAGCCGTAGATCAGGCCGCCGCCGAGGGTCGAGAACAGCTCCAGCTCGGGCTTGCCGAGGTGTGAGAAGACGAACGGCATGGTCGCCAGCAGCACCCCGAACGGCCCGACCAGGCGAACGAGGGTCAGCATCAGGAAGCCACGGAACGCGAATTCCGTGGCCGTCAGGTCGAGCGCATCGGTGAGCATCAGCTGACCGAACGGCGCGTCGTTGGGAGCGTAGAAGGCGCGGACATCGGGCAGGCACGCGAACCAGAGCACGACCGGCGTCATCGCCACGCAGCCGATCACGGTTAGCCCCGCGCCCCACCGCCACTCGCCGAGGGTCAGCCCGTAGCGGGACGGTCGGTCGCGGAACGCGAGGACGACCACGGCCAACGGGATGAGCCCGAACAGCACGAAGCGCTCGAGCGCGATCGTGAGCATCGCCGTCGGCCCGGTGCCGGCCACGCTGTCGGGGACGAACGTCCGCGAGTAGTCGAACAGCAGGGCGAAGGTGACCACTGCGATCGCAACGCTCGCGCGGACGGGCAGGCGCAGCCCGACGACGTCGACGGCGCGGAGGTCGGCGGGATCGGGTGGGTACGACGGACCCGCGGTGAATGCCGCCCATACCTCCCGGATCGTCCGCACCGACTGAGGGTACCCGTCCGGCGAGTGCTTGACCTGCCCGACGATGATCGGCGCTGGTCCGGATCAGTTGATCGCGAAGATGACCGTGACCGTGGCGCTCAGGTCCTGGGTACCGGGCTGGACAGGGGTCGCGACGTCGGCGATGGCGCCGCCTTTGATCCCGCCCAAGGTGTAGTAGGGAAACGGCGAGACCGGGGTCGCGTCGGTGATCGAGAGGACGTCGCCGAGGCTCACGTTGCCGGCCGCGGCCATAGCCTGGGCACTGACCCGGGCGGCCGTGACCGCGGCGCCACGGGCGTCGTTCTGCGCCTTGACCGGGTCGGCGAACTCGAATGAGATGCCGTTGACGTCGGTCGCGCCCTTGGCCGCCGCGGCGTCGACGACGTCGCCGGCCTTGTCAAGATCGCGCACGGTGACCTGCACCTGTTCGCTGATCTGATAGCCGACGATCTTGGGCGTCGTGCCGTTTCCGTACTGCGGGTTGAGGCTGAGGTTCGTGGTCCGGATGTCCGCTTCGGCGATGCCGAGACTTTTGATCGCGTCGATGATGTCGGTCATCGCCTTCGCGCCGGCCTCGCGGACCGCCTTGACGGTCGGCTTTGTGATCGTGACCCCGAGGTTCACCCGCGCGACATCGGGGACGACGGTGATCCTGCCGCTGGCCGACACGGTGATCGAGTGCTCCGGCGGGGAAGTCTCGGTGGCGGGGGCGCCCGCGACGGGGCCGGTTCGCACGGAGAGGGCCGCGACGGCCACGATCAGGGCACCGAGCGCACCGGCGCCGAGTGTGCGGAGGGTCAGCGACATCTGGATCACCTTCGTTGGCTGCCGCCCGGTGTGAGAGCGGTCGATGCCGCGAAGACGGTGGAGGCGGTCGGGTGGTTCCCGCCGCGAGACCATCGCGCCAGCGGCGGAAGCTGTAACGACCGCGAATCCAGCAACGTTCCGGTGCCCCGCGTTCCGGCAAGGTCGTCGCGGCCATGCTCGCGCCGGGATCCGCTCGGGTTCCGACACGCCGACCACGGAGGACCAGATGCCAGCCCGAACGCGCGAACTGATCGATACCGGGACCGACAAGCGCTACATCCGCCGCGACGCCAAGGGTCGTTTCAGCAGCGACCAGGTCGACGTCGGGCGCTCGGCTGCAGCCGATCAGCGGAAGCACGCCAAGACGGTCTCGAAGCCGGGTCAGGGGGACCGGGGCGATCGCCGAACCTGATCAGCGCCGACGGGTGAGGCAGACGCTCATCGAGACGGTGCTCTCGCCGGCGATGACATGGAACTCGTATCGACCGAACGGCCAGGTCTCGTGATCGGTCCGTTCCAAATAGCTGATACCCCGGTTGCCGGCTGGCGACACCTGGCGCACCGAACCGGCCAGCGATTCGACCTGGCTGCCATCGGTCCACCAGCCGGCCAATCGCCAATCCGGCACCAGGTCGCTCGGGGTCGTCACCGCGACGAGTGACGGTGCATCGGCGATCGTCGGGAAGCCCGCGCACAGGTCCTGGCCGGGCCGGCTGGCGATGCGGAGCGGGCCGTCGGTGACCGGCTCCGGTTCGGCTCGCATCCAATCGGCCCATCGCTCCTCCCTCAGCATGCGAGGTCCGACGCCGGCATCACCGATACCCCACGTTCCGGAGCGGGCCGCCAGCGCGCCGAGCGCGCCCTCCGCCTCGAGCGCCGTCGCATCCGCTGCCGCCGACCGGGTCGATGCGGCCGGCCAGATCGGGGTCGGGCGCGGGGCGGCCGGGACGGGCGGGATCACCGCCTCGACCGGTCGAGTCGAGGCGCTCGGACGGGCCGTCTCGGCGACCGCCGCAGGCGCACTGTTGACGGTCGATCCGGCCCACGGCTTGACCACGACCGCGGTCAGGAAGATCGCCGCCGCTCCGAGTACGATCCACGGCCGCCGGCGATTCGATCGCCCCAGCGGACGAGGCTCGACGTCGTATCCGGTCTCCATCTCGAGGACTCTACGCGTGGATGGCCGTCCACGGATCCGACGCGGGTCGAGCGGCGGCTCAGCCTCGGCGATCGACCCGGGTGGGGCCGAGGGTGCCCTTCTCGGCCGGATAGCCGGCGACGGCACGCCGCCCGCGCGGATCCACGACGGGGTCGTTGCGCGTCTGCCAGCGCCGTACGAGCCGGAAGATCTCGAGCAGGAACAGGAATGGGACCAGTCGGCGCGGCAGGAACCGCAGGAGGAAGAAGCGAAGCATCGGCCTACGGTGACCGATCGGTCCGGTCAGCCGGATGATCGGGCCGCCACCGGACCTTGCAACCGCGTCTCAGGATCTGATTCGGGCCGATCCCGGCGGCTGGGTCAGTCCGATGTCGGTCGCCTCGCCCGGTCGGAGGACCCGGACATCGAGCCCGGGCGCCCGTTCGGCGGCTTCCGCCGCGAACGCATCGCCCGCATCGAGCGAGCCCCAGCCCCAGCGACCAGTCGCGAATCCCGGCAGGTGGAGCGTGCCCCAATGGATCGGGATGGCCATCCCCGCCCCCACGAGCGCCGCGGCATCGACCGCGCTGGCCGGCGTCAAACGAGTCGGGCCATGCGGCGGGCCCCAGCGTCCGACCGGCAGCAACGCCACGTTGACCCGGCCGGCGAGGCGCGCCATCGCGGGATGGAGCGCGGTATCACCGGCGAAGTACACACCGGACGAGCCCTCGAGCAGATAGCCGATCGGCCGGGAACCGGGATGGAGCGCCCAGCGGGCATGCCGGGCCGACACCGCGGTGACCCGGACGCCACCGATCTCGAGCCGGTCGCCGACGTTGACCTCGCGGACGCGCCCGCCCCGTCCCGGCGTGCGTCGACCGAGACCCTCGGGCACCACGACCAACGGATGCCCGTGCACCGACCGGATCGAGGAGCGATGGAAGTGGTCGGGGTGACCGTGCGAGATGAGCACACCATCGATCTCGCCGATCTCCGTCGCGTCCGGCGTCGGACCAAGGCGGCGAAGGGGCCCAAGCCGGTCGCCCAGCACGGGATCGGTCAAGATCCGGGCGCCGTCGAGCTCGATCAGGACCGTGGCGTGACCGAGATAGGTCAGCCGCAGACCGCCGGTCACCGACCGCTCAACCGGACCGGTCGCCACGCAAACCGAGCGAGCCACGCCAGCCGCGCCGGTTGCGCTCGACTCGACGGCGAGGGACCCGGGTCAGCGTGAACAAGGCGCCGATGATGGCGCCCAGGAAGCCCTCGGCGATGTCGGCCATCGTGTCGTCGTAGGTCAGGTCCATGCCATCGGCGCCGAGCCGCATCGCGCCGTACTCCATGACCTCCCAGGCGCTCTCACCGGCGATCGCCACGCCCGCCCCGGCCAGCGCCGCCTGCCATCGATCGTCGACCCGCGGGGCGAACAGCGCGCCCGCCACCCCGCTCACGATGGCCGAGTTGGCCACGTGGACCAGGTCGTCGATGTGCGCCTCCTTGTACAGCCCGAGCGCGTTGCCACCGGCGTCGAGCAGGAGTGGCACGGTGACGGCAAGATCGAGCGCGCGCGGATACCGGTCCCGGTCGGGGAGGAGCCGCCAGACGACCGGCACGATGAACAGCGCCCCGGCGTAGCCGATCGCCCGGGTCCGGATCGCCTTGCCGCGGAGACGGGACGAATCGGCGTTAACGAAGGCATCGATGGCGAAGGCCAACGTCGCCGCCTTGGCCAGGACGATCGCGGCGGACAGGGCCGATTCGACGACCGGGGATCGCCGGTCGGCGGCCTCGGGCCCCATCGTGGGCAGCGGTGGGACGGGGGGTGCGGTCGGGTCGTGAGGCATCGGTGACGCCTACGGTACGACCGATGATCGCGACTTGCCCCGGTCGGGGAGCGGGGATAGGCTTCCCACGCCCCCGCCGATCGCTGCGGCGATCGCCCCGCGCCGCCGGACGAAGCCAGGAGCCCGACCGTGATCGACGACCCGAACGCCACCCGTGACGTCCTCCGTGGCGCGTCCGATGGCCTGCTCATCGCCATCCGCGAGGTCGACGCGCGCGAGCGGATGAAGCGCGGCGTGCCGCCCGGGGATCCGCGGTTCGCCCCGCTCGCGCGCGAGGTCCGGATCGCCGCCGAGGCGGTCCTTGAGCTCGCCGTCCGGGAGGAGGTCGCGGCCGAGCGAACGGCTGGCGACGCGACGAGCGGGGGCCTGCCCACGATCAACGCCTCCCCGTCGCCGCCGGACCTGGCTGGCATCCTCGCCGCCTGGCGCGATGTCGAGCGGCGGCTCGAAGCGGCCGAACCGGACTCGCCCGCGGCGGAGTCGCTGATGGTGCAGTTCGAGGCCCTGCGCACGCGCTATTCGGCCGCGTTGGCGGCCCACCGAAGCCAGTCCTGAGGCGCGACGCGTCGCAGGTGCCCGGACGGGCGCGCATTTGCCGTCGGTGCTAGGGGTGGTAGCGAGGGGCGGGGCCCCGTGCGCCGCTCCCGCGAGTCGGTCGGGAGTCGGCCGGGGCCGGCGATCAGGCCGCAGGCCACGGCCTTCCGACCGTCAGGCCTCTGGCGAGAAGACCTTGCCCCCGTTGTCGACGAAGACCTTGCCTCCGTTCGGAGCGCCGAACACCTTGCCTCCCTCCTGGGTCGCAGCGCCTCCATCGGAGACGGTCCCGCCCGCGTCGATGAAGTCGGTTTCGCAGTCGTGCATCTTCTGCGGGTCGCCATGGGCCGCTCGCATGCACTGTTTCAAGGCCCTGAGGGGGTCGTTCGGCGGCATCTCGATGTCCTCCACTGTCGTTCCCTGGCGGCCGCAGGAGTACACCTGAGCCGTTACGTACGCGTCTCGGTTCCGCGAGCGTGGTTGGCCCGCCCGGAGGGATTCGAACCCCCGACCTACTGATCCGAAGTCAGTCGCTCTGATCCACTGAGCTACGGGCGGACCCGCGGATGATACCGCTACGCGGTCTGGCACTCGTGGCGCGGCACCCAGCCGGCGTCGAGCAGCTCGCGTCGTCGCAGGTCGCAGCGGAATGTCGTCGGTTGGGTCGGGGAGCACCGCGGCGGCGGTCTCCCGATCCCGCCGGCCGGGGGTCATCTCTGCTATACATCGCCGGTGCCCCGTCACAGGCGATCCAGACGCTCCCGGTTCCTCGTGCCCGTCGGGCTTGGTTTCGTCGCGCTCATGACGATCGGCTCGGTCGGGACGGGCTCCGACCTGAGCGAGCCGATCTCGCCGATCGAGGGTGTCGCCGGCGCCGCCAACACGGCCGCGACGGAGGTGCCCGCCGCGGAGTCCGCTCCGTCGTTCGTGCCGCTCCTTGCCGGTTCGGGGATCCCCGGCATCCCGGACGCGCGAAACGCGATCCCCGGTCGCGCCCCGTCGATCGCCTCGCTGACCGGCTACCGCTGGCCGCTCAAGCATGGCCGGCTGACACAGCCCTTCGGGTCCACGATGGCGGCCGCGTCACGGGTGGCCGACGGCCAGCCATTCCATGACGGCATCGATCTGGCCACGTTCTGCGGCGATCGGATCGTGGCCGCGCATGACGGTCTCGTGCTGGCCGCCAGCCGCCATTTCGACGATCACATCGGCTGGCTTGGCGACCTGAACGCGTACTATCGACGGCTCGACAACAAGCACCTGTGGACGACGCTGCCGATCGTCGTCGTGGTCGACGACGGCAACGGCTTCCGCAGCATGTACGCCCATTTCGATAAAGTCGTGGTCAAGCCCGGCGAACGGATCCGCGCCGGCGAGCTGCTCGGCTACGAGGGCGCCACGGGCCACGCCTCGGGCTGCCACCTGCACTACGGGCTGGTCAGCCCCCTCGAACGGGCCGAGACGCGGATCGATCGGGGGGTCGTCCGGCGGATGAAGCTGCCTCGCGCGGAGATCGCCCGGGTCGATCCACTGCTCGTCCTCCCGCCGCGCCCCAGGCCTACCCGACCGCAGCCGCCCGCGGTGCCGGCCACCATCCCGGCGCCCACGCCTTAGCCGCGCCGATGCCCGAGGCTCAGCGGCGCCGGTAGCGCCGCCCGATCAGCCAGAAGGCCGGGATCGACGCCAGCGCCGCCGCGATCGACGCCTCACCGCCGTCGCGGGTCTCGAGCGCCAGCAGGCCGTCGGTCGAGGCGGCGTCCGCGGGCCGGGCATCGACCTCGGCGAGGTCGATCGCGACGCGACCCGGCTCGGCCTCTCCCAGACCGGCGATGAGCGCCGTCGGCCGTCCGCCGGCCTCGTACTCGGCCCGGATCTCGGCCTCGGCGCGCCACGTCGGCCGGCGCAGCAGGATCGCCCGCCACGCATCGGCGACACCGGCGGTCACGGTCCAGTCGCCCGGCACCGGCTGGTCGGCGATCGCCTCGCCACGTGCCCACCGGGCGGCCTGGTGGAGAAGGCCGTACTCGTCCAGATCGGCGTAGGCGGCCAGCCGGTCGACCGGCGAACCCTCCCCGAAGATCGCCCGGATCGACGGCCCGAAGACCTCGCCGAGATCGAGGTCGATCGCCCGGACGGTCCGGTGGAAGTAGACCTGCTGGTACATGAACCGGCGCGAGGTCAGGAACATCTCGAGCGCCGGCAGACCGGGCTCGAAGAGGGTCAGCCCGCGACCCGAGATGAACGCGTTGCGGCGCAGCCGTTCGACATCGACCGGCCCGACCGCCACTCCGGTCAGGTATGCGTCGCGCCGGACGTAGTCGAGGTTGTCAACGGTGAAGACGCCCGATAGCAGCGGCTGGAGCCAGCGCACCCAGCGCGGCATCGACCCGTCGACCAGGGCCGGCTTGGCCACCAGGAACGAGACCCAGGCCGGGTCGATCATCTCGCCGGTCGCGAACCCGTCCCGCTCGGCGACCGCGCCCGGCGCTCGGTGCAGGCCACGCAGCAGTGGCCCAAGCTCGCCCTCGATGATGACCTGCGAGAGGTCCTCGTGGGTCAGCCGCTTGCCGGCCGGCCGGCGCGGATCGTCCGGTGCCGCGAACCCGGACAGCGCGTGGTCGTCGAAGAAATGGGCGAACGGTCCGTGCCCCACGTCATGGAGCAGCCCGGCCATCCGCAACGTCTCCACGACCAGACCCTCGGATGGGATCGGCTCGCCGGCCGCGGCCAGGGCGCCGCGCAGACTGGGATAGAGCGAGCGGGCCCACAGCCCCGCCTCGTGCATGACGCCCAGCCCATGGGTGAAGCGCGAGTGCTCGGCAGTCGGGAAGACCCAGCGGGCGCTCTGGAGCTGGCTGATCCGGCGCAGCCGCTGGAGCCAGGCACTGTCGAGCAGGTCCTCCTCGGCGACGTCCTCGTCGGGCAGCCCGGCCACGCCAGATTCATCAGGTGCCAGGCGCTTGGTCAGCTCGACGTACCCGTGGATCGGGTCGCTGATCAGGTTGACCGCCGCGAACGGATGGCGACGCATCAGGCGTACCGCGCCAGCGCCCGCCGGTGCGTCCCTGCCACGTCGTCGCGCAGCCCGGCCGGCGCGATGACCTCGACGTCGTCGCCCCACGACAGGATCCAGAGGCGGATCTCGATCGTGCCCGACACGGTCGCCCGCCAGCGCAGCGACCCGTCCGGCTCGGTCTCGACGGTCTGTGTCGGGTGCCACGTCGTCTCGAGGACGCGGTTGGTGACACCCGGAGCGAAGCGCAGGACCACCTCGACGGGCGGCTGGTCGGCGATGATGTCCCAGGCCGCGCGCAGCGCTGACGTGGTCGCCGCCGGGTCGGGCGGCTCGAAGGTGCGGGGTGTCAGCGCGGCGGTCCCGATCCGTTCGATCTTGAAGGTCCGGATCGCCCCGCGCTCCTCGTCAAAGCCGATCAGGTACAGCGCGTGCGTCTGGAGCGACGGCTCGAGCAGGTACGGCCGGACGGTCGCCCGTCGGGGCGCGGCCCCGGGCTCGTAGTTCGCCGGCGTGTACTCGATGGTGACCACGCGGCGTTCGGCCCAGGCCTTGGTCAGCAGCCGGACGTTGGCGTTGAACCGTTCATCCCGCGGCGCCTTCGACAGCCCGTCAAGGGTCCGCTCGACGTGCTCGGCCAGCGGGGAGGGCAGACCGCGTTCGAGCTTCTCGAAGGCGGCCGCCAGATCGGGGTCGTACTTGTCGGCGTAGCGGACCATCAGCCGGGCCGACAGGACGACCGCCATCGCCTCCGCCTGGGTCAGCTTGAGCGGGGGCAGGAACGCCTTCTCGTCGTCGATCCCCCACACGCCGTCCTCGCCCCAGACCGGCAGCCGGAGCTCGTCCTGGAGCGCGATCAGGTCGCGGTAGACGGTCCGCACGGACATCCCGACCCGTGTCGCGATGTCGGATGTGCGCATCCCCTCCGGGTGAGCCTGCAGGATCGAGACGAGCCGCGCCAGCCGAGCGAGCCGGTCGCGCTTGGTCGCGTATCGGCCGCGGTCGTCGTCGAGGGTCATTGCGTCGGAGGATAGATGAACGCGTCTCGACCACGCTCCGTCGCCGTCATCCGGACCTCGATCGTGCCGTTGAGCGCCTCCGGCACGATCTGGCTCGCCTCGCCGTTGATGCTCCCGGCGATCTGGCCGAGCTCATCGTCGAGGAAGACCCAGTAGTCGAGCTGGCCGCGCCAGCGGTGCAGGTCGGCGCCGTCGACGAGGTGATCGACCTCCGGAAAGGCGGCCTGGAAGATCGCGCCATCGATGGCCACCCGACAGCGGCGGGCGCGGGCGCCCTCGATCACCTCGACGCCCCGATCCTCGGCCGTGGCGCGGAGCTCCGGTGTCAGCGCGACCGCCACGGCCTGGACGTCGACGGTGTCGGCGTCGGCCCTCGCCGGGACGACCGATCCCCAGGCGGTCCCGGGCGAGGTCGCCCAGGCCTGAGCGCCCTTCCGAGCGGACCCGAACTGGCCGAGCTGCCGGCTCGTCGCGACGTAGGCCAGCCAGCGGAAGTCGCGCCCGCTGCGCAGCCCGGTGAGCTCGATGGACCCGACCGGGCGAAGATCCACGGTCGCGCTCATGTGGAGGTCGAGCCGTGCCGATGACCCGGCCGCCAGGGCGGCGTCGCAGCGCGGCGGCTGTTCCAGCCCAGACGTCGGGCCGAAGCGGGAGTCCGTCGATGGCGTGTCGCGCAACGCGATGTCATTGGCCACCGCCACGGCCCCGAAGGCGACCCCCGCGATGAGCGTGACAGCCAGGGCGATGGTCGTACCGGCGACCAGCCGCCGCCGCCGGACGGCCGTGCCGCTTCCGAGTCGTCTGGCGATTCCGAACCCGCTGAACAGGCTGGTCGCGAAGAGCGCCACGAGCCACGGGTAGGCCGCCTCGAAGGAGGGCAGCAGCGTGCGCGACCCGAAGGCGAGGAGCTGGTTGACGATGCCCGTGATCGATGGCACGAGACACAACAGGGCGAGGATCCCCAGCCACACGATCGCCGGGAAGGCGACGTCCCCACGCGCGACCGGCGGCCAGATGGCGCCGGCCAGAGCGATCGCGATCGGCGTCATCGCGAGCAAGCCCACGATCAGGTCGAGCGGGCCACCCGGCCGGTAGGCGAGCAGGACCAGGCCGGCGGCGATCGACCAGCAGATGACCAGGGCGACGGCGATGAGCCTGAGCTCGAAGGCGCGGACACGCATCGAGGTGAGTCTATGGCAGGTGTCGCGCCGTGCCGCTCGTCGCCCGCCTGCAAGTACTCCGGGGGTGGGACATCCGGGTCATCGCCGGTTCCCGGTCGGCCGCCCAGCATGCCCGTACCGCACCGGACCCACCGTTCGGGCGGAACGACAGGACAGGGGATACGTGGGACATGGCCGGCCAGGCACAGCGCGGGTCACGGGGACACGGGCGATCATCTCGCCCAGGCTCATCCTCGCCTCGGGCCGCGGCGGCTTCCGTGTCGGGCGTCGGGGTCGCGATCACCCGGACCTCCCCGAAGCGCCGGGCGACCGCGGAGCCGCCCGCACCAGCCACCCGGGCGGTCTACCGGCTGCTGCTCATGAAGGGCCTCACACCGGCTGAGGCGGCCAACCTGACCGCCTTCATGTGCGGTCTTCCGACGACCGGTCTGCGCTGGTCGCTCAAGCAGGTCAACCAGCTTCTCTTCCTCCGCGCGATGCGAGAGACCGGCCGCTTCGGTGACACCGACGGCGGGCGGAAGCGACCGCACGGATCCGACTCCATCCGATAGCGGCGGGATCCTCCTCCCCCGTCGCGATCTTCTGCCGAAGCGGCGCCGAGCCTCCTCCCGGCGCCGCTTCGGCGCTTATCTGGCCCAAACATCGATGTATGGTCGGGCATGAAACTCAGGCCGACGTGCGCGGCCCTTGTCGCCCCCGCGATCCTCGCATCGTCCTTGGGTTCGCACGTTGAGTCGATCGCGATGCCCGCGGTCGCCCCCGTCCATTTCGATGATCTTGGGCCGCATTGGTCCTACACCGACTCGACCAATACATACAGCCGGTACTCGTTCGGGTCCAACTGGTCAGGCTCTTTCGCGGTCGACGATCACTCCTAGCGGCTCCAGCCCCGTCGCCTCGCGGCTCTCTCGGCGGCGATCCATTCCTTTCCGAGCGTCTAGTAGTCGCCGGATGGGGTGAGCTGTCGGCTCGCAGCATCAATATCCCAAGCGTCGCACCAACGCTCGGCCGTCGCCTCGTTCATGCCCGTCATGGGCAGGGTGTTGCGGATCGCGATGCGGCCGACTCGAAAGATGCGTTCGGGATCGGGTCGGCGAGCCATACGGGCGAGCATGGGGAGTGCGAACGATGGGCAATCGCAAGCGTCTCGGCCTCGAGGAACTCAAACGCCTCGATCTCGACATCGACGAGGAGGAGCGAGTCTGGCAGGAGCAGCGTCGAACCGGGTGGATAGGCGAGTATGTGGGCGGCGGTTCCAGCGTCGGATCTGCCCTGGCCGCGCAGCCGCATACTCGAGGCGTGGCGATTACCGGAATCTTGGCGACCGTTGGCTTTCTTTCCCTGCTCGCTCAGCTCCTGTTCGGCGGGGCACTCAACGAGGCTGCCGGCGACAGCAGCTCGATCGTGATGGCGCCGTTGCAGTTTGGACTCATCTGCCTCGTGGCAGCATCCGTTTGGGGGTTGGCAACCGGCCCGGCGGCAGTCCGCGTCGCCGTGTTCCTTGGCTTCGGCGGCCTGGCAGCCTTCGGGTATGTGGTCCAGGCGATATACGCCAATACGTCGCTCTACCTGGCCGTTAGCGGCGCCCTCTTCGTTCTGGCGATCACCTTCTGGATTGGCGCCTACGTTGACGAGCGCGCGATCCGTGACGCTTCCAAGGTGCAGGGATAAGCGAGTGGTCGACAATTGTGGCGGTCGTTCGGAGGGATCACTTTGACAACCCGCTCGCAGGCCGTCCGCTGGGTCCTCGTGGCCTGGATCGTCGCGTTTCCGGTGATCGTCGCGTGGACCTACGTCACGTCTCACGCCGACTACGCCGTGATGAGTGCCACCTTCGTCGGCGCCGTCCTGCTGTTGCCCTGGCTGGTCGGCGTCCTCGTCATGGCGCTTCTCTCGCGCCGATGGCGTACTACGGAGTAGAGCCGGGGCCGCCGCCACCCTACCTGTCGCGGCTTATCTGACACCTGTCGCGATGGCACGACGCGGCGTCTCCGAGTACAGAAACAGGCATCCGCGGTCCGAGCGGCCCGGAGGATGGTGAGCCGTGGCGAGCGGCCCGGATACCGCCTACAGGGGAGGCAGGACGGCCGTGGGGCTTCCCGGCGTCTCCGTGTGGCCGCACGCGACCGATGGGCGGCTCTGGACGCAATGCGGGCGGCGATCGCGGCGATGCTCGAGGTCGAGGCGGACGCATTCGATCTGGATTTGGGTCAGGACAGCGATACGCCCAGAGCGCATCTGGGCGCGCTCCGGGCGTATCGGGGCCGTTGGGCGCTTCTCTGATCAGGCCGCGTCGCCGGATGTAGGGCCTCAAATGGGATTGCGAGCTCCCGCTACGTCGCAGGTTTGTGGACCGCCGTAAGCCGAGCCCGCCCTATACAAGGAAGAACCGTCGTAGACCGGGTGCCTCAGAACCAGATCGGTAGTCAGATGCATCGTCTCGCCGAGAGCGAGCGGGGGGAGCGGGTAGTACCAGAGGACCGCCCAGAACTTGCGGTCGATCTGGAACGGCGCGGTGAGGTACGGCCTGACGTCGATCGACGTTCCGTTCACCGTGTTGATCCAGATCGCGTCGCGGTTGAACGCTTCGATCTGGCCTCTCGTCGTGGCGGTCCAGCCGCCTCGAAGGAGGATGGGCGCACCGGGCTCGACCGTCATGGAGCCGTCGGTAAAGATCGCGCAGCCGAACGGATCGACAAGAGCCGTGTCCTGGGCGGCTACGGCACCGGCCGAGGATAGGAGCAGGACGGCGCCGAGAAATGGTGCCACGAGTCGTCGCATGTGACCTCCGGGGAATACATGCCGCGGACCGGGGCTGGCTCGCGGACAGTCCTGACATCGTAGGCGGATCGCGCGCCTCAGGGAACCCTACGATTCAGACAAATTGCGGTGCCATGGGCACCACCGTGTCCGGGTGCCGGCCCGCCTGACGAACCGGCACCCGCCGTCTTTCGTTCAACTCACGTCCGGAGCCGCCGGACAAACTTGTCGTGTGGACACGCCGCTTCGGTGCGTCCGGGCCGGTTGTTGCGGCCTGCGCGCCGGAGGTCAACTCCTGCCAGGTCACTGGGACACCCCTGCCAGGCACAGGTACACTCTCGCGCGTCCCCGCAGCCTTGAGGAACCCACCGATGCGACGAATGATCATCTCCCTAGGCCTGGTCGCGATCCTGGCCGCCGCCTGTACGAGCGGTGGGTCCAGCCCGACGCCAGCCGCCTCGGCCGCGCCACCGTCGGCAGCTGTGGTCTCGACCGCGCCCTCCGTGGCGCCCTCCGCCACGCCCGACGCCTGCGCGGCTGCGAATCTGCCCACGGTGACCGGCGGCAAGCTGACTATCGGAACCGATAACCCGGCCTACCCGCCGTACTTCGCGGAGAACGCCGACGGCACCAAGACCGATCCCTGGGAGCTCGGTGACCCGACCAACGGCCGGGGCTTCGAGAGCGCCGTGGGCTACGCCATCGCCGACCGTCTCGGCTTTGCCAAGACTGATGTCACGTGGGTCGTGGTGCCCTTCGCGACTTCGTTTGCGCCCGGACCCAAGACCTTCGACTTCGACCTCAACCAGGTCAACTACAAGACCGAACGGACCCAGACGGCCGACCTCTCGAAGGGGTACTACTTCGGGAATCAGGCCCTTGTCGTCCTCAAGAGCAGCCCCCTGGCGAAGGCCACGACGGTCGCCGAGCTGAAGGATCACGTCTATGGCGCACAGGTCGGAACGACGAGCTACGACGCGATCGCAGCGATCATCGCGCCGACCAAGCCGGCGCTGGTGTACGACACGAACGACCTGGCGATCAAGGCCCTTGGGAACAAGACGATCGACGGCGTCGTCGTCGACCTGCCGACCGCGGACTTCATCACCAACGTCCAGGTCGATAACGCCACGATCGTCGGCCAGTTCGACGGCGGGACGCCCGAATACTTCAGCGCCGCCCTGACCAAGGGTAGCCCGCTGACCGATTGTGTGAACACAGCCATCGACTCGCTGACCGCGGACGGCACACTCGACACCCTTGCCAGCAAGTGGCTACCGTTCCAGGACGCGGTCCCGGTCTTCAAGCCGTAGACGGCCCCGCGGCTGCGAGGACCAGGAGGCCATGACCGAACGCGGTCAGGCGGCACGCGGGCGCCGGAGGATCGACCCGCGAGCGATTCGTTCGAGCGTCATCGCGCTCGTCAGCTCGATCGTCGTCTTCGGCGGGCTCGGCTGGATCATCGTTCACGCGCCGGGCTGGCCGGCCGTTCAGACGTCGTTCTTCAACGGCCCGATCTTGCGCGAATCGCTGCCGGGACTGCTGTCCGCGTTCGTCGTCAACATCCAGCTGTTCCTGATCGTCGAGGTCCTGGTCCTGCCGCTCGGGCTGGTGCTGGCCGTGATGCGAGGCCTCAACGGGCCGGCATTCCTGCCGATCCGGGTCATCTCGAATATCTACACGGACGTCTTCCGGGCGATCCCCGGCCTTGTCGTCGTCACGGTCATCGGGTTCGGGGTCGTAGGTCTCGGGCTGTTCGACCCGCGGACCGACCAGCGGCTGTTCGGGATCGTGGCGCTGACGCTCGTGTATGCCGCCTATGTCTCGGAGGTCTATCGGGCGGGGATCGAATCGATCCACCCCAGCCAGGAGGCGGCCGCCCGGTCCCTGGGGCTGTCCCGCTTCCAATCGCTCCGATATGTCGTCGTCCCGCAGGCCGTCAGGCGCGTGATCCCGCCGCTCCTCAACGACTTCATCGGGCTCCAGAAGGACACAGTACTGGTCTCGTTCATCGGGGTCGTCGAGATCTTCCGGTACGCGCAGATCAAGTCGGCGGCGACCTACAACTTCACACCGCTCATCGGCGTGGCGCTGGTCTTCATCGTCGTCACCATCCCGGTCATCCACCTCGTCGACTGGCTGGTCGCCCGCGACCGGCGGCAGGCCGCGCAGGGCGTCGCCCGATGACCGAAGCGCTCCGCATCGAAGGCCTCCACAAGTCGTTCGGTGCGCTCGCGGTGCTGCGCGGGATCGACCTCGTGGTCGCCGAGCACGAGGTCGTTTGTCTGATCGGCTCGTCCGGATCCGGCAAGTCGACGCTGCTGCGGTGCATCAATCTGCTCGAGCCG
>JBBQVJ010000025.1:0-20506 GCA_038211705.1 Candidatus Limnocylindrales bacterium | reverse complement strand
CCCACGAACTCGAAAAAGCCGCCGACGAAATCCGCCGACGCTTCGCCGAACTCGGCGTCCCCAACATGCCCGTACTCCGCGCCTGCGCCGCCCGTCACATCCCCCGACCCGACGGCAGCCGCCCCCCCCCCGCCGCGCCCGGTGCGCCGCTCGCGCCGCCCCGACCTGCCGCGCGACCCGGGCGCGTCGGGCGGCCGGGGAGGCGACGGTCAAGGATCTTGCCGCTCCGTTCGACATGAGCCAGCCGGCGATCTCCAAGCATCTTCGGGTGCTGGAGCGGGCCGGTCTGATCGAGCAGGGCCGGCAGGCGCAGTGGCGGCCCCGCCGCCTGCGGGCCGGACCACTGCGCGACGTCTCGGACTGGGTGAACCAATACCGCCCGCATTGGGAGGAGAGCTTCGAGCGACTCGATGCCTTCCTTCGCGAAGTACAGAGCCAGGAGCCGGAACAGGAGAAGGAGCACGATCATGGTGATGGAACGACTTCGGACTGACACGACGCGCGTCTACTCGGACGGAACGGATCTGGTCTTCGAACGGACCTTCGACGCGCCGCGGGCGCTGGTCTGGAAGGCCTTCACAGATGCCGAACTGATCCCGCGCTGGTGGGGACCGTACGGCACGACGACGGTGGTGGTCGAGATGGACGTCCGGAAGGGCGGCCGATGGCGCTACCTGAGCAGTGCGCCCGATCGCGAGGACGTCGTGTTCTACGGTGAGTACCTCGAGGTCGACCCGCCGGCGACGTTCACCTGGACGTTCATGTACGACGTCGAAGGTGTCGGTCCCCAGGGCGGGCCAGAGGACTTCACGTTCGACGATGTCGATGGCAGGACGACGGTCCGCTCGGTCGGGCACTTCGGATCGCCCGAGGAGATCGAAGGCGCGCTGGCCAGCGGGATGATCGCCGGCGCGGTCGAGACCTGGGATCGGCTCGAGGCCATGCTCGCCGAGGGCTGATGGGTCATCTGATCGACGGCGCGCGGCCGGGCACCCCTCGTCCAGGAGTGCTCGGCCGTTTGCCTGTCCGTCGTTTGGGTGGGGGCGGATGCACACTCCGCGCGATCGTGAGATCGTTGTATGCGCAACATGCGACACGGGGATGCCGCACAACACGCGGAGGAGGCGACCGATGACCGACGGAGCTGAATCGACGTTCGAGGACGACATGATCGCCGACATGCGAGCGCACGATGGCCAGGTGACGGCGGGACCGCTCCAGGGTCATCCGCTGCTCGTCATGACCTCGACCGGTGCGTCGACGGGCCAGCCCAGGCGAGCGATCCTGACCTGGTCGCGCGACGGTGATGACTACGTCGTGGCCGGAACCGCCGGCGGCTCGAAGAAGGACCCGGCCTGGCTTGCCAACATCCGGGCAAACTCCGATGTCGCGGTGGAAGCCGAGAACCGGACGTTCGAGGCGAAGGCAACCGTTGCACCCGAATCCGAGCGCGCCCGGCTGTGGGACCAGAACGTGGCAACCCTCCCGTGGTTCGCCGGCTATCCCGAGCAGACCGGGCGCGACATCCCGATGATTCGGATCGCGCGGCTCGATCAGGGCTAGCCGGTCCGCACGACACCGCGGGCCACAGGTCGGATCCCCGGTCAAGGTAGGCTTCCGCGATGAAGGGCGCGGCGAGGGTCGACGAGCGAGCATCGGTCGCTTCTGGCGCGGTCCCACGGACGGGTCTGTTCCGCCGCTCGATGGTGGGGCGTGACCCGATCGGCCCGGACGCCGCTCTGAGGGCGACCTGACATGCGGGTCCTGTTCAGCTGCGTGATCGGGTTCGGGCACTTCAACCCGCTGGTCCCGCTGGCGCGGGCGTTCGAGCGGGCGGGGCATGACGTCGCGTTCGCCACCGATCCCGGGTTCTGCCGCTCGGTGGTCGAGGCCGGCTTCACCGCGTTCCCGGCGGGCCTCGACCACGCCGACGCGCTGGCCAGGTTCGTGGCCATGACCCCGGGCTGGGACGCCATCGCACCTGAGGACCGAGCCGCGTATCTACAGCCGGGGATGTTCGGGCAGGTCCGCGTTCCGCCGATGCTCGCCGACCTGACGCCGCTCATCGCCCGCTGGCGACCGGACCTGCTGATCCATGACAGCGGCGAGATGGCCGGCGCGATCGCCGCCGAGGCTGCCGGCATCCCGCATTTCGAGCATTCCTTCGGCCTGCTGCGACCGCCGCTGGCACGTCGACGGGCGACCGACGTGCTGGCTCCGATCAGCGCGTCGCTCGGCGTGGCCAACCCAGGCGTCGGAGGGATCAATGGCGAGCCCTACCTCGATGTCTGCCCGCCCAGCCTCCAGTTCCCGGAGATCGCCGCGATCGAGCACCGCATCGCGCTGCGACCGGTCGAGCTCGAGTCGGCGGCCCATGACGGTTTCGCGGCATGGATCGCGACGCGTGGGTCGCGGCCGCTGGTCTACCTGACGATGGGCACGATCTTCAATGCCGTCGCCATCTTCCGCACGATCCTGGCGGGTCTGGCGTCGGAACCACTCGACGTCGTCGTCACCGTGGGCGCGGCGATCGATCCGGCCGATCTCGGCCCGCCAGCCGAGGGCCGCTACGTGGAGCGCTTCATCCCGCAACCGCAGGTGCTTCGCCACGCCGCCGTGATGATCAGCCACGGAGGGTCGGGCGCGATGCTCGGCGCGCTGGCCGCAGCGGTCCCAATGCTGGCCGTCCCGCAGGGGGCGGACCAGTTCATGAACGCCGCCCGGATGACCGAATCGGACGTGGGGGTCCAGTTGCGACCCGATGACCTGACGCCGGACACGGTTCGTCGGGCCGTCACGCGGCTCATCGAGGAGCCGGGTTTCGCGACCGTCGCCGGCTCGCTCCGGACCGAGATCGCCGGGATGCCTGCACCATCGTCGGTGGTCACCGAGCTCGAGGCGCTCGTCGGCTGACCGGTCGGTCGTCGCTAGCCGAAGCGGAGACCCAGCCCGGCCGCGATCACCATCGCCTGATCGACGTCGATCAGGGCATCGCGCACGTCCGTCGTGAGCGGGTCGAGCCCGGCCAGCTCGCTGCCACGCAGGTCGGCGCCATGAAAGGACGTCTCGTGGAGCCACGAACCGGTGAGGTCGACATCGCGGACCGTCGCGTCGTCGAAGTGGGCGGCACTGAGATCCGCCTCGCGCATCCGCAGGTCGCGGAACGAGCCCTTGCGCAGATCCGCGCCGGCGAGGCCGACGAGCGACCAGTCGCCGCCCTCCGCTGCGATCGGCCCGAACGTGCAGCCGTCGAACATGCTACCGACCATCTTGCAATGGCTGAACGTGACCTCGAAGAACGAGCAACGGGTGAACGTGCAGTTGGTGAACGCGCCGTCGGCGAATGACGAAGCATTGAACCGGACATCGCGGAACGTGCAGTCGATGAACCCCGCGCCTCGGGCGTGCACCTCGGACAGGTCGACCTCGATGAAGAGGACCGCCTGGAAGCGACGCCCGGTCAGATCGGCGCCGCTCCACTCCTCGCCCTCGATCGAGGTGGTGGTCGGTGGTGGGGCGAACCCGTCCCTGCGGTCGGTCATCGGCGTCCTGTGTTCGACCAGGGTCGGCGGTCGGGGTCGATCTCCGTGCCCTCGAGCACGAAGACCGGGATCTGGCGCTCGGTCTTCGTCTGGTACCTGGCGTAGTCGGGCCACGTCTCGACGGCGCGCTCCCACCAGACGGCTTTCTCGTCGCCGCTGACCTCGCGCGCAAGATAGTCGCGCTTGCTGTCGCCATCCTGGAGCTCGACGAGCGGGTTGGCTTTCAGGTTGTGGTACCAGACCGGGTTCGCCGGAGCGCCACCCATGGAGGCGACGACCGCGTATTTGCCGTCATGCTCGACGCGCATCAGCGCGGTCTTGCGGAGCTTGCCGGTCTTGGCCCCGACCGAGGTCAGGACGATGATCGGGCGGCCGCGCAGGTCGTTGGCCTCCTCGCCGCCCGTCGCTTCATATCGGTCGGCCTGCTTGCGGGCCCAGCCGGCCGTGCTGGGTGCGTAGTCACCGTCGAGTGGCATGGTCGAATCCTGTCACGGCTGGCGGGCAGATGCCAGCCGAATCCGCGCGTCGCCGACCTGAGCTGGCGACCCTGTCCGCCGCCGATGCGACAAGGCGATTGGGCCTTGCGGGTACGGTCGGCTTGGTCAGATATGTATGGAGGGACTGTTCGGCAGACTTCCAGGCCGTTTTCGTCGGTCCGCAGGCCCTCGAGCAGAGACGCTGAGCGGGGATCGCACGGCACAGAGCCCTCAGTAGCCCCGACGTCGTGACTACGAGCCCTGGGGCGCATATCTGACCACCGTTCGCGCCGTTTCCTGACAGAAAGGCACGTGGCGGGTAGGCGGCAGGATGCGTCAGACGATCAGGAATAGGCCCAGTGCGACGAGCCAGATCGACCAGGCGATGCAGGCGACGGGCACGATCGTGCCGACCAGCACCCAGCCATCGCGCTCGTTCGGCCCGACGAACTCGAGCGTGCCGACCAGGAGCGCCAGCCCGATCGGCAAACCGACGATGCCCAGCCATGCCGGCAAAACCGCGGTTGACAGGACCGATGCGGCGATGAGCAGGGTGCACGACCCGGTCAACATGAGCCCAGGTGCTCGCCGATCCCGACGCCCAGCAGGCGATGGAGCGTGGCAAAGACGACCTCCACCGAGCGACGGGCCGCATCGCCATCCGGACCCTCGGGCGCGGCCACGTATCGCCGAGCGAGCTCCGGGACGGCGAATGGCCAGCGAATCGGACCAAGCGCCTGGACGAGGGCTGCGGCCGAGCCCACGACGACCGAAGCGACGGCCAGCGCAGGCGGCGCTGCGAGCACGGACCCCGAGCAGCGCCGCCAGGGGGAGCATGGCCAGCGCGCTCAGCAGCAGCGCCTCCCAGCGCACGATGAGGCCCGATCCACCGGCCGCGAACCGACGCAGGATCTCATCCGGTTCCCGGCGCAGGATGTTCGGGTAGTTGAAGGCACGCGCGAGCTCGAAGAAGGCGAGGTTGAACGCGATCGGGACGGCGATCAGCAGCGCCGCCGCGACCAGTTCGACGGTCACGAGACGGTCACGAGGCCGCCATTTGGGCAGCGGAACGGGCGGTCGGGCGATGTTGACGCATGGGCCCCCTCCAGCTGGTCGCCGCGGATGGCATCAGGACCGGGCGGCCTAGTCAGTGTGGCACGAGCGAGGCCCCCGGGGAGGCTAGCTGGCGGTTCCCAGGGAACGACGCGCGTCGCCGACCAGCGACACGACGCCCCTATGATGGGCGCGTGGACTCAGGAACATGAACACCGCCGATCCCGTGGCGACGCTTGCGGTTCGGTATGCCGAGGCACTCCTTTCGTCCGAAGGACGCCCAGCCGAGGCCAATGGGCTCATCCTCGAAGCGCTTGGCGCCGGAATGTCTCCGGTGGAGATGTGCGTCGACATGCTGCCGAGCGCGATGGCCGAGGTCGGCCGACGGTGGGAGCACGGCGAGGCGAGCGTGGCCGATGAGCACCTTGCCACGATCGCGGTGCAGGAGATGCTTCGCGAGCTCGTCACCCGATTCCCGAGGATGCCAGCGCGCGGCCGCTTGGTGATCGTGGCCTCCGTCGAGCGGGAGCTCCATGACCTTGGGGCGCGCATCGTGGGAGACCTGCTCGAGGCCGATGGCTGGGAGGTCCTGTTCGTCGGGGCCGCGACGCCGACGACCGCCCTCGTGTCATTGGTGCGAGATCGGCGGCCCGACGTGGTGGCGCTGTCGGCCTCGCTGCCTGAACATGGGTCGATCCTCGCCGACGCGACGCGACGTCTCCGAGGCTGCGGGCCGCCAACGCCGTTCATCGTCGTCGGCGGAGGGGCACTCCTGTCGTCTGGTGCGGGCGAACCGATCGAGGCCGACGCCATCGTCGCTCGGGCGGATCGCGCGGTCGAGATCCTGGGTGCGTGGGCGGACGCGGCCCCACCCACGACGTGACCACGGAGGACTTGACGACGGGAAGCCAACGCCAGCGCTTTGCCTATCGGCTCGGGGCACGATCGCGGCCACTCCTCCGACTGTTCGGGGTGCGCGGCCCCGAGAACGCCTGGGTCGACCTCGACGAGGAGACCCTGACGGCGCGCTTCGGGTGGGCATCGGCGGAAACGCCAATCGCGAACATCAGTGGCTGGCGGATCGAGGGGCCGTGGCGCTGGATCACCGCCATCGGCGTCCGGATGAGCGTCCGTCATCGCGATCTCACGTTCGGTGGTTCGCCGCGGGGCGGGGTCCGGCTCGACTTCAAGACACCGATCCATGTCGGCCCGATCAGGCCGCCCGCGCTCTATCTCACGGTCGAGGACCTGGACGGGCTGGCTGCCGCGCTGGCGGCGCGCGGCATCCCTGGCACGGACGACCGCAAACCGTAGCGAGAGCCGGCGCACGACCGCGGTACACGACGGCGCCGTGCCACTGCTATCGTCCGGGCGTGAGGAGCACCGCCCCGTCGAAGCAGCCGGGGATGGGCGCCATCCCGCGCCGCGGCAGAACCACGTTCCGTGTCTGGGCTCCACACGCGGAGGCTGCCTTCGTCACGGGCACCTTTGATGATTGGGCCACGGACAGGACGGCCCTCCAGCGGGACGGCGACGGCAGCGGCGGGACGTGGTCCGCCGACGTCCCGGGCGCGGGTCCGGGCGACGAGTACCGGTTCACGGTCCGGACGGCCGTCGGCGACCTGTCGCGGATGGATCCGTACGCACGCCACGTGACCAGCTCGGTCGGCAACGGGATCATCTACGACCCTGCGAGCTTCGACTGGGGCGACGATGAGTTCCGGATGCCGAGCTGGGATGACCTCGTCATCTACGAGATGCACGTTGGCACGTTCGCCGCCTCGGGCGACCTGCGCGGCTCCTTCGATAGTGCCCGCGGACGGCTGGAGTATCTGCAACGCCTGGGCATCTCGGCCGTCCAGGTCATGCCGCCGTTCGAGTTCGCCGGTGACATCTCGTGGGGCTACAACCCGTCGCACCTGTTTGCCATCGAGTCGGGCTACGGCGGGCCGGATGCCTTCAAGCGGTTCATCCGCGACGCCCATGCCCATGGCATCGCAGTCATCGTCGACGTCGTCTACAACCACCTCGGCCCGTCCGACCTGGACCTCTGGCGGTTCGACGGCTGGGCCGAGGGCGGCGGCGGCGGGATCTACTTCTACAACGACTCGCGGGCGGTCACGCCGTGGGGCGCGACCCGCCCCGACTACGGCCGTGGCGAGGTCCGGACGGTGCTGCGCGATAGCGCGATGACCTGGCTCGAGGAATTCCGGTGCGACGGCCTGCGCTTCGACTCGACGGTCTTCATCCGGTATGCCGACGGCATCCCGGCGCCGGCCTCGGCATTGCCCGACGGCTGGTCATTCATGACCTGGATCAACGACGAGATCAAGGCGCGCCAGCCGTGGAAGATCACGATCGCCGAGGACCTCGAGGACGATCCGATCCTCGTCACTCCGACCGACGAGGGAGGGGCCGGGTTCGCCGCCCAATGGGACGTCGGCTTCATCCGCCGGGTGCGACCGGCCCTCGAGGTCGCCGAGGATGCGGCTCGTGACATCGATGTCATCGCCGACGGCATCCTGGGCACGGGCCGGGGTGCGGCCACCAGCCGGGTGATCTACACCGAATCGCACGACGACGTGGCCAACGGCCTGGTCCGCCTGCCCGAGGCGATCTCCCCCGGCGATGCCCGCAACTGGTGGTCGCAGAAACGAGCCGTGCTCGGTGCGGCGATCGTCCTGACATCGCCCGGGATCCCCATGCTGTTCCAGGGCCAGGAGCTCCTGGAGGACGGCTGGTTCGACGATACCGTCGCGATCGACTGGGAAAAGGCGAGCGGGAACCGGGGGATCCTCCGCCTGCACCGGGACCTGATCGCGCTCCGGCGAGCGCGGGATGGCGCCACCCGCGGCCTGCTTGGTCCGAATGTGGCGATCCTTCGGGCCGACCAGGAGGCCAAGGTGCTGGTCATGCATCGCTGGCTGGACGGCGGGCCGCACGACGATACGGTGGTCGTCGCCAATTTCGCCGACCGCACGATCGACGGCCTGCCGATCGGGTTCCCGGCGCCAGGGCGCTGGAATGTGCGCTTCAACTCGGACGCCGCAAGCTACTCGCGCGACTTCGGCAGCCACGAATCGTTCGATCTCGACGCCGACGGCGAGCCCCTGGACGGCTGCGAGCAGAGCGGGCTCGTGTCGGTCGGGCCGTACAGCGTGGTGGTCCTCTCGCGCGAGGACTGAGATGGGGCCCAGGCGCGACTTCACCGGCCGGGGGATACGCGGGAATCGAACGAGGGCCGCGCTCCGATGCGCGGCCCTCGTCGAAGGAGAGGCGAGGATTACGGCAGCTGGCCCCGGCGGTCGCGCTGCGCGTCGATATCGGTGTAGCCCTTCGCGCGGTGGATCGACAGGACGGCGCCGTGCTGCGGCGCGCTCCCCGCGGCCTTGCTTGCCGGCAGCAGCGCCGTGCCGCGCTGCGCCTCGGCCTGGCTGTAGCTTCGATCGACCGCGACGGGCAGGCTGTCAGCATCGCGCTGCGCCTCGATCTGCGCGCGGCTGGGCTGGAGGGCGCCGGCCGAACCCGTCTTGATCGTCCCGGTGGCGACCGCGACGGCCATGACCATCGCGACCGCGACCACGACGATGAGGGCCGCCGGCCAGAACCCGAGCGGCTTGCTCGAGGGGGTGGCGCCTGCCTTGCCGAGATCCAGTGTCGTGCCTGCCTGTGCCATTCGATTGCCTCCATGCGGGGTGAGCCGCTGCTTCGACCTCGGGGCCGAGGTCATCACGGACAACCTACGAGCGCAGGGGCGGCATCGACATCGAGCGACCGACCAGACTTCGCCGCGCCCGACCCTTCATTTCCGGCGTCACCCACGGTCGGGCCGCCTTTAGGCCCGGGCGGTGCTCTTTACCCAGCCCGGGCAGCCCGGGCCGCCCGACCCCTTGCGTGTGAGAATGGCGACCCATGGATGCGACAGCCAGGCCGGCAGGGCAGGGGACCCGTTCGCGCGGGACCCTTATGCTCGCGGACATCTCGGGCTATACCGGCTTCCTGCAGGGCGTGGCCGATGCCCATTACGAGCTGATCGTCGAGGCCGCTGCGCCACCGCCGGCCTACGGTCTGGTGGCCAGCCTGCTCGACGGGATCGTGGCCGACCTGGTCCCCCCATTCCGCTTTGTCAAATTCGAGGGAGACGCCGTCTTCGTCGTCGCCTCAGTGACGGAAGTCGATTTCGACGGGACGGAGCTGCTCGACCGGCTTCGGGCATGCCAGCTCGGGTTCCGAGCGCGTCTCGGTGAGGCGAACGCCCGCTGGACGTGCACCTGCGACGCGTGCGCCCGGATCGGGGAGCTCGGCCTCAAGTTCGTCCTGCACCACGGCGAATACGTGATCCAGCAGGTCGGCAGCCAGGAGGAGCTCCTCGGACCGGACGTCAACGTCGTCCATCGGCTGCTCAAGAACCACGCGGCTGAGGTCGTCGGTCCGCGGCCTTACGCGCTCCTCTCCGACGCACTGGTCCGGGCGCTCGACGTGCCCGGGGACGGCATGGTCGCCGCGACCGAGACCTATGACCGCGTGCCTCCCGTGGCGGTCCACATCCTGGCCCTGGACTAGATCGCGCTCCTGGCGGTGTCGTCCGCCTCGGCCAGGCTTGGAGCTACTCGGCGCTGGGCTGCGGCTCCATCGGCGTCATGAGCTGGAAGTAGTTGTCGTCCGGATCGGCGAGGGTCGCGATCGACGAGCCTGGCGCGCCTTCGAAGCCGTACGGCTCCGCGATGACGATCGCCCCGGCTGCCTTCATGCGCTCGAAGTCGCCCGTGACGTCTGTCGACTCGATGTTCCAGATCATCCGACCAGGGGCGACATTGCGGCCCTTGACCTCGGAGTGCGGGCCGACGGTCACGAACCCGGAACCGATCTGCCAGCCCGTGTAGCCGTTATCAGAGAATGCCGGTGCCCCGAGCACGCGACTGTAGTACTCGACGAGCCGTTCCGGGTCCTCGGACCCGATGAGGATGCTGTTGAAATCCATCGCTGCCTCCTGTCCACGGTCCAATCGCTGTGGGTCGAGGATACCGACAAGGCCGCCATCGTGCCGCCGTGGCCAGACCCGAACGGATCGTTCACGGGACACACAAAGAGATCCGGCCCCGATCGCTCGGGGCCGGATCTGTGTTGAGGCGAGAACGGTCAGACGGGGAGGGTGGTCGGCTCCAGCTTGCCGGCTCCGCGCTGCTTGTTGGCTTCGAGCGCCTTCTCGGTCTCGGGTCGGGTGGCCCAGATGATGCCGATCCCGAAGAGGAAGAGGAAGCCGCCCATGGCACCGGCGATGCCGGCGATGCCGAGGCCCATCTGGAGGGCCGAAGCGGTGACGGTGCCGACGCCGAGCTGACCGACGAGGGCCAGTGCGGTGCCGGTCCAGATCTGCTCACGAGCTGCGGCCTGGATCGGGTCGGTCCGGTCGAAGCCGGTCCAGTACCTGCCGTCGTTCTGGAATTCGTAGCTACCTGCCTTGACGACATCGCCCTTGGCGGTGGTGACGTCCGCGGGAAGCGTGACGGTGACCTTGGCATTCAGGGTGTGCTCGGTGACCGTGGCCATCTGGTACATGTACTCGCTGGCCGTGTTCACGATCGGGTCATTCGGGTTGAAGTCCGCGGCGACGACCGGGTAGCCCCAGTCGTTCGTGAGCAGGCTCATGATCGCGGTGGCGCCTTCGACCTTGCCGCCGTCCGTGAGCTGGCCCTGGTCGTTGTACTTGAGCGTGACGTTCTGGACGGAACTGAACGTGCTGAGCGACTTGGCGCCCTCCTGGGTCTTGATGAGCGTGTAGCCGCCCACGAGGACGAACGCGAGGCCGGCGACCATGAGCGCCAGGCCGAGCTTCTTGAAACGACTGGGCATTTGGGGAACATCCCTTCTGTCATCTGGCCAGCGTCTGCGGCCACGTTTTGATCCTGTGGCCATAGTCGATGACGGTGACCCGGGCCGCTATGAGCGAGCGATGCCCTTTTCGGGGGCCGTTCGGCCCCTTTGTGCTGATCCCGATAGGACCGTTCGCACACAGCAAGATGCCCGCCCCCCCCGGGACGGGCCTCTGCTTGGCCTCGGTCGGTCTCGAATGCCGCCGACTATCAGCGAGGTGAGTGTTCCGAACTCAGGACGCGGCGACCTGGAGCAGCCCGAACGAGGCTCCCTGCGGATCGCTGACGATCGCCATGCGGCCGCCGGGGAAGTCCATCGGCGCCAGCTGCTCGCGCGCGCCTGCATCGAGCGCCTTCCGGAACGACTGATCGACGTCGTCGACGGTGAAGTACACCAGCCAGTTGCTGGGGACCTCGGCCGGCACCATCGGGTTCATCTCGGACGGTCAGCGGCGCACCCGGTAGCTGAGATGCGTGGCGAACGGAGACTGGAGCGTTCGGATGAGCTCCAGGTCGATCGATCGGTCGAAGCCATCGAACAGGCGCTTGCCGCCGCCCAGGATGACCGGCGCGATCGAGATCGTGAGCTCCTCCACGTGACCGGCCGCCAGCGCCTGCCGGATGACGTCGGCGCCGCCCATGATGTCGACATCCTTCTCGCCGGCCGCGCCGCGAGCCCGGCCGATCGCCTCGTCGAGGTCGAGCACGAACTCGAACCCGGCATCATGAGGAGCGTCGTCGGGATGGTGGGTGAGGATGAAGAAGGGGACCGGCCACGGGTTGCTGCCGCCCCAGCGGTCCGCGGCCTCGAACGTGCCACGGCCACCGATGACCGCCCCGGTCCTGGCCCTCATCTCGTCGAGGTATGTCTTGTCGGCACCGATCGGCTCGCCGCGGGGTTCCTCGGCATACGACCACGGCCCGCCGAAGACCCAGTAGTGCAACCGCTCGCCGCCCTCTCCCAGACCCTTGTCCGGCCCGTCGTTGGGCCCCGTGATGTAGCCGTCGAGCGAGGTCGTGATGCCCGCCAGCACCTTCGTCATGTCGTCACCTCCGTCGATGTCAGGACCGGGTCTTTAGCGTGTGGCGTCCAGCGGCTCGGTGTCGTTAGGCCCCATCGAGAGCGCGGTCCGCTGCCATTCCGCATACGACGCGACGAGCCCGTCGTCATCGACCGTCAGCTCGGCGCTGAAGGTGCCGCTGGCATATCGATAGGTGTACTCGTCAAGGCGAGTGTAGGTTTGGGCGGCCTTGACCACGGTGAGCTCGGGGAACCGGATCCAGGCGGCCCTGATCGTGCTCGCCGCGCCGATCCCGAGCCGCAGCCGGCGGATGGGCAGGGTGTTGGTCGATGGGCTGCAACCGAGGTCGACATCAGTGCAACCCTTGAGCGTCTTCACGGCGGTGCCGTCGACGCTCCAGTTGCCCTTGGCGTCGCGCTCGAGGGTCATCGTTCGCTGCTCGAAGGCGCGCAGGTCGCGGACGTGGACGGCCGTCGTCAGGCCGGCGGCGTCGGCCAGCACCTGGTATTCGACGCGGACCGGCAAGCCCTCCTGTGCGCCCAGGACCGTGCCGACCAACGAGAGCCCGCCATCGCGCACGGTCAGCGTGCAGTGCTCGTCGCTGAGCACCTCGTCGGAACGGCGCCAGGCTACCCGTCTCGTCGTCATCGATCACCTCGCTCCGGACGAGGGTAGTTCAGCAGCGGTACGGCCGCGGCTTCGGGTGTGACGCCCAGTTCGTCGTGGTGAGCGTCTTGTAGCGGGACGCCTCGACGACGAGCTTGGGGTAGCGATAGTTCGGTCCGGTGGAGGTCTGGAGCCACAGCCGTTCGCGGGTCAGGGTGAAGGCACCGGCCATCGTCGTCACGTTCCGGCGGACCCGGTCGATCCGGTAGTAGGTGACCCGGCTGTCGCTGGTCCAGACCTTGACCGTCATGCCGATCAGGCTCGCCCCGCCGTTGATCTTGGATCGCTTTAGCAGCGGCAAGAGCATCCCGGTCCGGGCGTGGGCGTAGATGAACGTGATCCCAGGCTCGCGGGGCTGGGACAGCGACGGCAGATAGAGCGCCGCCCCACACAGCGGATAGCCCGATCCGCGAATGATCGGCAGATCGATATGGAGGCTCGGCACCGAGACCCGGGTCGCCCGGGTGAACGTGAAGTTGCCGCACTTGATCGACGTCCCGCTCAGGATCCTGATGGCGAAGCTCGACCCGCGGGCCGCCGGCCAGATCTTGGACATCGCCGCCGGGTACACGATATCGCTGTGCGACACCGTCCCGGTCGGGGAGGTCGCGACCCCGACCGGTCTGGCGACGATCGTGCCCAGGTGCGCGCAGGATCCGTTGCGGATCTGGACCCCATAGCTCGTATTCGTTCGCAGGTTCTTGAGGCTGTACGAGATGGCGCCCACGCCATTGGTGTATGCGCGGAGCTTGATCGTCCCGTTGGGCACGCTTGAACTAAGCGTGGCGGACCAGGTCCGCTGGACGGTGGCCGCGCTCGCCGGCGCGACCTCGATGGTGGCGAGCACGATCAGGGCCATCAGGATGGCGATGCCGCGCCGTGGAATGCGTCGCATGGAACTGTCCCGTCGGTCGCTGGACCGGGTCTTGGTGTCGTCCCGGGCGTCGAAGGGTAGCCAGAGTAGGGGCACGGCGACAAGGGGCGCCAGAGGGTTCCCGGTGACGGGCGGCACCGAGTCGACCGGCCGTCGTGATGCATCCCGCGGTCCGCGCGTCGGCCAGCGGGCCTCCGATGGTGCGTCGAGGCACCATCGCGAGGCGTCAGGTGTTGGCCTCCCGGCCCGGCACGATGTCGGACCTCGTCGGTGGCCGGGGCCCTGCTGGTGCGTGGCGACGTAACGGACCCCGCGTCCGTCGTCCTCAGTTGTACATGAAGACGCGGGCCGCGGTCGCGCGCTGACCGTCCGGATTGATAACCACGACATCGACCACTCCGCGGGCGTGAGCCGGTGTCTTCATCGTCGCCTTGTTCGGAGCCTGGATGACGATCGCGACGCCGGTGATCCCGCCGAAGGTCACTGTCATGCCAGCTCGAAAGCCAGTGCCTGTGATCGTGACCTTGGTACCGCCCTTGATCGAACCCTTGGCGGGCTTCACCGCGCTGATCGTCGGTGGCGGCGTGGCAGCGGCATAGGTGAAGGCGGCGGTCTGGGTCACGGTCTGGCCGTCGGGGTTGGTCACCACGACGTCGACCGCACCCGCTGCGTGGGCCGGGCTGGTCGCACTGAGCGAGCTCGCCGAACCGCCGGTGACCGTCGCCAGGACCCCGCCGAAGCGAACGGTCGTGCCCGGTCCGCCGAAGCCCGTGCCGCTGATGGTCACGGCCGTGCCACCGGCTGTCGGGCCGCTGCTCGGGACGACCGCGCTGATCGTCGGTGGCGGCGTGGCATCGGGTCGCGGTCCCCACGTCGGGTGGGTGAACTCGTAGATATCGGAACGCGCAATCAGGGTGTCGCGACTACCGTCATCGTTGACCAGGTACAGACGCTGGAAGGAGTCCGGACCGACGGCCTGCGGATCGTCGACGCGGCTGTAGGCGAGCGCGGTCCCGTCCGGTGACCAGGCCGGCTGCATGTCGCTGTGCTTGATCGGTGTGAGCGTGTCGAAGGTGATCTGGTGAACGCTCCATGCCAGTGGCGTCGGGTCCCACAGCATCTGAGCGACGTAGATGTAGACGCTCGAGAATGCGAGCCTTCCATCCCGGGCGATCGCCGGCTCTGACGAAGTCGACGTGCCGAGACCGGGCAACAGAGCCGGCGGCGCAGACCCATCCGCACGCATGTACGCGACCCGGGCCGTCTGGCCGTCACCCTGCTGGAAGACGATGAACTGACCATCGGGCGAGTACGACGGATAGCGCACGCCCGTCTCCAAGATCTTCCGTTGGCCGGTGCCATCGGGATGGATGGCGAACAAGCCGTGCGCACAGCAATTGTTGACGCTGAAGAGGATCTCCTGGCCATCGGGCGACCATGCGATCTCGCCGTAGGCCTGGCCGGCGAGCCGCAGGCGACCCGTGCCGTCGCCGTTCATGACAACGAGCTCATACAGGCTCGATGACGTGTCCGGCGCGAGGAACGCGAGCCGTCGTCCGTCGGGCGACCACACCGGAGCGATCACAGTCCGACTGTCCGCGGTCTCGACGATCGAGCGTCCGCCGCTCGCATCCGGGTTGGAGGCCTGCAGGCCGTGCCTGGCCGCACCCGAGCGGTCACCACGCTGATATGCGAGCTGGCCATCTCGGGCCCATGGCGCGACCGGCCGGCTGTACGGCCTGGTATCCCAGCTTAGATCGGTCGTATTGACGTCGGTCCGATTTTCACGGATGACGCGCGAACCGTTGGCGGTTGACCCATCGGCGTTGACGACCATGTTCGAGAAGGCGATCTTGGAAGCGTCGGGAGACCAACGGATGTCGTTCGGATCCTGGGCGGGGAGATTTCCCGGGAGCGGAGCAAGCGAGGTGTACTCCCCGGCCGGGTTCGGGGCGCCCACGCACAGGCCTTGCGGGCACCCAACGGCCAGACGCCCATCGGACGACCAATCTGGATCGTGGTAGCTCCCATCGAAGAGCACCGCAGGGGCGATCCCGGGCTCGGGGACCAGGGCGATGCCGATATGGTCGACGACATTGATGGGATCGACGTACTCCGTCCAGTTCTCGAACGCGACGCCGCGTTCGCCCCAGGACGGGTGGTAGCCGATGACCGGGACCGTGACAGTGCCACCGGTGCCATCCGGGATGTCGTAGGTGAACTGCGTCGGTTCCTTGAGCAGCGGCGGGTCGATGTCGGTCGGTGGGGTCGGAGCGGGGAACCGGTAGATGTTGGAACCGGAACCGACGATGAGGAAGGCTCCAGAGGCCGACCACGATGGAGAATCCGTGGTCGGCAATGCATAGAATGCCCTGTCGTCATCGGTGGCCGTCCACTTGAAGATGACCGCGTCGCCACCCGTGATCGCCAGCCATGTCCCGTCCGGCGACATGGCCGTCCGCTGGCCGAACGCGCTGACGATCGGTTCGCTCTTCCCGGTTCCGTCCGGGAGTTGGGTCTGCAGGGATCCACCCCCGGGCAGCGGCGAATGACTCCCGATCAGCCGGTACCGTCCAAAGAACTGAACCGTGACGCCGACGGACGACGAGGTGCATGCGGCGCTTGCGTCGCAGACGGTGTAATTGAAGGAGTCCGGTCCGTTGTAATGGAGAGCGGGCTGATACCGAACGAGGCCCGTGGCCTGGTCGACCGACGCGCCACCGTGGAACGGCGCGGTCACCGTCAGCGACGCAGGATCGAGGGCACCGGAATCGTTCGCGAGCACGTCGATCGACCGAGCGGTGTCTTCATCGGTGACCAGGCTGTCGGCGCGGGCAGCCGGGGGGCCGGCCACGGCCGAACCGGCCGACGAAGCCGGCGGGGTCGGTCGTGGGGCGGCGGCCACGGGTCCGATCCCCGCCGTGATCAGGACCACGGCGCCAAAGAACGCGATGAGCCGGGTTCGTACGTCGGGTCTCGGCATGACTGATCTCCACATAGGCTGGATGGGGACGCGACCTCGGCCGCATTGCGCCATACCCGACGCTACGTCGCGAGACGCGAGAGCGGCATCGGGTGATTCCCTACAAAGCGCCCGATCCGTCCCTGCCCGTCGGCCACAGGCCTGGGCGTCCACGAAACCACCGACGCCCTATCCTTGCCGCGCAGGGGAGGGGAGCGATGCAAGCCGCGATCAATGAGCGATACGGCACCACCGACGTCGTCGAACTGCGGGAGATCGATGTGCCCGTCCCGTCGGACGATCAGGTCCTCGTCCGGGTCCGGGCGGCGTCCATCAATCGGGCCGACCTCGACGGAATCGAGGCCAAGCCATGGTTCGCGCGGTTCTTCATGGGAGTCCGCGCCCCGCGGAACCCGCGGATCGGGCTCGATGCGGCGGGCGTCGTCGAGTCCGTCGGTCCGGGCGTCACCCGGTTCAAGCCCGGCGACGCGGTCTTCGCTGACCTGTTCAGCTTCGGCCAGGGCAGCTTCGCGGAGTACGTCTGCGCCGGAGACGGCCTTCCAGTCGATTCCCGTCGGGATGAGCTTCGAGGACGCGGCGACTCTGCCGCACGCGGCCGTCCTCGCCGTGCAGGGGCTTCGGCTGCGGGGCGGCCGGACGGTCCAGACCGGGGACAAGGTCCTGATCAGCGGTGCGGGCGGCAACGTCGGTCCGTTCGCGGTGCAGGTCGCGAAGGCGCTCGGCGCGGAGGTGACCGGCGTCGACAGCACCGACAAGTTGGACCTCATCCGGTCGCTCGGCGCAGACCACGTCATCGACTACACCCAGGTCGACTACGTCACGACCGGCGACCGGTACGACTGGATCCTCGATGTCGACAGCCACCACACCGTGCTTGAAGCCCGTCGCGCGCTGCGACCGAAGGGCGTGTTCGTCACGCTCGGCGGTAACGCGAGCCGGATCCTCCAGGCCATGATCGTGGGGCCGATGATCTCCAGGGCGACCGGGAAGTGGACGGGCCTGCTCCTGTGGTGGAAGCCGTTCAAGCCGGAGGACGTAGCGACCCTGACGGAGCTCATCGCCGCGGGCAGGCTCAAGCCGGTGATCGATCGGCGATACCCGTTGAGCGAGGTCGTTGACGCGCTGCGCCTGGTTGACGAGGGCCGAGCCCGGGGCAAGGTGATCGTCACGCCCTAGGACTTTCAGGATCCGCCGTGCGACCGCCAGCGCCGGGACTCGCCCACCCGACCCGCCAGCCGCCAGCAGGACCATCCTCACCGGGGACCGTTGTCCACTTGCGCGCTCCCAGGCGCATCGGGGTACCCTTACGCCCTCGACGGGGTCTTCGATCCGCATTGAATGCGAGCTCGACGACCAGAAGGGATCGCGTTTGAGATTCGTCCGTGCGGCCATGGCCGCCCTGCTTGTGATCGGGCTGACGCCAGCCGTCGGCCTCGCCGCCTCGACCCAGCGCGTCGATCGTGCAGCGACGACCGCCGCAAGCACGTCGGGGATCGGATACGACATCTCGTGGCCGCAATGCGACGCCCCGTACCCCGCGAATCCGGCCTTCGGGATCGTCGGGGTCAACCGAGGGATCATCTTCAGCCCGAACCCCTGTCTGGCCAGCGAGCTGGCGTGGGCCGGCGGAGCAACAGCCGGGCTCTATGCGAACACCGGGAATCCGGGGCCGGCACTCTCGAAGCACTGGCCGGTTGGTCAGACCACGCCCCGAATCTGCGATGCGGCGAACCCGGATACCGCCGCGTGCGCCTATGACTATGGCTACAACGCGGCGGCCGACTCCTTCAGTGATGCGGCCGCGGCATTCACTGCCCTTGGCTTGGCCGAATCGCCGGCGTCAAGCACCTGGTGGCTGGACGTCGAGACGTCGAACAGCTGGCGTAGTGACGTCTTCCTCAATGTCGCAGTCCTCGAAGGGGCAACCCATTATCTCGGCTCGGTCGGGGTGGCCACGATCGGTTTCTACTCGACGCAGTACCAGTGGAACGTCATCACGGGTGGCACGAATGTCTTCGTGGGGAGGGCGAGCTGGGTTGCCGGAGCCTCGGACGCGCAGGGCGCGAGCGCGAATTGTGTTGGAACGGGTTTCACCGGCGGGGGCGTCGCACTCGCGCAGTACCCCGTTGGGTCGTTCGACGGGAACATCGACTGCACCGTGAGCAGTCAGGTCGCTGACTTCTCGGTCTCGGTCGGCCCGACATCGCGGTCTGTCAAGCGCGGCGGGACCACGTCCTACACGGTAACCCTGACGTCGTCCAACGGGTTCAACGGATCGGTCGCCCTGGGCTCCAGTGGACAGCCGTCTGGCTCGATCGTGACGTTCAACCCGAACCCCACGACGTCCAGTTCGACGCTCACCGTCAAGACGGCGTCATCGGGACCCCGTGGCACCTTCACGCTGACCGTGTCAGCGACCAGTGGCACGCTCCGGCACACGACGACCACCAAGCTGGTGCTCGTCAAGTAGGCCCGGCCGGGCGGCAATCGTCCCATGCGTGATCGCCCGCCGTCGCCCTAGCCGTTTCGCAGCAGATCCTCGAACGGCACTGGATCCGCGAACGGGTTTCTCGGCGGCGTCGGCACTCGCGTCGCCATGACGGTCGAGAGTTCCGTGGCCGCGCGCTCGATCCGCTCGACGAGGCTGCCATCGACGGCGACGGAGCCCTGGCCCCAGTCCTCGGTGGCGGCGTAGACGCCGGTCCGGACGACGGCCGCCTTCAGATAGGCGAACAATGGGCGAACGGCGTGCTCGATCGCGAGCGAATGACGCGGCGTCCCGCCCGTGGCGCCGATCAGCACCGGTTTGCCGTCGAACCCGTCGCGATCGATCAGGTCGAAGAACAGCTTGAACAGCCCGCTGAACGACGCGCTGAAGATGGGCGTGACGGCGATCACGCCGTCGGAGGCCAGCACCGTATCCAATGCGGCCTGGAGTTTCGGGTCCGGAAATCCGGTCAGCAGGTGATTGGTCAGGTCCGGGGCGAGCTCACGGAGCTCGATGACCCCGACCGTGGGCTCGATGCCGGCGTCGCGCAGGTGTCGATCGACGGCGGCGGCCAGTCGGTCTGCCAGCAGCCGGCTTGACGACGGCTCGCTCAGGCCCGCCGTCACGACCACGAGTGACCGCCTCGCGAGAGCGCTCACGCAGGCGCCAGTGCTTCGGGCTCCGGCGCTGCGTTCGACACCGGCGCCTCGCCCTTCGGGACCGCCTCGCCTCGCGCCGCCCGCGCGGCAAGCGCCCGCGGATGCAGCGGCGGATCAGACGGAACATCGGCCGGCCGAAGCGCCTCGAACTCCCTGCGCAGGACCGGGATGACCTCTGCGCCGAGGATGTCCATCTGATCGAGCACGGTCCTCAGCGGCAGGCCGGCGTGATCGGCGATGAACAGCTGGCGCTGGTAGTCGCCGGCAAACTCACGGAAGCCGAGGGTCCGGTCGATGACCTGCTGCGGGCTGCCGATGGTCATCGGCGTCTGGGCCATGTAGTCCTCGAGCGACATCGCGCCGCCGTAGACCGGGGCGTGGTCGAAGTAGGGCCGGAACTCGCGGATCGCGTCCTGGCTGTTCTCGCGCATGAACACGTGCCCGCCGAGACCGACGATCGCACTGTTCGCCGGCCCGTGGCCGTAGTGCTCCCAGCGGCGGCGATACAGCTCGACCATCCGCTGGACATGCTCCTTGGGCCAGAAGATGTTGTTATGGAAGAACCCGTCGCCGTAGAAGGCGGCCTGCTCGGGGATCTCCGGGCTGCGGATGGATCCGTGCCAGACGAACGGTGGCACGCCATCGAGCGGTCGGGGCGTGGAGGTGAACCCCGTCAGCGCCGTCCGGAACTTGCCCTCCCAGTCGACGACGTCCTCGCGCCAAAGTCGATGGAGGAGGTCGTAGTTCTCGAAGGCGAGCGGGATCGCATTCCGGAGGTCCTGGCCGAACCACGGATAGACCGGACCCATGTTCCCGCGCCCCAGCATCAGGTCCACGCGACCGTCCGCGAGGTGCTGGAGCATCGCGTAG
>JBBQVJ010000024.1:0-20734 GCA_038211705.1 Candidatus Limnocylindrales bacterium | reverse complement strand
AAGGTGAAGTAGAGGTCGGCCGATTCCTCGGCCTGCCCGCTGATGATCAGCGGCGTCCGCGCCTCGTCGATGAGGATGTTATCGACCTCGTCGACGATGGCGAAGCTGCGCTCGCGCTGGACCCGCTGGTCGAGCTCCAGGACCATGTTGTCGCGCAGGTAATCGAAGCCGAACTCGTTGTTCGTGCCGTAGGTGATGTCCGCGGCATACGCCTCGAGACGCGTCACGGGACGCAGGTTGATCAGCCGCTCGTCGGTGGTCGGGTAGCCCGGCTCGAAGACGAACGAGGCGTCGTGGGTGATCATCCCGACACTGACACCCAGGAAGTGGAAGACCGGGCCCATCCACTGCGGGTCGCGACGGGCCAGGTAGTCGTTGACCGTGACGACGTGGACGCCGCGGCCCGCGAGCGCATTCAGGATGGCCGCCAGCGGGGCGACCAGGGTCTTGCCCTCGCCGGTCCGCATCTCCGAGATCTTGCCCTGGTGGAGGACGGCGGCACCCATCAGCTGGACATCGAAATGGCGCATGCCGAGGGACCGCTTCATCGCCTCGCGGGTCATCGCGAAGACCTCGGGGAGGACCTCGTCGAGCGCCGACTGGAGGCGGGCGTTCTCGCGCTGGCGGCGTTCCTTCTTCACCTCGCGCCGGCGCTCGAGGTCGGGGTGGCGAAGCTCGTCCTCGGATGGCTCGTCGGGCTCGGCGACCTCGAGCATCTCGGTTCGAAGCCCGTCAAAGTGCGCGCGGATCTCCTCGTCGGAGAGGGCCTCGTACTCGGCCTCGAGGGCATTGGTCTCGTCGACCAGGGGTTGCAGGCGTCGGATCTCGCGGTCGTTCGAGTCGACGAAACGGTTCAGGAAGCGCATAAGGAACGAAGTATAGGGGAGGTAGCGCTCGGGTCCGCCGAACGTGGCGCGCGCCTAGGCCCGCGAGTGCGCACTCCGCGGCCAGATGTCCGACTGGATGTGCGCCTCGATGGCCACGGCCGGCGCGGCACGGAACGTCGACATCACGCCCGCCGGCGACGGCGTCGGCTCGATCGGCTTGTTGCGCTCCCAGAACCCGGTGCCGTAGCCGACGACGAGCAGCAGGAACGTGGCGAGACCCAGGCCGAGCCAGAACAGCACCGACCGCATCCGCGAGGTCGGGTTCATCTCGGGGTTCTTGAGGTCGGGCAGCCGGCCGCGCTCGAGGCCGGAGCCCCAGCGCGGCGAGGTGAGCTGCGCGCGCCAGTCCGGTTCGACGACCGGGCGCGGCTCGAGACCGCCTTCGCCGTCGGGCTTGTGCAGCTTGAGCGTCATCGGTCGAACGCCTGCGCGGCAGCCGTCACGGCACTCGATCCGTTGCCCTCGGCATCAACGGTGCGGGTGTCGAGCGTGCCCTCGTCGCCGCCCTCCCAGAGGAGCATCTCCTGGGTGAGCGCGACCTCGCTCGAGAACAGCGCGCCGACCGACTCGCCACGGTGGATGCGCCGGATCGCCTCGCCGATGAGCGGCGCCACGGACAGGGTCGTGATCTTGGCCAGCCGCTTGCGCTCGGGGAGTGGCACGGAGTCGGTCAGGACGACCTCGAGCAGGCTCGACGCCGCGATACGATCGATCGCCGGGTCGCTCAGCACGCCATGCGTGGCGCAGGCATAGATCTCGTTCACGCCCTCGCGTTCCAGCGCGCGGACGATCTCGACGAGCGTGCCGGCGGTGTCGATCTCGTCGTCGACGATGATCGCGCGCTTGCCCTTGACGTCGCCGATGACGTTCATCAGCTCGGCCCGATCGAGGTTGCCGACACGACGCTTCTCGATGATGGCCAGGGGCGCATCGAGCAGTTCGGCGAAGGCCCGGGCGCGCTTGGCGAAGCCGAGATCGGTCACCACGACCGGGTTCTCGATGTGCTTGTGGCGGTAGTAGTTGGACAGCATGTGGACCGCGGTCAACTCGTCGACCGGGATGTTGAAGAAGCCCTGGATCTGGCCCTGGTGGAGGTCCATCGTCAGGACTCGATCCGCGCCGGCGACGGTGATCATGTCGGCGATGAGCCGCGCGGTGATCGGCACCCGCGGCTGATCCTTCTTGTCCGACCGGCCGTAGGCGTAGTAGGGGATGACCGCGGTGATCCGCCCGGCGCTCGCCCGCTTGAACGCGTCGATCATGATCAGCAGTTCCATGATCGACTGGTTGACTGGGTGGCAGGTCGGCTGGACCAGGAAGACGTCCTTCTCGCGGACGTTCTCGAGGATCTTGACGAAGATGTTCTCGTTGGCGAACTGGAAGACTTCCAGCTTGCCAGTCTCGGTCCCGAGGTAGCGGCTGATCTTCCGGGCGAGATCCGGGTTCGAATTGCCGTGGTAGATCTCGAACTGGTCCGCGTACAAGCCAGCCGCCTCCCGTCCGCCGTGGGCCGAGAAGGCCCTCATGTCGACCTCATCCGCCCGTGCCCGGGCCGGTGGGGCTCGCGCCGTCCGATCCAGGTTCGCCATCGTCGCCCATGCCGTCCTGCTCTGCAAGTCCGGCCCGGAATGCGGCGATGGCCACGACCCGGTCGCCCTCGGCCAGACGCATGACGATCACGCCTCGGGCGTGCGGCGAGTAGCGGTTGATGGTGTTGGTCTCGGTCCGGATGACCTGGCCGCCGGCGCTGATGAGGAGCAGCTCCTCGTCCTCCTCGGTGACCTGCTGGACGGCGGCGACATCACCGGTCTTGCGACCCTCGAGGCTGATCAGACCAACGCCCTGGCCGCCACGGTGCTTGCGCCGGAAGTCGGCCAGCGGCACGCGCTTGCCATAGCCGGTCTCCGACAGCACGAGGAGATCGCTCTCAGGCTGGACCACGCTCATCCCGACCACCGAATCGCCCTTGCGAGCGAGCCGGATCCCGATGACGCCGGCCGCGTCGCGACCCATCGCCCGGACCTCGTTCTCCGAGAAGCGAGCGAGCTTGCCCTGGGCCGTGGCGATGATGACGTCGTCCTCACCGGTCGAGACGTCGACCCAGGCCAGTTCGTCGTCATCGTTGAGGGTGATCGCCCGGATGCCCGACGAGCGGACCTTCTCGAACTGCTCGAGCGGGGTCTTCTTGATGATGCCCTTGCGGGTGGCCAGGACGAGGTACGTGCCGGCCTTGAAGTCGGGCAGCATGATGGTGGCCATCGGGACCTCGCCGGAGTCCACCTGGACGCCCGGCAGATTGATGATCGGGATGCCCTTGGCCTGGCGACTGGCGTCGGGGATGTTGTGCACCTTGGCGCTGAAGACCCGGCCCCGGTTGGTGAAGAACAGCGCCCAGTCGTGCGTGTTCGCGACGAGGAGATGCTCGACCGCGTCCTCCTCGCGGGTCACGTGGCCGATGATCCCCTTGCCGCCGCGATGCTGGCGTCGGTAGGTGGCGACCGGCTGGCGCTTGATGTAGCCGCGGCCGGAGATGGTGACGACGACATCCTCGTTGGCGATCAGGTCCTCGTCGGTCATCTCGCGGCTGAAGTCGTCGGCGACGCGTGTTCGTCGATCGCCCGCGTACTTCCTCTTGAGCTCGGTCAGCTCGTCCTTGATGATCTGGCTGACGCGGGCCGGGTTGGCCAGGATGTCCTCGAGCTCGGCGATGAGCTGGATGATCGCGAGGTACTCGTCCTCGATCTTCTGCCGCTCGAGGGCGGCCAGGCGGGCCAGACGCATGTCGAGGATCGCCTGGGCCTGGAGCTCGGACAGGTCGAAGCGGGCCATCAGGTTCGTCCGGGCGAGATCGACATCGGCCGACTCGCGGATCGTCTTGATGACCGCGTCGAGGTTGTCGAGCGCGATCTTGAGGCCTTCGAGGATGTGCGCCCGGGCGCGGGCCTTGCCGAGGTCGAACTCGGTCCGGCGCCGAATGATCTCGCGCCGGTGATCGAGGTAGTGGACGAGGACGCTTCGAAGCGGGAGCGTCTGCGGCTGACCGTCGACCAAGGCCAGCATGTTCATGTTGAACGCGAGCTGCATCGGGGTGTGCTTGAACAGGTTGTTGAGCACCATGTGCGGGTTGGTGTCCCGCTTGAGCTCGATATAGATGCGCATCCCGTCGCGGTCGGACTCATCGCGCAGGTCGCCGATCCCGTCGATCCGCTTCTCCTTGACCAGGTCGGCGATCTTCTCGAGCAGGCTCGCCTTGTTGACCTGGTACGGCAGCTCCGTCACGATGATGGCCGTCCGGTCGCCCTTGGCCTCTTCGAACGCGACCTGGGCGCGCATCACGACGCGACCCCGGCCGTGGGCGTACATCTGGCGGATGGCGTCGACCGTCTCCCATTCGCCGGTCAGCGTGTTGCGCTGGCGCTCGAGCCGGTAGATCGTCCCGCCGGTCGGGAAGTCGGGGCCCTGGACGTACTTGCACAGGTCGTCCGTGGTCAGGTCGGGGTCGTCGACCATCGCGATGGTCGCGTCGACGATCTCGCCGAGGTGATGGGGCGGGATGTTGGTGGCCATGCCGACCGCGATCCCGGAGCTGCCGTTGACGAGCAGGTTCGGCAGCTTGGCGGGCAGCACCGACGGCTGCTTCTGGGTGCCGTCGTAGTTGTCGACGAAATCGACCGTGTCCTTGTCGATGTCGGCGAGCATCTCGCCGGCGATCGCGGTCAGGCGCGCCTCGGTGTAGCGCATGGCGGCGGCCGTGTCGCCGTCGACCGACCCGAAGTTGCCCTGGCCATCGACCAGCGGGTAGCGCATCGAGAAGTCCTGGGCGAGCCGGACCAGCGCGTCATACAGGGCACTGTCGCCGTGGGGGTGGTACTTGCCCATCACCTCGCCGACGATCGCCGCGCACTTGCGGTACGAGCTCGTCGACGACAGGCCCATCTCGCCCATCGCATACAGGATCCGGCGGTGGACCGGCTTAAAGCCGTCGCGGACATCGGGCAGGGCGCGCGCCACGATCACGCTCATCGCGTAGTCGAGGTAGCTGACCCGCATCTCGTCCTCGATGCGGATCGATCGGATATCGCCCAGGTCGTCGGTCACGTTCGGATCACTCCTGTCGGATCAGGGAAGTCGTGTTGCGTCGGTGTCGTCATCAGAGCGGCGGTTCGGGGTGGCTGGCCGGGTCCGGGAGGGCGCCGAAGCGGGCGATGGTCTCGGCCGCTTCCGAGGTGGCCGGTGCGCCCGGGCGCTTGCGGATCCCGGCGAGGCGGGCGCGGATATCGTCGGCGGTCCCCGGATCGAGCTTGGTCAGCGTGTTGCGGACGACCCAGGCGCGATGCCCGTCATCGGTGCGCGCGGCGCGGTCCGCCTCGGCGAGCAGGGCCGCGTCGGTCGCGGCACGGTCGACGGTGGTCAGCGAGCGGTAGGCCCACGAAAGCGCCTTCTGGACGTCCGGTTCGGCGTCGCCCATCAGGCTGGCCAGGAGCGGGAGCGCGTGACCGGCGACCTCGGGATCGCGACCGCGCTTCCGATCGACATGGGTCATCGTGGCGATGGTCGAGCCGATGAGGCGACGCTCCCAGCGCGACGAGCTGTAGACCAGCTGCTCGAGCTCGGCCCAGCGGTACGACTCCGCGGCGATGCCCTTGCCGTACGGGTGGGCCAGCGAATCGACGGTGATCCAGTCGCCCGCCTCGCGCGCGGCGCGTCGCAGGAGCTGCCAGGTCCGCTCGGTCTCGGTGGCGAGGGTCCGTTCGAGAAGGCCGAAGGCAAACCATCGAGCCTCGAGCTCGCGCTCGTGGAACAGCCGGTCGGCGACGAACAGCAGCGGGGTCGCGCCCTGGCCCTTGGTCGCGCCTCGGAACCCGCGCTCGACGGCGGCGATCAGCGGCCAGCGGAGCCCATGGACGGGACCGATGCTGGGGGCGACGCGCTGCTGGCCGGCGAGGTACTCCGGGTCGGCGAGCTCGGTCAGGCCACGGGTCAGGGCGGCGGCGAACCCGTCGGGGTCGTTCGAGAGCTCGGCCAGCGAGGCGCCGATGGCTCCCGCCCGTTCGCGGTGGGCGGCGACGAAGGCGATGGCCCTGGCGGTCACCTCGCTCGTGGTGGGGAGCGGCGCGGCGATCATCGGGGCTCGTCCACCGGGTGGGGCGCATCGGGATCGGTCGCCGCGGGGCGGAATGCGTATCGCTGGCGCAGGTCGCGTTTGCGCGCGCTGTCGGCAGCGACGTAGACCCCGGTGGCCGTGGCCAGCTTGGCGCCGGTCGCGGGATCGACGATGTGGCCGTCAGTATCGAAGACCCGGCGGCGGGCACGGGTGATCCAGCCCTCGGCGTGGATCGCCATTCCGACCATGATCGGCTTTCGGAAGTCGATGGCCATCCGGGCGGTGACGCCCCAGTTGTCCTCGCCGACCAGCGCCCAGGCCATCACCTCGTCGAGGATCGTGCACAGGATCCCGCCGTGGATCACGCCTTCCCAGCCCTCGAACCGGCGATCGAGCGTCAGTTCGGTCCAGGCCCGGCCGGCCTCGACATGGAGGGCCATCCCCAGACCACCGGCGTTGAGCGTCCCGCAGCCGAAGCAGTTGTGAGCCGCGAACTCGAATCGACCACCGGGCGTCTCGATCGCGGGCCGGGAGCGGGCCATCGTCCGAGTCGCCTCAGACGTCAAGGTTCTGCACCTTCCGTGCCTCGGTCTTGATGAAGTCCTTGCGCGGACCGACCTTCTCGCCCATCAGCATCGTGAAGATGTCGTCGGCCGCCGCGGCATCCTCGCTGTCGACGCGCAGGAGGGTGCGCGTCTCGGGGTTCATCGTGGTCTCCCAGAGCTGGTCGGCGTTCATCTCGCCGAGGCCCTTGAAGCGCTGGACCGAGAGGTTCTTGACGTTGAAGTCCTTGATGATCTGGTCGCGTTCCTTCTCGGACTGGGCGTACCTCGTCACCTTGCCCGTGCTGACGCGGTAGAGCGGCGGCTGGGCGATGTACAGGTAGCCGTTCTCGATGACCTGGGGCATGTGCCGGTAGAAGAAGGTCAGCAGCAGGGTCCTGATGTGGGCGCCGTCGACGTCGGCGTCGGTCATGATGATGATCCGGTGGTAGCGCAGCTTCAGGATGTCGAAGCTGTCGCCGATGCCGGCCCCCAGGGCGATGATCAGCGGCCGGACGTTCTCGCTCGAGAGGATCTTGTCGAGCCGGGCCTTCTCGACGTTGAGCAGCTTCCCCCGGAGCGGGAGGATCGCCTGCTGGCGTCGATCGCGACCCTGCTTGGCGGAGCCGCCGGCCGAGTCGCCCTCCACGAGGTACAGCTCGCTCCGAGCGGGATCGCGCTCCTGGCAGTCGGCGAGCTTGCCCGGCAGGGACATCCCGTCGAGGGCGCCCTTGCGGATGACGAGGTCGCGCGCCTTCCGGGCGGCCTCACGAGCACGTGCGGCGGTCAGGCATTTCTCGATGATCCGCCGGCCGTCGGCCGGGTTCTCGTCGAGGTACTGGCCCAGGCTGTCGGCGACCGCGGTCTGGACCTGGCCCTTGACCTCGGCATTGCCGAGCTTGGCCTTGGTCTGGCCCTCGAATTGCGGATCGGTCATCTTGACGCTGATGACCGCAGTCAGACCCTCACGGACGTCATCGCCGGACAGGTTGCTGTCGGCGTCTCGCAGGACGGCGGCGCGGCGCGCCCAATCGTTGAGCGAGCTGGTCAGGGCCGCCCGGAACCCGGTGACGTGGGTGCCGCCGTCGACCGTGTTGATGTTGTTGGCGAACGCCAGCACGTTCTCCGTGTACGAGTCGTTGTACTGGAGGGCGACTTCGACCGCCGTGCCACCTTCCCGTCGCTCGACATAGATCGGCCGGTTGTGGAGGACTTCCTTGTTGCGGTTCAGGTGGCGGACGAACGACTGGAGGCCGCCCTCGAAGTAGAACGACCGCTCGCGATCGATCCGCTCATCGATGAGCGTGATCCAGACCTTCTTGTTGAGGTAGGCCGACTCGCGCAGTCGCTGGCTGATCAGGTCGAAGGAGTATTCGATCGTCTCGAACATCTCGGGGTCGGCCCGGAAGCTCGTCATCGTCCCGCGTCGCGTGCCCTGCGGACCCATCTTCTTGACCGGGGTCGTGGGCTTGCCCCGTTCGTACTCCTGGGCCCAGACGAACCCGTCGCGAGCAGATTCCACCCGCATCCAGGACGACAGGGCGTTGACCACGCTGACCCCCACCCCGTGCAAACCGCCCGAGACCTTGTAGCCGCCACCGCCGAACTTGCCGCCGGCGTGGAGGACCGTGTGGACGACCTCGAGGGCGTCCTTGCCGGTCGAATGCCTGCCGACCGGCACGCCACGGCCGTCATCCTCGACGGTAACGACGCCGTCGGCCTTGATCGTGACGCCGATCTTCGTGGCCTGGCCGGCCATCGCTTCGTCGATCGAGTTGTCGACGACCTCCCAGACGAGATGATGGAGGCCGCGGGCATCGGTCGAGCCGATGTACATGCCCGGCCGCTTGCGGACGGCCTCGAGGCCTTCGAGCACCTGGATGCTGGCGGCCGTGTAGTCCGATGCGCCCGCCTTCGAGCGCTTCGGCCCGCCGTTCGTCGGCACGACCTTGGGTCCGTTCGCGGCGTTCGGGGCACCAGCCGGCTTCGCTGTACCGGCGGGCTTGGCGGCTGCGTCGGACTTGGCCCCGTTGGCTGCCTTCGCCGCCCCAGCGGCCTTGGCCGTCTGGGCGGCACGCTCGGCCGTCGAACGGGTTGCTTCCTCGGTCACGCGGTTCCTCCGGTCAGGCGCTCGTAGAGTCGCCCGAGCTCTTCGTCGCTGTAGTACTCGATGACGATCCGCCCGCCTCGGCGCGATCGGGCGAGGCTGACCTTGGTGCCGAGGGCGCGGCGCAGGTCCTCTTCGACGCGTTCGAGATCAGGATCGACGTGATGGGCCGGCGGCCCGGCTGGTTGCGGCTTCGGCTCGCGCAGGCGACGGACGAGCTCCTCGGTCTGGCGGACGGAGAGCTCCTGGCCGATCACCGAGTCGAGGACGCGGTCCTGGAGCTCTGTCGCCAGCCCACCGAGGGCCCGGCCGTGGCCCTCCGACAGCCGGCCGTCGCCGACCGCGGCCTGGACCCCAGGGGCCAGGTCGAGGAGTCGAAGGGTGTTCGCGACCGTGGATCGAGCCCGCCCGACCCGCGTGGCGAGGTCGTCCTGGGTGAACCCGAACTCCTCGATGAGCTGGCGATAGGCATCCGCGGTCTCGAGGGGGTCGAGGTCCTCGCGCTGGAGGTTCTCGACCAGGGCCAGCTCAAGCTGGTCGCGATCGGCCAATTGCCGCACGACGGCGGGGATCCGATCCAATCCGGCGGCCTGCGCCGCGCGCAGGCGTCGCTCCCCTGCGACCAGCTGGTAGCCGTCGACCGTCTCGGTGACGAGGATGGGCTGGAGGACGCCGTGCGCAGCGATGCTGGCGGTCAGGGTCGCCAGGCTCTCCGGGTCGAAGCGCTTGCGCGGCTGATGGGGATTGGGTCGGATGCGGGAGATCGAGATATCCAGCGTGCCCGGCCCGCCCACGGGGCGCTGGGGGATGAGCGACGCCAGCCCTCGACCGAGGCCCTGGCTGCGTTCCGGTCGCACGGTCACGAGGTCACCACCGCCTGCTCGCGGTCGGATCGGTCGACCCTGCCGCGGCCGACGCGAGCACGGACCTCATCGGCGAGCGCCGCATAGGCGAGCGCGCCCGTCGAGTCAGGGGCATAGCGCGAGATCGGCTGGCCATGGCTCGGGGCCTCGGACAGTCGGACATTGCGTGGGATCACGGTCTTGAAGACATGATCGACAAGGTGGCGTCGAACCTCCGCCGCGACGTCGGCCGAAAGCTTGGTCCGCCCGTCGAACATCGTGAGGACGACCCCCTTGATATCCAACTCGGGGTTCAGGTGATCGCGAATGAGATCGAGCGTGGCGAGCAGCTGGGTCAATCCTTCCAGAGCGTAGTACTCACATTGGAGCGGGATGAGCACGGAGTCGGCGGCGGTCAGGGCATTCACAGTCAAGAGGCCGAGCGACGGCGGACAGTCCACGAGGATGTAGTCATAATCGGCCTTGACCTCGTCCAGCAGGCGGGCCAGACGGCGCTCCCTTCCCTCGAGGGGCGCGAGCTCGACCTCGGCGCCGGCCAGAGCGACCGCGGATGGCACGACATCGAGACCCTCTACGGGTCCCTCGACCGTCAGCTCCCGGATGCTCGTCCCGTTGATGACCGCGTCGTAGATCGATCCTTTGATCGCGTTGCGGTCGAGACCGAGGCCACTCGTCGCGTTCCCCTGGGGGTCAAGGTCCACGATGAGGACTCGTTCGCCATAGATGGCGAGGTAGCTTCCGAGGTTCACAACGGTCGTCGTCTTGCCGACGCCGCCCTTCTGGTTTGCGCAGGCGATCGTTTGGCCCACTCAGTGACCTGCTCGGATCTGTCTCACGATGTTTGATTCTACCATCGACGGCCCCGATCACCTCGCTCCCGGCGGGAAACGCGAGTCTGAAGCGCGGGGCTTATGTGGCGCGTATTTGGCAACGGACGGCCAGCAGTGGCTGAAGCGCCGTTGTTTCACGTGAAACCGGCAAGGTGACCGCCCGCCTGGCGTCGTGCGGAAGTTTCGCGTGAAACGTCGGTGGGGCGTTCAAGGGAACCGACTCCATCCGCCGCCTTTGTCCCCAGCACCCTCGCGTCGACCCAAGGCAAGACGCAGGAAGCAGATCAGCGTCCACCTGCCCGCGCTTCCCCGCGTCGTTTCACGTGAAACCGACCGCCCGTCGGGCGCCGGCGGCGACCTTCGACCCAGGACGAACGGCTTGATCGACGCGTTGCCGGGACGGGGCGTCCGTGGGATACTGCGCCTGAGGTCGCCGCCGTTCGACCAACTCCCGAAGGACCGTGCGGGCGGCGCGCGACCTTAGGCCAATCTGCCGAGGATCGACTCGCACGATGACCCTGCTGCTCGCCGCGGTCGGTGCGACAGTGACGGCCTTGCTGGAACTGACCGTAGGTCCGTACCTGCGTGTCGGTATCGCACAACCGCATCTCGTCCTCGTGCTCGGGATCGTCGTCACCGTGGGGATCGGTCTCGAAGCTGGTCTGGTCTGGGCCTTTGTTGGGGGCCTGATCCTTGATGTTCTGGCGCAACGGCCGCTCGGTTCTACGGCTTTCGCACTCCTGCTCTGTGTCGGGGTCACGGCGGCACTGGGGCGGCTGTTCTTTCGGCTCCGTCCCATCGTTCCCATCCTCGCCACGCTCCTGCTGAGCCTGTTCTACTCGATGACCCTGTACGTCGCCTTCAATGCGCTCCGAACACCGATCCCTGTCGCCGATCCGATCTCCGTCCTGCTGCCAGGGGCCGTCTACGACGTCCTCCTCGCGGCCTTGATCGGGCCATTGGCGATCTCGATCCATGATCGCCGCGTGGAAACCGAACGGCTCGACTGGTGAGCGCCTACCTCGACGAACGTCCCCGACCAGTTCGAAGCATCTCGCGATTCCTCACGTTCGCGCTGATCGTCATCATCGCCGTCAGCGGTCTGACCGCGCGACTCTTCTATCTCCAGATCGTCGATGGCGACCGCCTCGCGACGCTCGCAACGCGCAACCGCACCGCCCTCGAGCCGATCCAATCGCCTCGCGGGCTCATCTTCGACCGCAGCGGTCGTCCGCTCGTCACCAATGTGGCCACGTTCGTCGTGAAGCTGCGCCCCGCCGATCTGCCGCTCGTCGACCGCCCAGTGGTGGTCGACCGGCTTGCGGCACTGCTGGGCATGCCGGTCGCCGATATCAACGCGACCATCGATGGCAATCCGGGATCGACCTTCGACCTCGTGCGGATCGCCGGTGACGTCGATGAGCAGACGGCGCGTCTGATCTCCGAGGCGGGCAGCGATCTGCCCGGCGTCGATGTTGCGGTCGAAGCGCGCCGGCTGTATGCCGACGGTCCGCTGATGTCGCAGATCCTCGGGTACACCGGGCCGATCTCAGGCGAGCAGCTGCTCGACCTCAAGACGAGTGGCTACCTTCCCGACGACCTGATCGGGAAGGTCGGGGTCGAGGCCGAATACGAGACCCAACTGCGCGGCATCTATGGCAGCCAGAGTGTCGCGCAAGACGCCTCGGGCAAGAAGACCCAGGTCCTCCAGACCGTCACCCAGGCCCAGCCGGGCGATTCGCTCACGCTGACCATCGACACCAAGGACCAGCGCGACGCTCAGAAGGCCCTCCGCTGGGCGATGAAGACGGTCGGCATCAAGCGCGGCGTCGTCATTGCCATGAACCCCCAGACCGGAGAGGTCCTGGCCCTCGTCAGCCTGCCGACCTACGACAACAACCAGTTCGCGCGAGGCATCAGCAACAAGGACTACGCCAAGCTGTTGAGCAACCCCGACAAACCACTGCTCAACCACGCGACCCAGGCGCACTACCCACCGGGCTCGACCTACAAATTGGTGGCCGGGACGGGCGCGCTCGCCGACAGGAAGATCAGCCCGAGCACCAAGGTCCAGACCCGCGGCTATCTCACCCTCGGCGGAGCCCGGTTCTACGACTGGAACCACCGGGGCTTCGGCGCCTGCAACATCTATTGCGGCTTCGGGCACTCGAGTGACACGTTCTTCTTCCAGATGGCCGGCAAGCTCGGGATCGACCGGCTGGGCTACTGGGCGAAGCAGTACGGCTTTGGCATCCCGACAGGCATCGACCTGCCGGGTGAGGTTGCCGGCATCGTCCCGACCAACCAGTGGAAGCAGGACGTCTTCGGCTCGCCGGTCTTCGGTGGCGAGACCTACCAGGCCGGGATCGGCCAGGGCTACGACGTGGTGACCCCGATCCAGCTGATCAACGCCTACGCGGCGCTGGCCAACGGCGGGACGCTCTACCAGCCCCAGATCGTGCGCGACATCGTCGGTCCCGACGGCACGGTGGTCCGGCCGTTCAAGGCCAAAGTCATCCGCAAGCTGAAGGCGCCCGCCGCCGTCCTCCAGGTGATGCGCAACGCGGCACGCAACACGGTCCTGGTGCGCCACACCTACAACCTTGTCGACTTGCCGATCAAGGTGGCCGGCAAGTCCGGCACCGCCGAGTTCGGGACCCGCGACAGCAAGGGCCGCCTGCCGTTCCACTCGTGGTTCGTCGGGTTCGTGCCCAAGGACCCGCGCCACGGATCGTTCAGCGGCACCGGCTCGGAGCTCGTGGTGCTCGCCTTCGCCTACGACTCGCGGACCAAGGGCAACGTCGCCACCGAGATCGTCAAGTACTTCTACCAGCTCCACTTCGGGATCAAGAAGGACTACCGCCTCCCGAACCTCCTCCAGCGCGGCAACTTCTACCAGAGCAACTGATGGGCGTCATCCGAGCCGAACCCGGACGCGTCTCCGACTGGGCCGCCAAGTCCGTTGGCGCCGCCTGGCGCGCCTTTGACCTCCAGCTGACCACCTATGCGGGACTGCTTCTGGCGATCGGCCTGGTGATGGCCTACACCAACAGCGTCGAGGGCGGCACGGTGTCGATCCAGGCGGGTACGACCTTGAGCCGCGGGCTGATGTGGGCCGCCATCGCCGTGGTCGTGTTCATCGTCGCGACCGCGTTCGACTATCACTGGCTGCGAACCCTGGCGTGGCCGATCTACGGTCTCCAGCTGGGCCTGTTGGTCCTCACCCTGGCGATCGGCAGTGGCGTGGGCAGCTCGTCGCGCTGGATCACGATCGGGCCGTTGACGTTCCAGTTCAGCGAGATCGCCAAGATCCTGATGATCATCGTGCTGGCCGCCTACCTCGCCGCGCGACAGGGCCGATTGAACTCGCTGCCGCCATTGATCGGCGCCTGCATCCTGGTCGCTCCCCCGCTGGCGCTCGTGATGCTCCAGCCCGACCTCGGCACGTCGCTGGTGTTCGCGGCCATCCTCGCCGGGATGCTCTGGATGTCGGGCGCCAGTCTCCGGTGGCTGACGGTCCTGGCCGTCGGGGTCCTGGCGATGATCCCGGTCGCGTGGACGTCCCTTCTAAGGGATTACCAGAAGGCCCGCCTCGAGTCGTTCTTCAACACCGCTCCGGACGTCCAGGGCGCCGGGTTCCAGCTCCACCAGGCCCAGATCGCGGTCGGGGCCGGCGGACTGTTCGGAAAAGGGCTCACCAACGGGACCCAGACCCAGGGCGACTTCCTCCCCGTCCAGGCCACCGACTTCGTGTTCGCGACCCTGTCCGAGGAGCTGGGCTTCATCGGCGGCATCGTCCTGTTCGTCCTGTTCACGCTGCTGCTCTGGCGGGTCCTGGTCGCCGGCTGGCGGTCGCGCGACGCATTCGGTACGTTGTTCGCGGCCGGCGTCGCCTCGATGATCCTGTTCCAGCTGGTGGTCAATGTCGGGATGGTCCTCGGCATCATGCCGATCACCGGGATCCCGCTCCCGTTCGTGACCCATGGCGGGGCATCACTGGTCAGCATGGCCGCCGGACTCGGTATCCTCCAGAGCATCAACATCCGGCAGACCCGAGCCGCCTGGTAGCCGGCCGTCCCAAAGCGGTCCGACCAGCGCCGCGCCGCCACGAACGGAGCCCCGATCCCCGGTGACCACCTGATGGACGAAGCGGCGATCCCGAACGCGATCGAGCTGCTGGTCGGTCTCCTCGGTCTGGCCGCGCTCGTGGCGATCGTTGCCCGCCCGCTGCGATTGCCCTATACGGTCGCCCTGGTGGTCGCCGGGTTGCTGGTCGGCGTCGGCGCGCACGCAGCCGGCTTCCCGAGCGTCGATGTGTCGCCCGACATCGTCCTTCTCGTTTTGCTGCCCGGTCTCGTGTTCGAGGCGGCGTACCGGCTGCGCCTGGCCGAGCTCCGGCGCTGGTTCGGCGGCCTCGCCCTGCTGGCGATCCCCGGAGTCCTGATCTCAGCGGCCGTCGTCGCGGTCGTCCTGCATCTCGCCACCGGCCTCCGACTCGAGCTCGCATTCATCGTCGGCGCCATGGTCTCCGCGACGGACCCGGCCGCCGTCGTGGCGACCTTCAAGCGACTGCGGGTGCCACCGGCGCTGTCCACGATGGTCGACGGCGAGAGCCTGCTCAACGACGGCACCGGGCTCGTCCTGTTCGCCATCGCGATCGGCCTCGTCGGGGCACCGCTCGGACCGGCCGAGGCGGCCGTGACCTTCATCGGCACGATCGCCCTCAGCGTCGTCATCGGGCTCGCCGCCGGAGCGCTGGCGACGCGCGTCATCGGGCTCGTCGACGACCACCTGGTCGAGCTCACGATCACGGTCGTGCTGGCGTACGGCAGCTACATGCTCGCCGATGTGTTCGGCCTCTCCGGGGTGATCGCGACGGTCACCGCGGCGATCGCGCTTGGCAACGTCGGCCCGGGTCGGGCGATGTCCGAGTCGGGCGCCGACGCGATCGACACCGTCTGGGAGTTCTTCGCCTACCTGCTGACCGCGGTCGTCTTCCTGCTGGTCGGTCTCGCCATCCCGCCCGACCGGCTGCTCGACTCGCTTGGACCGATCGCCTGGGGGATCGTGGGCATCCTCGTCGGGCGCGCCCTCGTCATCTACGTGCTCCTTGGCGGCGCATCACGGCTGGCCCGCCGGCCCGGTCTGGCGGAAACCGTCCCGGGCGGCTGGTTGCACGTCCTCTTCTGGGCCGGTCTGCGCGGCGCGGTGGCGGTGGCCATGGCCCTCTCGCTCCCGGCCGACATCCCGCAGCGCGACCTGCTCCAGGAGATCACGTTCGGGGTCGTCCTCTTCACGCTCCTGGTCCAGGGCACGACCGTGGGCCGGGTGATCGACCGCGTCATCCGACCGGCGGATCCGGATCCCGGTCCGGTGGTACCGCCAAGCCCCGTGGACGGCGGTCGGCCCGTCGCCTAGCGCCGCCGATAGAGTCCGCGGCGATCCGTCGCGTCGGCCTCGGCCGACTTGCGGCGCCCGCTCTTGCGCAGGAGCTCGTCGATCTCCTGGCGGTAGTTGCGCCCGATCGGAGCCCGATCGAGCCACTCGATGTACTCGAGATCCGTGCGCGCCACCTCGCCCAGCGACCAGCCGGCATAGCGACCGAAGTTCAGGACGGTACCCGACGGGTTGCCGGGTGGGGGACCGGCGGCTCCGAACCCCTCGGCCGCGCGCATCGATTCGTCGTAGCCGCTGCCCTGGGAGGAGCGGCCCGAGGTCCAATCGCGCGAGACGGTTTCCGGCGGCCGCGTGGTCTCCGCGCGCTGATTCTGGCGTGAGGCTCCGGACGACTGCCCGCTCGATCGGGCCGAGGCGGTCGACCCGCCGGATGACGAGCCCGGGCCGGTGGTGCCGGTCGGGCCATCGGCCCCTGATGCGGCCCCGCCGCCCGACCCCGACGACCCGGCGCCCGGTGCGCCCGAGGCCCCAGCCGCCGGCGGTGACGCGGGCGTCGGCTTGAGGACCATCCGCTTGCGGTCGAACGCCTTCCGGGCAGCCGGCTCACCGATCAGCTCCCAGGCGGCGTTGATGGCGGCCATCCGGTTGGCGGCGTCTGGGGTCGCGGCGAGATCCGGGTGGTACTTCCGGGCGAGCCGCCGGTACGCCGCCTGGATCACCTCGTCCTCGGCTTCCGAGTCGACCTGGAGGATCTTGTACGGGTCGATCGGGTCAGCCATCGATCGGGCCCATCCCGATCGCCCGAAGCGAGACTGCAAGGGCCTCGGGCTCGTCGGGCGACAGTCGGCGGAAGAGGTAGCGCACGACATCGCGGAAGGCCGCCGTCATCGGCAGTGCCAGGATCGCGCCGATGAGTCCGGCCAGTGCCCCGCCGATGAGGATCGCGAAGATCACCGCCGCCGGGTGGAGCTGGATCGCATCGCCCTGGATCTTGGGCACGAAGAAGTTGTTCTCGACCTGCTGGACCAGCGTGTAGAGGACGAGCGCGGCGATGATCGCGGCCGGGCCGGCCGTCGCCGCCAGGAGCACGGTCGGGATCGCCGAGATGATCGGTCCGATGATCGGCACGAGCTCGAGGACGCCGGCGATGATCGAGAGCAGGACGGCATACCGACCGAAGATCGGGTCGACCAGCTGGCTGAGGATCAGGAGCCCGATGAACGTGAAGATCCCGACCACGAAGCCAAGGATCAACTGGCCGCGGACCCATTTCCCGAAGTTGTGCTCCACGGTCGTGATGACCGCCCAGACGTCGAACCGCCACGCATCAGGCAGCGAGCGGTCGAAAGTCGCGGTGAGGGCCACCTTGTCCTTCAACAGGTAGGCGACCCAGATGGGCAGGATGAGATAGCCGAACACGAGTCCGAGCAGGCTGCCGGCGCCGGTCAGCAGCGGCAGCAGGAACGTCAGGTCGAGCCCGCCGCCGCCCGTTCCGCCCTGGCCGATGCCGGCGATGATGCCGTCGACCCACTCGCGAACGGCGGGTGGGATCTGGAGGCGCGCATAGAACTCGCCAAGTCGCTGGATCTGGGCATCGAGGTCCGCGGCGAGCCGCGGGAAGTCCGCGACGAAGCGCAGGATCTCGTTCAGCAACGGGGTCAGGGTCCAGGCGAGGAACTCGACGAGTGCGAGGATCCCGACGACGTACACGATGAGGATCGCGAACGTTCGCCGGACGCCATGTCGGGTCAGCCAGCGGACCGGCGGGTCGAGCAGATAGACGAACAGCAGCCCGACGATGAATGGACGCACGCTGTCGCGCGCCATCCAGAGCAGGAGCCCGACGATGATCGCCGCCGCGATCAGGACGGCGACCCGCGGCGACAGCGGTGCGAATCGGTGGTCACCCGGCCCAGCCGTCGAGTCCACGAAGGGCGGCGCGGGGAGTGACGCCGCCCACTGGGCCAACGGCGTCGCGGTGCCGTCGGCGGTCGATGGGGCGGGCTGGTCCATGGTGCCGCAGACTACCAGACGTGGATGCCCCCTCAGCCGACGCTCCCCAGGCTCCTGCGCAGGATTCGGCCGATGGTCCGCCGCCGGCCGCCCCGCGCCAGCGCTGGCGATTGATCCTGGCTCGATCGGTCGATGCCCCGGCGCTCGCAGGGCGCGAGCTCGCGGATGCATGGGAGACCGCGCTCCAGGGCACGAGCCTGCCGCTGTTCAAGCCGGTCGGGCGCGCTCGGGCCCGCGTGGCGTTCGGGGCGCCGATCCCGGCCCGGTTGGCCGTGGAGCGCGAGCTGGCCGACATCGTGCTCACGGAGTCTCTGCCGATCTGGCAGGTCCGTGAAGGGTTGGACGGCCGGATACCCGAGGGCTGGAGGCTGGTCGATCTCCACGACGTCTGGCTGGCCGGGCCGGCCCTTGCCGGCCAGGTCGCCGCCGCGGACTATCGGATCGAGGTGGGCGACGCCGATCCCGACGCGATCGCGGTCGCCTCGGCCGCCCTGCTCGCGGCTGACGCGTTGCCAAGAGAACGGATCAAGGGCGCATCGTCGGTCGGCTACGACCTGCGGCCGCTGCTCATCGATGTCGGTGTCGCGGATCCCGGGCCGCCGGTATCGGTCCGCGCCCGGACGCGGTTCCATCCCGTGCTGGGGACCGGCCGTCCCGAGGAGGTCGTGGCAGCCCTCGGAGACGCGTGCGGACGCGAATTCGGCATTGGCTCGATCGTCCGTGAGCGGCTGCTGTTGACGGATGACCTGGATCGACCCGCCACCGGCGAGCACGGCCCAGGCGATCGCTCCAAGCTTGAGAACTAGATCGCGAGACATCATGTCTCCTCGTGACGCCTCGATCCCGAAGGTCGGGGTGACGGCCCGCGATTGACCGGATCGTGCTCAAAGCCGTACAATCCATGTTCTGCGCGTCGGCATCGCCGCGCGCCTTTTCACGTCCGATGTCGCGGTCGCCGCGCGCGGTCGCCAGACACGCACTCCTGAGGATCCATGTACGCAGTCATCGAGACCGGCGGAAAGCAATACCGCGTCGAGGTCGGAACGGAACTCGAGGTCGAGCTGCTCGACGCCGAGCCGGGCAAGACGATCACCCTCGAGCGTGTCCTCCTGGTCGCCGACGGCGACGAGTCCACGATCGGCCGTCCGCTGGTCGCGGACGCCACGGTCAGTGCCGAGGTCGTCAGCCAGACCCGCGGACCCAAGCTCATCTCCTTCAAGTACCGACCCAAGGCGCGCAGCCGCGTCAAGAAGGGCCACCGCCAGGAGCTCATGGTCCTGCGCATCGCCGACATCTCGTTCGGTGGCAAGAGCGCGGCAAAGATCGCCAAAAAGGCGGACGACGACGCCAAGACCGAGCGGATGAAGCTCGAAGAGGCAGCCGCGACGAAGGCCGCCAAGGACGCCGAGCTCGCCGCCAAGCTGGCCGCCGAGCAGAAGCCGGCCAAGACCGAGGCGAAGGCCAAGGTCGAGCCAAAGACCCCCACCAAGGCCAAGGCCGAGACCAAGGCGACGACCGCCAAGGCGAAGACCGACGGCAAGCCCGCGGCCAAGACCGCGGCTCCGAAGCGGACGACCGCCAAGGGCGACGCCGACGCCCCCAAGGCGAAGGCCGATGCGCCGAAGAAGCCCCGCGCCACGAAGAAGGACGAGTAGACGAGATGGCACACAAGAAAGCGGGCGGCAGCGTCAAGAATGGCCGCGACAGTGTCGGCCAGCGACTCGGCGTCAAGGCCGGCGACGGCCAGCTTGTCCCGGCCGGCTCGATCATCGTCCGCCAGCGGGGGATGACGTTCCTGAGTGGTCCCGGCACGGGACTGGGCCACGACTACACCGTGTTCGCCACGATCACCGGAAAGGTGAAATTCGAGCACGCCACCAAGACCAAGAAGCGCATCCGGGTCGAGGCGGTCGAGACGACCGCCGCGAGCGCGTAGACAACCCCGGACTGACCGGCGACCACCGGCTGGGCCACTGCCCGGCACGGACGGCGTCGGAGGAGAGCACCTCGTGAAGCCCGATATCCATCCCAAGTATCACGAAGCCACGGTCCATTGCGGGTCGTGTGGGACCGAGTGGACGGTCGGGTCGACCCGACCCGAGCTGCGTGTCGATGTGTGTGGCAACTGCCACCCGTTCTTCACCGGCAAGCAGACCATCATCGACACGGCCGGCCAGGTCGAGCGCTTCCAGAAGCGCCTGGAGCGCCAGGTCCGCAGTTAGGAACCAGCTCGGCCGCAGCGCCGCGACCACGACCCTCGCAGACGGCGGGCCCGATCGGGCCCGCCGTTTCGATTCCGGCCCCATCGCACGCACCGGCTAGACTTGCCCGCATGCCGACCTACACGTACGGGGGCCAGGCCCTCATCGAGGGCGTCCTGATGCGCGGTCGCGATGCGATCGCGGTTGCGCTGCGCCATCCGGACGGTCAGATCGTCTACGCGACCGAGCGCCTCGACGCCGGGTTCCACGGGACGCGCTGGTCGCGCTGGCCGCTGATCCGCGGGCTGGTCGTGCTGTACGAGACGCTCGTCGTCGGCACCCGCTGGCTTGTCCGTAGTGCCAACATCCAGGCCGAGGAAGACGGTGTCGAGCTCGGCAAGGGCTCCGTCGTGCTGATGCTCGCGCTCACCCTGGCGGCCGGGATCGGCATCTTCTTCCTGCTGCCGCTGTTCATCGCCTCGGTCACCACCTCCAACATCGAGAACGGCGTCGTCCAGCACCTGGTCGAGGGCCTGGTGCGCGTGGCCATCTTCCTCGGGTACCTGTGGGTCATCGGTCGCTCACCGGATATCCGGCGCGTCTTCCAGTACCACGGTGCAGAGCACATGACGATCCACGCGCTCGAGGCCGGCGACCCGCTGACCGTGGCCGACGTACGCAAGTACCCGACCGCCCATCAGCGCTGCGGCACGGAGTTCCTGGTCATCGTCATCCTCCTCTCGATCATCGCCTTCTCGCTTGTCGGGAGGCAGACGCCGGTCGTGATGGT
>JBBQVJ010000023.1:0-20761 GCA_038211705.1 Candidatus Limnocylindrales bacterium | reverse complement strand
TGGTATAACCGGTAAGCCCACTGTGCTGGGTCGACCAGCCGAGCCCGGCCGGGTGGTGTACTACCCTCGCCGCGGGTTTCGACGCGATTTTCCCGGTGGACATGGCCGTTCGCGATGTGGGTATTACAGCACCAGTCCGGTCTCGGATGGTCGACGCAGCAGAGTGGTCTTACCGGTTAGACCAATGGTACGCTAGGGTTCGGGCGGTCGGCCCGGAGGGCAGCCCGATGGAGGCTGCGGAGAGGGGGCCCAGTGGTCCAGGATCGGCAACGGCGGGTAGCGCTTGTCACCGGAGGCGCCCAGGGACTCGGGCGCGCCATCGCCCTCCGCCTGGCGGCCGACGGTGCGGCGGTCGCGATCGGCTACCACGCGTCTCCGGCCGATGACGTGGTCGCCGAGATCGAGGCGCAGGGTGGTGAGGCCATCGCCTTCCCGCTCGACGTCACGGATCGCCGCCAGGTCGACGATGTGGTCGCCGACGTGGTCGCGCGCCTCGGGCGGCTGGACATCCTGGTGAACAACGCGGGCGGCCTGCTCGCACGGGTCACCATGGAGTCCATGACCGACGACCACTGGCATCAGATCCTCGAGCTCAACCTCACCGGCGCCTTCTATTGCACGCGGGCGGCCGCACCGCACCTGGGCCAGGGCGGACGCATCGTCAACGTCAGCTCGATGGCCGCGCAGAACGGCGGCGGGCCGGGCGCCACGGCCTATGCCGCCGCGAAGTCGGGGCTCATCGGGTTCACCCGCGCGGCCGCCAAAGAGCTCGGCAGCAAAGGCGTCACGGTCAACGCGATCACACCCGGGTTCATCGGCGATACGGCCTTCCACACGGCGTTCTCGTCGCCCGACGCGCAGCGGGCGATGGTCGCCCAGACCGCGGTCGGCCGCGCCGGTCACCCTGCCGACGTCGCGGCCATCGTCGCGTTCCTCGCGTCGCCCGAATCGGGATACATGACCGGAACGGTCAGTGACATCAACGGGGGCGCCTACTACACGTAGGCTCGGGGGTCACTGCCCGGAGTCGCGCGGAAGCACGGCATGGAGGAATTCGTCGAGGCCGGCTCCAGAGCCGATCAGCCGCAATGCCCGGGCGGCTGTCGTGTCGAGGCTCTGGTCATAGTCGTCTCCGTAGGTCGAGGCCGCGACGCTCAGGTGCGCCCGGATCGCCGCACGGCCGGCAGCAACGTCGCGATCCACGATCGCTCGGTACGTGACCCGGTGATACGGCGCGCTCTTGCGGATGATGTCGGCGTCGCCGGCACTGCGCACCATCAGCTCGACGGTCAATCCCTGGATGGACGCGAACATGGTCTCGATCACCGGGTTGTGGGACGCCGCCACGAGGGCGGTATGGAAGGCGAGGTCGTCCCGGACCCGCTCCAACGGCGTCGCGCTCGCCTCCACCCGCTCGAGCGCCGCGGCCAGCCTCGCCAGGTCGTCGGCGTTCGCGTGCTCGATCGCGAGCCCGACAGCCTCCGTCTCGAGCATCAATCGGGCCTCGGACAGCTGTCGCGCCGTCGTGCCGCGCCGCAGGTATTCGAGGTCGAGGGGCTGGAATCGGCCAGGCCCGGTGTCGCCGCGAACGAACGCCCCGCGACTCGGCTCGACGTCGATCAGGCCGCGTTCGACCAGTGCCCGAAGGGCTTCGCGGATGATCGGGCGGCTCACCCCGAACTCCAGCGCCAGTTGTCGCTCCGGCGGAAGGCGGTCGTTCGGGGCGAGCTCGCCCGACAGCACACGGTCCGCCAGCGCGCTCGCGATGGCGTTACCAGAGGTACGCTCGGGACGCCCACCGTGGCCACTCCAGCGACTCGATGTGCCGCGGTGGGGGGTTTGACCCGCCTGGTCGTTCACGCGTGCCGATATCCTATGTTGCGTGTTGGTTGCGCTTAGTTGACGCGACGATATCCGACATGTCACGATCGTAGCAGGCACCGGTCTAACCGGTCAGACCAGCCACGCGCCGACCGGGCCTGCGAGTCCCTCACCTGAACGATGTCGGCGACGTCTGTGCGCCCGACCGTCTATGGTGCCCACGCCGATCTCCCGTGATCGACCGATGAAGAGGAGGAGCGCAGAAGTGTCCATTCGAAAGACGGCGGCGATCTTTTCGATCGTTGCCATCGCACTAGCCGCCTGCAGCAGCGGCGGTGCCTCAACGGCGCCGAGCGCGCCCGCCAGCGCGGCAGCCAGCGTGGCCGCCAGCGCAGCCGCCAGCGCAGCCGCGCCAAGCGCAAGCACCGCGGCCGCGCCGTGCAAGGTCGGCGTCGCCTGGGCCACGTTTCAGGAAGAGCGCTACGGCCTCCGAGACGAGCCCGGTGTGAAGGCGGCCCTCGCAGCCGGTGGCGCCGAGTACGTCGGGAACGACGCCAAGCTCTCCCCGGAGACGCAGGCAGCGAACGTCGAAGCCCTGATCGCGGCCGACGTCAACGTCATCGTCATCAACGCCCAGGATCCGGTGGCGATCCTGCCCTCGGTCCAGAAGGCCGTTGACGCCGGGATCCCGGTCATCGCCTATGACCGTGAGCTCGAAAGTGCGAAGGCACTGTTCATCACCCACGACAATGTCGAAGTCGGACGAATGATCGCCCGCGCGGTGACCGCGGCGCAGCCGACCGGTAACTACGCGATCATCAAGGGCGAGCTCGGCCAGACCAACCCGCTCTTCCTCCGCCAGGGGATGGAGGAGATCATCGCCCCGCTCATCGCCTCCGGGGCGATCAAGATCCCGACCGGGGCCGAGCAGAACACGGACGGCTGGAAGCCGGAGAACGCGCAGGCCGAGATGGAGCAGATCCTCACGGCCAACAACGACGACATCCAGGCCGTGCTCTCGCAGAACGATGGCATGGCGACCGGCGTCGTCGCCGCCCTCAACGGCAATAAGGGCGGCGCCGTCAAGATCGGCGCCCAGGACGGCGACAAGGCTGCCCTGAACCGCGTCGCTCTCGGCACCCAGGTCGTCAGCGTCTGGAAGGACGCGACCGAGCTCGGCACCAAGGCCGGCGAGGCCGCTCTTCAGCTGTGCAAGGACCCTGACATCACCAAGGTGACCGGCGCTACGGCCTCCAAGACGGTGGGCGGCATCGACAGCACGGCTGTCCTGCTCAAGCCGGTGCCCATCACGAAGGAAAACCTCCAGGTCGTCCTCGACGCGAAGTGGCTGACCGTCGAAGAGCTGTGCAAGGACGTCCCGGCGGCCACCGTCACCGGTTGCCCGTAGTCCGATCCCTGATCCGGTAGCTGACGCCCTGCGCTCGCGGTCCGCCGCGACGCAGGGCGTTGCCATACCATCGGCCTTCTATGAGGCGTGGTCATGACTGAAGCCAGGGCGATCGATCAGCCGCCCGTCTCCCAGGCGCCACGGACACGGTCGGTTCGATCGATGTTTGCCGGCCTGGAGGTGGATACCCGCCTGCTGGGTCTGGCCGCGGCCCTGATCCTCCTGTGGCTCGCCTTCAACATGCTGTCAGGCGGCCTCTTCCTGTCGCCACGCAACCTGTGGAATCTGTCCGTCCAGTCGGCGGCCGTCGCGATCATGACGACCGGCATGGTCCTGGTCATCGTCTCGCGCAACATCGACCTGTCGATCGGGTCGGTCCTCGTGTTCATCGTCATGGTCATGGGCCTGCTTCAGGCCGAGTGGATCCCGGCGATCCTGGGACCGGGCTTCGATCGGTCATTCCTCTGGATCGTCGTGGTCCTGGCCGGCATCGCCGTCGGCGCACTGATCGGCGGGATACAGGGCTTCCTGGTCGCATACATCAACATCCCATCATTCATCGTGACGCTGGGCGGCCTGCTGGTCTGGCGTGGCGCCGCGTTCCAGCTCGCGCGGGGCCGGACGATCGCCCCGCTCGACAGCACGTTCCAACTGCTCGGAGGCGGCCCGCGGGGATCGCTCGGGGAGACACTGAGCTGGATCGTCGGTGGGCTCGGGATCGCCGCGATCCTGTACGGTCTGGTCGCGAGTCGACGTCGGCGAAAGCGATACGGCTTTCAGCTCCGACCGCGTTGGGCGGACATCACGCTCGGCGTCATCGGCGTCCTCGTGATCGTCGGGGCCGTCTCGGTCGCCAACGCGTATCCGTGGCCGTCAGCGCTGGCGCGGCAGTACGGGGTCGACAACGGGATCCCCATCCCGCCTGGCGGACTGGTGATCCCGACGGGCATCGCGATCCCAGTCCTCATCGCCCTCGGCGTCGCCGTCGTCATGCACGTGCTCGCGACGAGGCGACCATTCGGGCGCCATGTGTACGCGATCGGAGGCAACCCGGAGGCCGCGCAACTGGCGGGCATCAATACACGGTTCACGATCATGAAGACGTTCATCGCGATGGGCATGCTTGCCGCCATCGCGGCGGCCGTGATCTCGGCACGTCTCAATGCGGCGACCGTCGCGATCGGCACCGGGATCGAGCTGCAAGTCATCGCGGCGGCGGTCATCGGTGGCACGTCGTTCTCGGGCGGCGTCGGGACCATCACTGGTGGTGTGCTGGGTGCCGTGATCATGCAGTCGCTCTCGTCGGGCATGGTCCTGATCGGGGTCGACACCTCGATGCAGGACATCGTCGTCGGCCTCGTTCTCGTCGGTGCGGTCGGCGTCGACCAGCTCCTTCGCCGTCGGGCCACCTGAGGGAGGGGGAAGGTCATGACCAGCACTGCCGGACCCGAACCGACCGCCGCGGCCCCACCACGCGTGCCCCTGGTGGAGATGCGCCACATCCGGGTGTCGTATGGCGGCGTCCATGCCGTCGATGGCGTCAGCGTGGATCTCTATCCGGGTGAAGTGATCGGGCTCGTCGGTGGCAATGGCGCCGGGAAGTCCACGCTCATCCGGGCCCTCTCCGGCGCGCACCCTGCGAACGAGGGTGAGATCTACATCAACGGCCAGAAGGTCTCCATCTCGAACCCTCGGGATGCCAAGAGCTACGGGATCGAGACGATCTATCAGACCCTGGCACTGGCCGACAACGTCGATGCGGCGGCCAACCTGTTCCTCGGACGGGAGCTGCGAACGCGGCTCGGCTCACTCGATGACGCGGCCATGGAATCGGCGACCCGTGAGGTCATGGGCCGGCTCAATCCGAAGTTCAAGAACTTCAAGGTCCCAGTGAAGTCGTTGTCCGGAGGACAGCGCCAGTCCGTGGCGATCGCCCGGGCGGTCCATTTCAATGCCCGGATCCTGATCATGGACGAACCGACCGCGGCGCTCGGGCCGGCCGAGACGGCCCAGGTCCGCGAGCTCGTCCAGCAACTCAAGGACGAGGGCATCGGGATCTTCCTGATCAGCCACGACATCCACGACGTCTTCGACCTTGCCGACCGGATCAGCGTGATGCTCCAGGGCAAGCTCGTCGGTACCGTCGACAAGAACAAGGTGACCAAGGACGAGGTCCTCGCCATGATCATCATCGGCAAGCTTCCCGACGAGGTCTCGGAGAAGGAGATGGCCGAACTGATCAGCTAGGGTCTCCGTCGAGGTGGAAGACCTCGTCAAGACGCTGGTGGAACCCGGTCGCCGGATCGGTCAGCGGGTCGATCAGCTCGGCCATCTCGGCCTGCCAGCGGTCGTTGATCGGGTTGCCGGCCATCGAGGCCTGAAAAGCCGCGAAGTCGTCGACCTCGAGATAGGCGAACAGGTCCGAGCCGCGGATGAAGATCGAATAGTCGCGGGCGCCGGCCGTCTTGAGCGCTTCGAGCATCTCTGGCCAGACGGCGGCGTGTCGGCGGCGGTACTCGGCCTCCTGGCCGGGCAGGACCCGCATCGTGAAGCCGACTCGTTCCATGGCGACTCCTTCCCGAATCGTGAGGCCCCGGAAGCGTCGCTCCCGGGGCCTCCTGTGCGTCGTGGACGCGTGCTAGAAGTTGAAGTCGTTGACGTTGGTCGAGTCGAACCGGAAGGCCGGGCCGAGGACGACGACGCTGTCCTTGCCGATGGTGTAGGGCTTGTCGCCGTTGAGGCCCTTCACGCTGAAGGTCTCGCCTTCCTTGCCGGTGATCTCGCCGCTGACCAGCTTTGCTGCGACCTGGTACGAGAGGTAGCCGAGGTCGGGGACGCTCCACAGGCCGAAGACCGGGGACGTGCCGTCGGCGACGTACGGCTTCATGTCGTTGGGGAAGCCAAGACCGGTCACCTTGACCGAGTCCTGCTTCTTGGCGCCCGAGACGACCTGGGCAGCCGCCAGGATCCCGACCGTGGTCGGGGCGACGATCACCTTGAGGTTCGGGTACTTGGTCAGCAGGGTGTTGGCCTGCGTCGTGCTGGTCGTCGCGTCGTCATCGCCGTAGACGGTGTCGACGAGCTTGAGGCCGGCGTATTTGGGGTCGGTCTCCAGGGTCGTCTTCATGAGGTCGATCCAGGCGTTCTGGTTGGTCGCCGTGGCGGCAGCCGACAGGATCGCGATGTCGCCGGTGCACTTCGGTGCTTCCTCACAGGCCCAGTCGGCGAGGTTGACACCGACGCCACTGAAGTCGACCTGGTTGACGAACACGTCGTAGGCGCCGACGGCGGGGCTGGAGTCGAAGCCGACGACCTTGATGCCCGCGGCCTGGGCCGCCTTGAGGGCCGGGGCGACCTCATCCTTGCCATCGGCCGAGATGATGATCGCGTTGACCTTCTGGGTGGTCAGATCCGTGATGAACGGGATCTGGAGATCGGCCTTGGCCTCGTTCGGGCCGACCTGGATGACGGTGCTGCCGGTCTCGGTGGCACCCTTGTCGACGCCCGTCTTGGCCGCGGCGAAGTACTGGTTGACGATGTCCTTCGGCAGGTAGCCCACGGTGATGACCCCGGCCGCGCCCGAGCCGGCGGGCGAACCGGCGGCCGAGGCGGCGGCGCTCGGGGCAGCGGCCGAGGCCGACGGGGCCGCCGCCGACGGGCTGGCGGCGCCTGAGTTCGAGCAGGCCGCGAACACGAGCGCGGCGATACCCGCAAGGGCGATCGATCGCCCGGCTGATCTGAGCTTCAAGACTGTTCCTCCTCTTCCTATGTGCGAGCTGTCTCACCAAGGGGGACCGAGTCGGCCGGCGGTGGCCGACCTCCACGAACTCGATCGATAGCCGACTTGGCCTGGTGAGCGAAGGTGGGGATGATCACCGACAGGATCAACAGCAGCCCGAGGGCGATGCTCTGGACCTCGACGGAGACGCTGGCCAGCCGCAGAGCGTTCTGCATCACGGCGACGACCAGCACGGCGAGCACGACGCCCGGGATGGTGCCCGAGCCGCCGAAGATGTTGACGCCGCCCAGCAGGACGACCGTCACCACGGTGAGGGTCATGCCCTCGCCCGCATCGGCCCGGGCGCTCGACAGCCGGGCGGTCAGGATGACCCCGGCCAGCGCGGCGACGAGCCCGCTCAGGACGAACAGCCCGGCCTTGAGCCGGGTTACCCGGACACCCGAGAAGCGGGCGGCCCCGGTGTTCTTGCCGATGGCGTAGATCTGGCGGCCGATCCAGGTGCGATGCAGGACGATCCCGAGCACCAGGGCCAGCGCGAGGAAGACAACGAACGGCCACGGGATCAGCGTGCCGGGCACGTGACCGAAGCCGAACTCGGTGAAGGCCGGTGGGAAGTCGCTGATGCCGCGCGGCCCAAGGACGATCAGGGCCAGGCCGCGGAAGAGGGCCAGCGTGCCGAGGGTCACCACCAGCGACGGCAGTCCGGCCCGGGCGACCAGCAGGCCGTTGAGCAGCCCACCCAGCGCTCCGACGATGAGCACGACCGGGATCCCGATCTCGAGCGGCACGCCGGCCGCCCACAGGAAGCCGAGGATCGCGCTGGCCAGCCCGGCCACCGACTCGACCGAGAGGTCGATCTCGCCGGCGATGATGACCAGGGTCATCGGCAGGGCCATGATCGCGACCTCCATGAGGGCCGCGATCAGGTTCGAGAAGTTGCCCGGCGTCAGGAAGAACGGCGACAGCGAGTTGCCGATGGCGATGAGCGCGATCAGGGCGATGACCAGCAGCGTCTCCCAGCGGGCCAGCCAGCGCATCCACGTGCGTCCGCCCGTGGCCGGGGTCGCGGCGGCGCTCATCGGACGCGCCTCGCGGCGGTCGCGCGCTGAACGCGGCGGAGGATGAGTGCATCGGCGCTGACCGCGAGCAGGATGACCAGGCCGTAGATGGCCTGGAGCCAGAACTGCGAAAGCCCGACCAGGATCAGGGCGTTGGCGATGAAGCCGAGGAACAGGGCGCCCAGCGCCGCGCCGGCGACCGTGCCCGAGCCGCCGAAGATGTTGACCCCGCCGACGACGACGGCGGCCACGACGGCCAGCACGACGCCGGTCGCCGCCGTTCCGTTGATCGTCCCGAACTCGATGACCCACATGATCCCGGCCACGCCCGACAGCAGTCCGCACAGCGCGAAGGCGACGAAGACGACCCGGCGTGACGGGATGCCCAGGATGGCCGCCGCTTCCGGGTTGCTGCCGACCGCGTAGAGCTGGCGACCGAAGCGCGTGTAGCGCAGCAGGAGCGAGCTGAAGAACACCACGATCAGGGCGACCACCACGAAGATCGGGATGCCCAGGATCGAGTCGTGGGACGCGGCGGTGAAGCCCGCCGGCAGGCCCGCGAGCGGGACCTGGTGGCTGCCGGCGATCAGGTAATCCACGCCGCGGAAGACGCTGAGGGTCCCCAGCGTGGCGACGATGGCCGGGACCCCGAAGACCGAGACGATCAGCCCGTTGATCATCCCGAGCAGCAGCCCGAGACCGAGCCCGAAGACGATCGCTGCCGGCGCGTCGAGCGCGTGCCGCTCGAGGACGAGTGCCACGCAATAGGCGACCAGGCCGATCATCGCCTCGACCGACAGATCGACGTTGCGGGTGATGATGACGAGCGCCTCACCGACCGCGGCGACCGCGATGATCGAGGCGAGGACGGCGACCTGGCTGAGGTTCGACGCCGAAAGGAACTGTGGGGCCGCGACCGCGACGAGGCCGCCGAGCACGAACATGATCGCCAGCAGGCTCAGCTCGCGTTGGCTGGCGATCGTGGACAGCCAGCTCCGGCCGGCGCGCGGCCCGACGGCCGGGACGACCACGCCCGAGGCGTCAGTCATCGGCGTCGGTCCCGATGGTCGGCGTCGCCGGGGCGGGGGCGGGTGCCGGCTCCTCGTCCCTGCTCGCCCCGCCATCGAGGCTGCCGGTCGCCGCGAACATCACCCGTTCCTCGGTCGCCTGGCGACGCGGGATCTCGGCGGTCACCCGGCCCTCGTGGAGGACGATGATCCGGTCGGACATCGCCAACACCTCGGGTAGGTCGCTCGAGATGAGGATGATGCCGAGCCCCGAGGCAGCCAGCTCGGAGACGATCCGGTGGACCTCGACCTTGGCCCCGATGTCGATGCCGCGCGTCGGCTCGTCGAGGATCAGGATCGTCGGCTTGGCCGCCAGCCACTTGGCCAGGACGACCTTCTGCTGGTTGCCACCCGACAGCGCCCCGACCAGCTGATCCACGCCGGTCATCCGCACTCGGAACTGCTCCGTGTAGTCGTGCGCGACCTGGCGCTCGGTCCCGGCCCGGACGAGGAGTCGGGGGAAGAGCCGGGGCAGGATCGGCAGGGTCACGTTCTGGGCGATCGTGAAGTCGAGGACGAGGCCCTCCTGGCGGCGATCCTCGGGCAGGTACGCGACGCCGGCATGCATCGCCGCCGACGGGCTGGCGAAGCTGACCGGGGCGCCGCCAAGCCGGACCTCGCCGGAATCGCGCTGGTCGATCCCGAATAGGACCCGGGCCACCTCGGTCCGGCCCGCTCCGACCAGCCCGGCGAACCCGACGATCTCGCCAGCCCGCACGTCGAACGAGACATCGCGGAAGACGCCCGCGCGGGTGAGCCCCTTGACATCGAGCAGGAGCTGCCCGATCGGCGTCTCGACCTTGGGGAAGAGCGACACCGCGCGACCGACCATGTGGCGGACGAGATCGGCCGTGGTCAGTTCGCTCGTCGGCGTGGTGATGACGTGGCGGCCATCGCGGAAGACGGTGGCCCGGTCGCACAGGTCGAATACCTCGTCGAGCCGGTGGCTGACGAACAGGACCGACACGCCCCGATCGCGCAGGCGGCGGACGATCGTGAACAGCCGGGCGACCTCGTGGGCCGACAGCGAGGCGGTCGGCTCGTCGAGGATCAGGACCCGGGCCTCGACCGACAGCGACTTGGCGATCTCGATGAGCTGCTGGTCGGCCATCGACAGGCCACGCACGGGCGCGCCGACATCGAATCGGACCTCGAGCTGCTCGAACAGGGCCTGGGCGGCACGCCGGGTCGCGCCCCAGTCGATCGAGCCGAGCCGGCCGGACGGGGCGTGGCCGATGAACACGTTCTCGGCCACCGTCAGGTCCGGGAAGAGTCGTGGCTCCTGGTGGACGACCGCGATCCCGAGCGCCCGCGCATGGGCCGGACCGTGGATCGCGACCGGCTCGCCATCGAGCCGGATCGTGCCGGCATCGGGCTGATGGACACCGGCCAGGATCTTGACCAGGGTGCTCTTGCCGGCGCCGTTCTCGCCGACCAGGGCATGGACCTCGCCGGGCCGGAGCTCGAGCGACACGGCGTCGAGCGCCTGGGTCACGCCGAACCGCTTGGAGATGCCGGCCAGCTCGACACGCGGCGCGGTCGCGACGGCGTCGGCGACAGTCACGACGCGGACCTCGTCGTCGCGCCGTCGAGCGCACCAGCCGCGATGGCCCCGCCGGGCCCGACGCGCCGAACCTCGACGCCGTGATCGGCCAGCGCCCCGGCCATCGCCTCGGGCGCCTCGAGATCGGTCAGAACGATGCCGATCTTGTCGGTCGGGCAGAAGGTCGCGAAGGCCACCCGCTCCCACTTCGTGTGGTCGACGATGGCGATGACCTCGCGGGCGGCCGCGACCATCGAACGCTTGATCTGGGCCTCCTCGTCGGTCGCATCGGACAGGCCGGACTCCAGGGTGAAGCCGGCCGCGCCGAGGAACGCCTTCTGGACGTTGATCCGGCTGAACAGGCCGTCGCCGAGCGGTCCGACGACCGACAACGCTTCCCAGCGGACGCGACCGCCGAGCATCAGGACCGTGATGCCCGGCGAGCCGGCCAGGTCCGAGGCCAGACGAAGGCCGTTGGTAACGACCGTCAACTGGCTCCAGCCGCCGCGGGCGCGGAGATGGCGGGCGACCGAGAGGGCCGTCGTACTGGCATCCATGACGATGCTCTCGCCGTCGCGCACGAGCGCCGCGCCGGCTGCGCCGATGCGCGACTTCTCGTCGGGCTGGAGCCGTTCGCGGATGTCGAAGGCCAGCTCGGGCCGGCTGCGATCGATGGCGATGGCCCCACCGTGGGCGCGGACCAGACGATGGTCGGCTTCAAGGGTCACCAGGTCCTTGCGGATCGTCACGCCCGAGACCCCGAACAGGGCAGCCAGGTCGCTCACCCTTGCCCGACCGTCCTCCTCGACGATCCGGACGATGTGCGCCTGACGTTCCTGCGCGAAGACGTCCCCGCGGGCGACGCTGGTAGGCTCGGCCACGCAGCTCCTTTCGGGGCGGTCTGGTGACGTCTAGGGGTTTCGCATGGTTGCCGCCGCAGGGTAGACCTCACCCGAATGCAATGTCAAGAAGGCAATTGCAATCAAACGAAACTTGTGGCAGGCTACCGCGCATGGTCAGGACGATCCCTCGCGGGCGAGCGCAGCGCACGCCCGTCGGGCCGTACCTGACGACCCGGACCGGTCGGCGGCGCGCGGTGCGCCATCTCCACCGGCGCACCGCAACGGCGCTGCCGACCGGGCCGGAACACAGCGCTGGACGGCGCGTACGATCGGGTCGGAGGCGACCGGCCAGCGCCCGATCGAACGGGGGACGGAGGCACACGTGATCAGCAACCAGGCGACCGTCGACCAATCCGTCGTCGCGGCACTGCGAGCCCAGCGGATCGAGCTCCCGTCGTGGGCCTTCGGCAATTCCGGCACGCGCTTCAAGGTCTTCGCCCAGAAGGGCGTCCCGCGTGATCCGTACGAGAAGGTCGCCGATGCGGCGCAGGTCCATCGCTTCACCGGCATCGCGCCGAGCGTGGCCCTGCACATCCCATGGGACAAGGTCGACGACTACGCGGACCTGGCGCGTCACGCGGCTGACCTCGCCGTCAGCCTCGGGACCATCAACACGAACGTCTTCCAGGACGACGACTACATGCTCGGCAGCGTGTGCAACCCGGACCCGCGCATCCGCCGCAAGGCACTCGACCACCTGCTGGCCTGCATCGACGTGATGGACGCGACCGGCTCGCGCGACCTCAAGCTGTGGTTCTCGGACGGCACCAACTACCCAGGCCAGGATGACATCCGGACACGCCAGGACCGGCTCGCCGAGGCGCTCAACGCGGTCCACACTCGGCTCGGACCGGACCAGCGGATGCTCCTCGAGTACAAGTTCTTCGAGCCGTCGTTCTACACGATGGACGTGCCCGACTGGGGCACGGCCTACATGCAGTGCGTGGCCGCCGGCCCGAAGGCGCGGGTGGTCGTCGATACGGGCCACCACGCCCCGGGCACCAACATCGAGTTCATCGTCGCGTCGCTGCTCCGGGCGGATCGCCTCGGCGGGTTCGACTTCAACTCGCGCTTCTACGCCGACGACGACCTGATGGTCGGCTCGGCCGACCCGTTCCAACTCTTCCGGATCATGCACGAGGTCGTTGGGGCCGGCGCCCTTGACCCTGCCTCGGGAGTCGCCTTCATGCTCGACCAGTGCCACAACATCGAGCCCAAGATCCCGGGCCAGATCCGGTCGGTCATGAACGTCCAGGAGGCGACGGCCAAGGCGCTCCTGGTCGATGCCGATGCACTGGCCGCGGCGCAGCGGTCGGGTGACGTGCTCGGTGCCAACGGCATCCTGATGGACGCCTATGACACGGACGTTCGGCCGTTGCTGGCCGAGGTCCGCGAGGGTCTGGGTCTCGACCCCGATCCGCGGGCGGCCTATGCCCGGTCCGGCTACGCGGCCGGCATCGAGGCCGACCGGGTCGGCGGGCAGGCGGCAGGCTGGGGCGCATGACCATCAAGCCCGTCAGTCCCGACACCAGCCCGGCGGTCGAGGCACTGCTCGAGCGCTCGAACCGGCTCGGAGCCGATCCGCGCAACACCAACTACGCCGGCGGCAACACGTCGGCCAAGGGCACCGGCATCGATCCGGCCACCGGCGAACCGGTCGAGCTGCTGTGGGTCAAGGGCTCGGGCGGCGATCTCGGCACGCTCACAGAGCGCGGCCTGGCCGTCCTCCGGCTCGACCGGCTACGGGCGCTGGCGGGCGTCTACCCGGGCGTCGAGCGCGAGGACGAGATGGTCGCCGCCTTCGACTACTGCCTTCACGGCCGCGGCGGCGCGGTGCCGTCGATCGACACAGCCATGCATGGCCTGATCGACGCGACCCATGTCGACCACCTCCACCCGGATTCCGGGATCGCCCTGGCCACCGCGGCCGATGGCGAGGCCCTGACCCGGCGGTGCTTCGGCGACCGGGTCATCTGGATGCCCTGGCGCCGGCCGGGCTTCGAGCTCGGGCTCGAGATGGCCGAGGTGCAGCGAGCCTACCCCGAGTCGATCGGCGCGATCCTCGGCGGCCACGGGATCACGGCCTGGGGTGACAGCTCGACCGAATGCGAGGCCCGCTCCCTCGAGATCATCCGCACCGCCGAAGCGTTCATCGACGCGCATGGGCGAGCCGATCCGTTCGGGCCGCCGATCCCCGGCTTCGAGCCGCTCCCCGAGGTGGAGCGCCACGCCCGGGCGGCCGCCCTGCTGCCGCTCGTGCGGGGCCTCGGCTCGACCGACCGCCCGATGGTCGGCCACTACACCGACAGCGAGGTCGTGCTCGACTTCGTCGGCCGGGCCGAGCATCCGCGGCTGGCCGCGCTCGGCACCTCGTGCCCCGACCACTTCCTGCGGACCAAGGTCCGGCCGATGGTGCTCGACCTGCCGCCGACCGCGGCCGTCGAGGACGTCGCGGCCCGCCTGCGCGAGCTGCACGCCGCCTACCGCGAGGACTACCGGGACTACTACGAGCGTCACGCGACGCCCGCCAGCCCGCCGATGCGCGGCGCGGACCCGGCCATCGTGCTCATCCCCGGGATCGGCATGTTCTCGTTCGGGGCCACCAAGCAGACGGCCCGCGTCGCCGGCGAGTTCTACGTCAACGCCATCAACGTGATGCGCGGCGCCGAGGCGCTGTCGACCTACGCTCCCATCGCCGAGGCCGACAAGTTCGCGATCGAGTACTGGGCGCTCGAGGAGGCCAAGCTGGCGCGCCTGCCGGCGCCCAGGCCGTTGGCGGCCCGAATCGCCCTGGTGACGGGTGCGGGCTCGGGCATCGGCAAGGCGATCGCCCAGCGGCTGGCCGCCGAGGGCGCCTGCGTCGTCGTCGCCGACATCGACGCGGCCAGCGCCGAGACCGTCGCCCGCGAGCTGGGCGGCAGCGATACGGCGATCAGCGTGGTGGCCGACGTCACCGACGAGACGCAGGTCGCCGACGCGTTCCGGCGAGCCGTCCTGGCCTTCGGCGGGGTCGACCTCATCGTCAACAACGCCGGTTTGTCGATCTCCAAGCCTCTGCTCGAGACGACGCTGCACGACTGGGACCTCCAGCACGATGTCATGGCCCGTGGCTCGTTCCTCGTTTCGCGCGAAGCGGCCCGCATCCTCATCGACCAGGCGATGGGCGGCGATCTCGTCTACATCGTCAGCAAGAACGCGTTCTTCGCCGGGCCCAACAACGTCGCCTACGGCGCGGCCAAGGCGGACCAGGCCCACCAGGTCCGGTTGCTCGCTGCGGAACTCGGCCAGTACGGGATCCGGGTCAACGGGGTCAACCCGGACGGCGTCGTGCGCGGCTCCGGGATCTTCGCCAAGGGCTGGGGTGCCGATCGGGCCCGGACGTACGGGGTCCCGGAGGACAAGCTGGGCGAGTTCTACGCCCAGCGGACGCTGCTCAAGCGGGAGGTCCTCCCGGAGCATGTCGCGGCGGCGGTGTTCGCCCTGACGGGCGGCGACCTCAGCCAGACGACGGGTCTTCACATCCCGGTCGATGCGGGAGTCGCGGCGGCCTTCCTCCGTTGACCGCCGGGCTCGTCGCCGCCGTCGACCTCGGCGCGTCGAGCGGTAGGGTGATGCTCGGCCGGGTCGCGCCGGACACGCTCGAGCTGACCGAGATCCGGCGCTTTCCGAACGAGCCGCTGCGGCTCGCCGACGGGCTTCACTGGGACGTCCACGGCCTGTACCGCGAGGTGCTGGCCGGGTTGCGCGAGGCGGCCCGGGCGGCTGACGACCTGGTCAGCGTCGGGGTCGACTCGTGGGGTGTCGATCACGGTCTGCTCGACGAGGCCGATCAGCTGCTCGACGCGCCATTCCACTACCGCGACGAACGCACTGCGAGCGCGATCGACGCGGTCCACGCGATCGTCACGCCGGCCGACCTCTACGCCCGGACCGGGCTCCAGTTCCTGCCGTTCAACACCATCTACCAGCTCGTCGCGGCGCGCGGCACGCCCGGGTTCGAGGCGGCCCGGAGGATGCTGCTCATCCCCGACCTCCTCGGCTTCTGGCTCGCCGGCGTCCAACGCTCGGAGGTCAGCAACGCGTCGACCACGGGTCTGCTCGACGTCCATCGCCGGACCTGGGACACCGCGCTGATCGAGTCGCTCGGCCTGTCACCCGATCTCTTTGCCTCGCTGGCGGCCCCGGGCCAGGTCGTCGGCCCGCTCCTCGATGACGTTCGGCGCGAGATCGGAACGCCGGCCGGGACCCAGCTCACGCTGGTCGGCTCGCATGACACGGCATCGGCCGTGGTCGGCGTCCCGGCGACCGGCCCGGACTTCGCCTACGTCGCTTGCGGCACCTGGTCGCTGGTCGGCGTCGAGCTCCAGGCACCCGTCCTGACCGAGGCGAGCCGGGCCGCGAACTTCACCAATGAGGGCGGCGTCGACGGCCGGATCCGCTACCTGCGCAACGTCATGGGCCTGTGGCTGCTCCAGGAATCGATGCGGACCTGGGACGCGGCCAGCGGCGCCGAACCGTTGTCGACGCTGCTGGCCGCCGCCGCCGAGCTGCCGCCGGGCGGGCCCGGCGTCGATCCCGACCATCCATCGTTCCTGCCACCGGGTGCCATGCCCGATCGGATCGCGGCCGCCTGTCGGGCGAGCGACCAGCCCGTGCCCACGACGCGTGCGGGCTACGTGCGCTGCATCCTCGACAGCCTCGCTGCCGCCTACGGGCGGACCGTCCGTGACGCCGAGCGGCTGTCGGGCAAAGCGGTGACCGTCGTCCACCTGGTCGGTGGAGGCGCCCGGAACGAGCTGCTCTGCCAGCTCACCGCGGACGCCTGCGAGTTGCCCGTCCTTGCCGGACCGGTCGAGGCGACCGCGCTTGGCAACGTGCTGGTCCAGGCGCGGGCGTCGGGGTTGCTGGCGGGGGATCTCGAGACGCTTCGCGCGCTCGTTGGTGCGACGCAGGAGATCCGGCGATACGACCCGCGATCCGGGGTCAGGCCTCGCTGACGCTCCCCGCGGCGCCGCCTTCTGGGTCCCGGGACCTCCGCAGCAGGCTCTCGGCGGCCAGGCACGATGCCAGGCGTCGACTGACACTGTTGCTCAGGTCGGGACGACCACGACCTCGCATGATGCCGTTCGTGTCACCTGCGATGTCACGCTGCCGAGCAGGCGTCGGCGGAGGTCGGAGCGCGAGCTCGACCCGAGCACGATCAGATCGGCATGCTCGGCGCTCGAGGCCTCGAGGATCGATTCGGCGGGGTCGCCCTCCCAGACGAGATAGGTCGCGGAGACTCCCGCCGCGCGCGCCGTCGCGACGATCTCGCGCGCTCCCGTCTCGAGCCGGTCGCGCTCCTGGTCGACGCGGCGCACCCGGCCGCCGGGCAGCCGCAGGCTGGCATGCTCGACGACGCTCAAGACGATCAACGCGGCGCCCTCGGCGGCGGCCCGCCGGATCGCCTCGTCGATCGAGGCCCTGGCCGGGCTCCTCAGATCGACGGCCAGCAAGACGCGCCGGGCCGTGGGCGTTCGAAGAGCTTCCATGTCGACCATGCTGGCGCTTGGCCGCGACCGGCCCAAGGTCCATCCGGCAGGTCGTCGGGGGGCCAACCGGCCCAGGGCCGGTGCCCGCGCACCGGCCCTGGGCTGGTGCGCGGCGTGCTCTGGTACCCTCGGCTGGTTGAGCGGCGATGAGCGACAACCGGACTCGGGGGACGTCTACGACGCCTTCGACACGGCCACGCGCGCGATCGCCGGATTGTTGTCGGTCGATGACGTCCTGCAGGTCATCGTCGACCAGGTCCGGCCACTGGTGAAGGCGCGCTATGCCGCCTTGGGCATCGTCGATGCGCGCGGCGTCATCGAGCGGTTCATCACCTCCGGGATGGACCCCGCCACGCGCTCGGCGATCGGGCCATTACCGCGCGGGCACGGCTTCCTCGGGCTGATCATCAAGGAGAACGCGTCGTTCCGGATCCCGGACATCGCGCAGGACGAGCGGCGCTATGGCTTCCCACCCAACCACCCGCCGATGCACAGCTTCCTCGGCGTGCCGGTGACCATCAAGGGTCGGTCCGTCGGGAACCTGTACTTCACCGACAAGGCCGGCGGCGAGGCGTTCTCGGCCGTCGACCAGGTCGTGGTCGAGACCTTCGCCCGCCACGCGGCGATAGCCATCGACAACGCGCGGCTCCATGAGCAGGTCCAGCGGCTGGCGATCGTCGACGAGCGCGAACGGATCAGCAAGGACCTCCACGACGGGATCATCCAGAGCATCTACGCGGTCGGCCTGTCGCTGGAGGACGTGCCCGAGCTGATGGCCGAGGATCCAGACGAGGTCGTCCGGCGTGTCGAACACGCCATCGACAGCTTGCACCTGGCCATCCGGGACATCCGCAACTTCATCTTCGGGCTCCGGCCGGAGCTGCTGAGCGGCACGACCCTGACCGGGGGCCTGGCCGCGCTGGCCGAGGAGTTCCGCCACAACTCGATGATCGACGTGGAGCTCCAGGTGATCCAGCTCGACGTCGAGCCATCCTCCGAGGCCACGGCCCACCTGCTCGGGATCGTCAACGAGGCGCTCAGCAACATCGCCCGCCATTCAGGGGCGTCGCGGACGCTGATCGGATTTGCGACCGACACCGGCCGTCTCCGGCTGTCGGTGACCGACAACGGCCGTGGGTTCGACCCGGCGACGGCCGTCAGCCTGGGGCATCAGGGCCTCGAGAACATGCGCTCACGGACGGCCGGCATCGGTGCGACCATGGTCATCGACAGCGGGCCGACCGGCACCACCGTGGTGGTCACCCTTCCGGCGGAGGGCGTTGCCGAGTCCGTCGCCGACGCCCCCGGGAGCACGACCAGATGACCGACGAACGCCCACAGACACCCGAGACCATGACCATCCTGGTCGTCGACGACCACGAGGTCGTTCGCCAGGGTCTGTCGGCGATGCTCGACCGGCGGCCGGGGTTCCAGGTCGTGGCCGAGGCCGGCACCGTCGCGGAGGCCGTCGAGGCGGCCCGCCGGTTCGAGCCCAACCTGGTGGTGATGGACGTCCGCCTGCCGGACGGCTCGGGGATCGAGGCCTGTCGGGAGATTCGCGCCGAGCTGCCCGAGACGCGCGTGGTCATGCTCACCAGCTATCCCGATGAGGAGGCCGTGCTCGCGGCGATCATCGCCGGCGCGAGCGGCTACCTGCTCAAGCAGGTCCGGACCCGCGACCTCGTCGCCGCGCTCGAGGCGGTCGGTCGCGGCGAGTCGCTGCTCGACCCGGCGGTCACCGGCAAGGTCCTCGAGTGGATGCGCCGTATCGCGACCTCGGACCAGCCCGACGAGCTGGCTTCACTGACCCAGCAGGAACGCAAGATCCTGGCGCTCGTCGCCGAGGGCAAGACCAACAAGGAGATCGCGGCGGACGTCTTCCTGTCCGACAAGACGGTCAAGAACTACGTCAGCTCGATCCTGGCCAAGCTCAACCTCGAGCGGCGGGCGCAGGCAGCCGCCTACGTGGCCAAGCTCAAGACCCACGGCTCCGACTGAGGTCCTCCGCGCCGTTCTGCCCGGCGTATCGCGGTTCGGGGGACGACACGCTGTCATGTACCGGACGGGCCGTCGCGATGCCGCTCCACCTGTCGGGCGCCCACCTCTAGCCCTGTCGGCGCTCGTCGGGACCTCCGGCCCGACCGAATGGGCCGAGCGGCACGTTCGGTCACGGAACTCCCTCGGGATACTCGGCGGCATGGATATCCTGCCGCCGACCTCCGACCCTGAACCGATCACCACCCAGCTGGACCGAACGCTCACCCGACGTGGCCTGCTTCGGGCCGGCGCCCTGACCGGTGGCGGCCTTGTCGCCGTCGCTCTGGCCGCCTGCGCGCCGCCGACCGGCGCCACCTGGACGTTCGGACCTGGGTCGTCGGCCGGGGCCGCCGCTCCCTCGGGTCGGGCTTCATCGACGGCCGGCACCGCGTCGGCGGCACCGTCTGCGGTCGCCTCGGGTCACCCATCGCCCGCGCCGACCGCCTCGGGCGCCCCCGTCGACCACGACGCCAACGCCAAGGCCGCCGTCGACCGCTTCCTTGGGGGCGAGGCCGCGACGCTGCCGATGGGCAATCAGCCGATCGAGCCGCGGCTCGATGGCGATGTCAAGGTCTTCGAGCTGACCGTCGACGAGATCCAGCACAAGATCGACGCCGTCCTGCCGGCCGTCGCGGCGCTCGGGTTCAACGGGACCTGGCCGGGGCCAAGGATCAGCGTCGTCGAAGGCGACAAGATCCGGGCGATCTTCAAGAACAACCTGAGCGAGTCGACCGGCATCCATTTCCATGGCCAGCGGCTGCCCAACGCGATGGATGGCGTGCCGAACATCACCCAGGAGCCGATCCCGCCGGGCGGCAGCTTCACCTACGAGTTCACCGCCCGGACGCCGGGCTCGCACATGTATCACTCGCACCACAACGCCACCGACCAGGTCGGTCGCGGCCTGCTTGGCGCCTTCATCGTCCAGCCCAAGGGGCCGGCCGAGCGCTACGACCGGCTGTACGGCGCGACCCAGGACATCGTCTGGATCAGCAACGACACGCTGGGCGGGTTCACCATCAACGGTCGCGGCTTCCCGGCGACGGCGCCGATCGTGGCCAAGCTGGGCGAGAAGATCGTGATCCGGTTCATGAACGAGGGCGTGATGATGCACCCGTGGCATCTCCACGGGGTCCCGATGCGGGTCGTCGCCCGCGACGGTTTCCCGCTGGGCTCAGCTGCCTTCACCTGCGACACGCTGGGCGTCAACCCGGGCGAGCGCTGGGACGTGGTCATCGACTGCGACGAGCCGGGCGCATGGGCCTTCCACTGCCACATCCTGCCCCACGCCGAGGGGATGGACGGCATGTACGGCATGGTCACCGCGCTCATCATCCAGGACGCCGCGGCGGCCACCCAGCTTCGCGCCGCCGGCGCGCCGGCCTACGCCAGCGTGATCCCGACCAAGGCCTGACCCCAGCCTCGCGCCGGGGCGGAGGCCCGGCGGCGGCCCGGCGGCGGCCCGGCCGCACGCTCCGAACCAGGCCCGCGCCGTCGTTCTTGGTCAGATAGTCGTGGAGGGACTGGTGGGCCGACTCGGGGGCCGATTCGGTGGCTTAGGATGGCTTCGAGGCGGCGTTCTGAGCGTGGATCGACGTATGCAAAGGCCCTGACGGTCCCCAACTTCGTGACTTCCAGTCCTGGGGCGCATACCT
>JBBQVJ010000022.1:0-21187 GCA_038211705.1 Candidatus Limnocylindrales bacterium | reverse complement strand
CAGGACCACCGGTGTGTCCGGCCCGATCCCGGACTCCGAGAGGAGCTTGCTGAAGTCCTCGCGGCCGGCGATGTCGCGCCGGATCCCGTCGGCCAGCTGGCTGGTCCAGTTCCAGCCGACCGCGCCCGGCAGATGGCTCTGCTCGTAGGCCGAGGTGTCGACGTCGACTTCCACGAAGCGGACCTTCGGGTCGTCGAGGTGGGCCAGCGCCCAGTCGCTGTCGACGAGCGCGTCCTCGTTGGCGTATCCGTGATGAATCATGATGGTTACTCCCTCCTGCGGTGTGCCTGGCGAAGGTTGATGCCGGTCGATGGCCCTCGGGTCGCGGCCCGGATCGGTCAGCCGCCCGACGCCGGTCCGTCGCGACGGCTGAACTCCGCGAGCCGCTCCGTACACGAGGCTGCCTCGCGGCGAGCCTGGCGCACGATCCAGGGGTCCACCCGGCTCGAATCCTCGATCGCGATGGTCACCCCGAGCGGGCCGTCCTCGATCTGGATCCCGGAGCTGTTGCGATAGTCGGCCATCCAGTTGGCGCCGAGCTGGAGCGCGACACTGGCCACGACCGGGATCGTGAACAGCCAGTCGAGATAGGTAGCATTGAGCCGGTCGACGATGTCCGCCAGCCGGATCGGCCGTCCGCGCTCGATCCGGGCGAGAAGGTCGATGACCCGGATGGCCGTGAACGGATCGCCCGTCTCGGCGATCACGGGCGGCGCGATCCCGGCGTCGGGCAGCCCGTCGGGGGCTTCGCGCAGCGGGCCCAGGCCGATGGTCGCGATGGGTGCGTCGGTCACGAGGACGGTCATCTCCGACTGGTTCAGTAGGGATTGTGGAGCGTATCACCAGTCGCCCGCACGCACCAGCATGTCGCCCGATCGTGCGCGTGCGAACGAACCTTCACCTTCCCGATATCGCATCCCCACGCAGGTACGTCATGCTGCGCGGTACCGGGCGAGCGCCCGGTGACGGCTGCGTAGTGCAGTTCGTCCGGAGCGTCACGCCACACGAGCAGATAGCGACGATGGATCCCGAACCGATCACGACCGAACCGACCACCGACCTCGAGCCACCGCCCGCGGCACCCGTCGCGGACGGCCCCTCCCAGGCTTCGGGGTCACCGGCGGCCGGTCGGCGACGCGGGACGATGATCCGTCGTGCGGCGATCGCGCTCGCCCTGGTGTTGACGTTCGGCGTCGGGATCGGGGTCGGAGGACTGACGGTGTCCGCCTTGGACTTCGCCGGGACGACGACCCCGCCTCCCACCAGCAGCACGGCGCCGACGGACTTCGGGCTCATCCGTGAAGCATGGGACACCTTGCATACCAAGTACGTCGGCGCCGACGAGCTCAACGACAAGGACCTCATCTACGGCGCCATCAACGGCATGACCGAAGCCGTTGGCGACACCGGCCACACCTCCTTCCTGACCCCCGAGGAGCGTGCCGCCCGATCCAGCGACCTGTCCGGCAAGTACGTCGGCATCGGCGTGCGGATCGACACCGCGGAGGACGGCCTGCCGCTCATCGTCGGCGTCTTCCCCAAGAGCCCTGCTGAGACGGCCGGGCTGGTCGCCGGCGACGAGATCGTGGCCGTCGATGGCAAGGCCACCACCGGCCACACGATCGGCGACATCGTCGACTGGGTCCGCGGCGAGTCGGGCTCCACGGTCAAGGTCACCGTCCGGCCGGGCGCCACCGGCAAGGAGCGCGAGGTCACGATGGTCCGCTCCGACGTCGCGGTCGAACCGGTCACGTGGACCCTCGTGCCGGGCACGAACACCGCCCTCATCCGGCTCGACCAGTTCTCGAGCGGGGCGGCGGACGATCTCAGGAAGGTGATCGGTGAGGCGCGGACGGCCGGTGCCGACCGGCTGATCCTGGACCTGCGCGGCAATCCCGGCGGCTACGTCAATGAGGCCGACGCGGTCGCCAGCCAGTTCCTCAAGAGCGGCGTCGTGTTCATCGAACGAGCCGCCGACGGCCATGAGACGACCCATCCGGTCGCAGCCGGCGGCGTCGCCACCGACCTGCCGCTCGTGGTCCTGGTCGATGGCGGGACGGCCAGCTCGTCGGAGATCGTGTCGGGCGCGCTCCAGGACGCCGGCCGCGCCCAGATCGTCGGCATCAGGACGTATGGGACCGGGACGGTCCTCGGCGAGTTCCCGCTCTCCGACGGGTCTGCGCTGCGGGTCGGGACCGTCGAGTGGCTGACGCCCGAGGGGCGCCAGATCTGGCACCACGGCATCAGCCCGGACGTCGTCGTCGAGCGTGCCAGCGATGTCGCGCCGCTGAGCCCCGACCAGGTCCACAAGCTGACGCCGGCCCAGGCCGACAAGGTCACCGATCCGCAGCTGGCCCGCGCGCTGTCGCTGGTCACCGCCGAGACGACCTCGAGCGGTGGTTGACCGCTAGTCCGCCAACGTCCGCCAGCGCCAGGTCATCTCAGCGACGAGCGGTCGGTCCGGCCCGATGACCGTCGGATCCGTGTTGAGCGCGTTGGGCGGGGCGGTCTGCGGCTCGACGCACAGCGCGTCGGGTGGCGACGTGAAGATGACCCAGTTCGGACAGTCGGACTCGATGGTCAGCTCGAGGAACCCAGGCCAGCGCAGCAGCGGCGGCCGGCGCAGGTCGGTGAACGTGTCGTCCCAGGGACCCGGCGGCGGGGTTACCAGCTCGGTCGTGGCGATCCCGGCCGCATCGCGGACGTACATCGCGCCCGGCTCGACCTCGAGCTCGAGCTCCCCGTCCAGGCCGGCCAGGCGTCGCGCGAACCACGGGTGCCAGCCGATCGACGCCGGCATCGGCTCATCGGCGTGGAGCTCCAGACGGCAGGTCAGGTGATTGGCCGCAAGCTCGAAGCGCTGGACGACCCCGCCGGCGAACGGCCAGTCGGGCCCGAACTCGGTCGCGATCGTGGCGTCACCGACCACGTGCCAACGACGGGTGAGCACGGTGCCGTGGATGGCGTGTGGCGGCAGCGTGGCCGGCAGCGGCCAGTCCCGGCCGCCGAAGGTGAGCCGCGCCTCGCGGATGCGGCCGGCATAGGGCGCCATCGGGAATGAGCCCCACTCGCGCGGGCCATCGCCCGCCGTCTTGAGCACCTCGCGGCCCGCGATGACGAGCGAGGCCACGCGCCCGCCGGCGACCAGGTCGACGACGGCCTCCACGCCGGGAGCGGAGAGGTGCAGGGTATCGGGCGGAACCCCGGGGATCGCGTCGGCCGGGGCGTCCGGATCGCCCGGCAGCCCGACCCGCATCGTCCCGCCACCCGCGGCCGCGACCGGCGCCAGGCGATCGGCCTTGGCGACCAGCTCGTTCACCGGCGGTGTCGTCCGGAAGATCTGCTGGTCGAACCCGACGAGCATCCCGCCGATCGACTGGCTGACCGATTCGGACCTCTTCTTGCGCTTCTCCGTCACGCCCGAAGTCTAGCGGGGACGACCGATGGTTCCTGCCGGACCTCGTCGATGCGTGATGGAACCTCGATCTGCTGCCTCGGGCGATACCGTCACGCGGCGTGACCGCCTAGAGCAGCTCCCCGTGGGCGGACGCCGTCGGTTCGCCCTCGCGCGGCCGTGGCTCTTCGCCGGGCGCGTACTCCGGCGCGGGGGTCGAGCCGTTCTCCGGCAGGGTCCCGGCTTCCAGGACCGGCAGGGCCGTCGCGCTGCCCTCGATGGCGCCGACCCCGAACGGGACCCATTTCGACGGGTCCTGGAGCCGGTGCGCCTCGGTGTTGCCGCGGGTGTGGACCTCCGAGAAGCCCTTGGGCTCGATCCACATCCGCTCGCCCTCGAGCAGACCCAGGATGCCCGACTGGCCGGCCTCCGGGCGCTCGTGCTGGCAGTACTTGCAGGCCAGCTTGTCGTGCTGCTGGTAGGTCGGCGGCTCCTCGTAGGTCGTGATGTAGCCCTCGTAGTTGCGGAGCACGACCTTGTGATCGGAGTAGCTGATCAGGTAGTTGGGCATGACCGGGATCTTGCCGCCGCCGCCCGGGGCATCGATGACGAACGTCGGGACGGCATAGCCTGAGGTGTGGCCGCGCAGACCCTCCATGATCTCAAGGCCCTTGCCGACCGGGGTCCGGAAGTGGCCGGAGCCCTCGACCAGATCGCACTGGTACAGGTAGTAGGGGCGAATCCGGTTCGCGACCAGCTTGTGGACCAGCGAGCGCTGGATGTGGACGCAGTCGTTGACCCCGGCCAGCAGGACGCTCTGGTTGCCGACCGGCAGACCGGCCTTGGTCAGCTTGTCGACGGCGCGCGAGACCTCGGGCGTGATCTCGTTGGGGTGGTTGAAATGGAGGTTGATCCAGAGCGGGTGGTACTTCTCGAGCATCTCGCACAGCTCGTCGTCGATGCGCTGCGGGAGGAAGACGGGGACGCGACTGCCGATCCGGATGATCTCGATGTGCGGGATCTCGCGCAGGCCGCGCAGGATCTTCTCGAAGAGCTTCGGGGCCAGTGTCAGGCCGTCGCCGCCGGAGATCAGGACGTCGCGGACCTGGGGCGTCCGGCGCAGGTACTCGAGCTGGGCCTCGTGGTCGCGGCTGTTGAAGTTCTGGGTAGGGTCGCCGACGATCCGGCTCCGCGTGCAGTACCGGCAGTAGCTGGCGCACTGGGTGGTCACCAGCATCAGGACGCGATCGGGGTAGCGGTGGACCAGCCCCGGCACCGGGGAGTGGCGGTCCTCGGCCAGCGAGTCCTCCATCATCCCGGTGAACGCGCCGTGCTCGCGGGCGGTGGGGATGACCTGCAGACGGATCGGGTCGTTGGGATCGGTCGGGTCGATCAGGCTGATGAAGTAGGGCGTGATGTCGACCCGGAACTTGTCAGGCGCCGAGAGGCCCTCGCGCTCGTCGTCGGTCAGCTCGAGGATGCCCTCGATCTCCTCGAGGTCGTTGACCCGGTTGCTGAGCTGCCAGCGCCAGTCGTTCCATTTCTCGTCCGGGACGTCCTCCCAGCGCGGCGCGCGGCGGCTGACAGCCGGGTTACCGTCTGCCCGGAGCGCCCGGGCGGGGTCGGCGAGGTTCACGAACGGCGCCTCGGCGGCGGTCCGGGCGGCGTCCTGGTGGGCGACCGCGGTCTTGATCTCCTGGGCGTCCACTCGGGCTAGCCTCCCGGTTTGAGCGTCACGTCCGGGTCTGGCGGCCGGCTCGGACGCATAAAGTCTATGCAGTCTGCAAGTAGCCGAATGATAGCGCGAGCGCCGAACGGCGGTCTACTGGCCGATGGTCCACCGTCAGGAGCCGGCCCGGTCAGTTGATCGCGTGCTCGCGGATCGCGAGCACCTCGCCCGTCAGCGGGTCGACAAGCGCTGCATGCAGCCACTGGTACGGCTCCGTGTCCTGTTGGTGGACGAGTCCGACGATCCAGACATTCGCGGCCGGGTCGTACCGGACCACGCCCATAGTCCCGCTTAAGATCTGGGTCATCGCCCAGGCGCCGAACTCGGGATCGGCTAGCGCAGCATCGATGGCTTCCCCGGGCGACAGGAACGCTGGCGCTGGACCGCCCACGACCCGGCTATCGAGGCGGAGCACGATGGGCTTCTCGCTGGCGACATTGGCGTCAGCCGTGCTCCCTCGCCACCAGTAGTCGAATGTGGCCGTGATGACGACCGGTCCGCTCGGGGGCGGGCCGAGCAGCCCCGCGGCCTGCCCGTCCCACACCAGATCCTCCGACAGGGAGGCCCCGGGTTTGAGACTTCGGGGGATCCCGAGATCGGCGCAGCCCACGTCGACCTGCCCGAGTAGCGTGCCCGGGTCGAATCGCAGATGGATCGGCTGTTCGAGCCTGACCTGGTCGCGCAGCCACTGTGCGTAGGCCTTCTGAAGTGGTTCGACCGTCCGGGTGCTGGGCCGCCATCGGGCTTCGGGCAAGGCGGCCGTGATGCCCACATCGACACCACAACCGTCGACCATCCAGCGCAATGTGTCGCGACCGGTGTTCTTGATCGTGGTCGTCAGGACCTCCCGCCGACCGGCCCGGATCCGGTCACCCCACAGGTTGATCGTGATCCGCACTCCGTCCCGTTCGACGGATGCCTTCAGGGGGAGCGATTCCTCTGCCGGTTCACTCGGTCTGGGAGTCGGCGCAGGCGTCGATCGCAGGCTGCCCGAAGGCGCCGGCGTCGTCGCGCTCGAGTTCGCGATCGCGTTGGGAGCGGGCGACGGGGCGACCGACCCGGCCGGCTCCTCGACGATGGTCGGGCCGCCGCCGCAGCCGACCAGCAGGAGCACGAGACCGCCGCTGACCCACCCTCGGGCTCCGTGCCATCCGCGATCCGCCACGGTGTCTCCTAGGTGCGTCGCCCCACGTTCGGATGACGCCTCGCCTCCGGAGGTCGTGACGGGGCGGCTATTCCCCGATCACCGACCAGAGAAAGCCCATCATGATGAAGAAGCCGCTGAACAGGGCGATCAGGCCGATCCCGCCGTAGGGCGAGTTCGCGCCGGTGTGAGGCACCAGCTGGAGCCCGATCCCGAAGACCACGGCCCACGCGATGAACAGGAACGTGAACAGGAACTTCGCGTTCGGGTTGGTGATCTTGCGGACCCAGGTCGAGCCGCCCTCCGCGGTCATCGCCGAGCGCAGGATGATGAAGATCATCGTGATGACGATGATGGCCGAGACGCCGAACGGGATCGGCTGCTGGAAGGCCACGAGAAAGAGCTGCACGGGGCGATGCTAGCAGATGGCCCTGGGGCTCGGGACGCGGTTCACGGGTACGATGGAGGCACCCGTCATCCGTGCTCATGACCGAGGCGAACCCCCGACGTGACTCCTTTCGACCGGCTCGGCCGGTTCGTCGTGCGCCATGCCCGCTGGGTGGTAGCCGCCTGGACGGTGCTGATCCTGATCGCCATCCCGTTCGCCCCGCAGGTGCCGGGCAAGCTGAGCGCGGGCGGGTTCATCCTCAACGACCTCGAATCGGCGCGCGCCAAGTCACTGCTGGAATCCGAGCTCGGTGTACCGCCGTCGGCGCTGGTCATCGTCTTCTCGAGCGAGACGCTGGCGGCCGGGACACCCGCTTTCGAGGTCGCGGCCGCCGACGCGATCCGCGACGTCGCAGGCGCGCCGCACGTCGCCCGGGTGATCTCGCATCTGCTCGCGCCGAGCCAGATCTCCGCCGACCGCCACACTGCCTACGACATCGTCTTCCTCGACCTGCCGCCCGACGACTCACCCGACGCGCTGCCGATCCTGCGCGAACGCCTTCATGAGGCCCCTGGACTCGACGTCGAGCTCGCCGGCGGGCCGGCCTTCTACGGCGACGTCCAGACGGTGTCGGAGGCCGATCTGCGGCGGAGCGAGGTCATCTCGCTGCCGCTGGCCGCCCTGGCCCTCATCTTCGTGTTCGGCTCGCTGGTGGCGGCGGGTGTCCCGCTGGCGGTCGGTGGGGCGGCCGTCATCGTCGCCCTGGCCGCCATCTTCGTGGTCGCCTCGCTCACCCCGATGAGCATCTTCGTCCTCAACCTGGCGACGCTCCTGGGGCTCGGCCTGGGCGTCGACTATTCGCTGCTGATGACCAGCCGGTTCCGCGAGGAGCTGGCGCTCCGGCCGGATGGCCCCGATCGGGTCGCGGAGGCTGTCCGGGTGACCGTCGCGACGGCCGGGCGGGCGGTCTTCTTCAGCGGCCTGACCGTCCTGCTGGGCCTGCTCGGCCTGGTCCTGTTCGAGTTCATGATCCTGCGATCGGTGGGGATCGCCGGCGCGATCGTGGTCGGGCTGGCGGTCTCCTCGGCGCTCACGCTGCTGCCGGCGATCCTGACCCTGATCGGCGGTCGCATCGATCGGTTCGCCGTCCGCAAGGTGGCGCGCACCCCGGGCGCGGAGGGGCCATGGTCGCGACTGGCGCGCCGGGTGATGCGCCATCCGGTCGCGGTCCTCATCCCGACGCTCGCCTTCCTCCTCCTGCTCGGGTCGCCGTTCCTGCACGTCCGGTTCAACGCGCCGGACGCCTCGATCCTGCCGCCGGAGGTCCCGTCGCGGGCCGCCTTCGACCGGCTCAAGGCCGAATTCGGCGAGGGTGAGTTCGCGCCGCTGGTGATCGCCATCCGGACCGCCGGCCCGGCCACGACGGCAGCCAACCTCGGCGCGCTGTACGACTACTCGCGCCGGCTGGCTGCAGATGCCCGGGTGGCGAGGGTCGACAGCCTGGTTGACGTCGATCCGCGCCTGACCCTGGCTCAATACCGCCTGCTGTACGGCGACCCGAACGGGCCGCGCGACCAGTACGTACAGACCGCCCTGGCGGCGACGACGCGCGACGACCTGACGGCCTTCACGATCACCACCCCGTATGGCCCCAACCGCGATGAGGGCAAGGCGCTGGTGACGGCGCTGCGGACCGCGGGTGGGCCGCTCGCGCCACCTGCCGGGGTGAAGGTGCTGGTCGGTGGCGGGGCGGCCGACGTCGCCGATGTCGTCGACCGGGTCCGGGCCGACTTCCCGCGCACCGCGCTGTTCATCATCGTCTCGACCTATCTCGTGCTGTTCGTGCTGCTCCGCTCGGTGGTCCTGCCGGCCAAGGCGCTGGTGATGAACACGCTTTCGATCGTGGCCAGCTTCGGCGCCCTTGTGTGGATCTTCCAGGACGGGAACCTGTCGGCGCCGCTCGGGTTCGGGCCGCTGGGTTTCGTCGAGACGACCCAGCCGGTGATCCTCTTCTGCGTCCTGTTCGGCCTGTCGATGGACTACGAGGTCTTCCTCCTGTCGCGGATGAAGGAGGTCTGGGACCGGACCGGCGACAACGTCGAGGCGGTCGCCGGCGGGATGGAGCGGAGCGGGCGGATCGTGACCTCCGCCGCGCTCATCGTCGTCGTGGTCGCAGGCTCGTTCGCGTTCGCCGACATCGTGCTCATCAAGGCGCTCGGGATCGGGATGGCGATCGCCGTGGCGCTGGATGCGACGATCATCCGGGCGCTGCTCGTGCCGGCCACGATGCGCCTGCTAGGCCACTGGAACTGGTGGATGCCGGCCGCCCTCGAGCGCTTCGTCGCGGGTCGGTTGCCCGCGTCGGACGCCGAGATCGAGGCGGCCATCCGATGAGGGGACTGCGCCTGCTCCTGGTCGCGGTGCTGGCCGTCGTCCTCGTCGCCTGTACGACGGGCGCTGGTGCGCCGATCCTCGCCAACCCCTTGCCGGCCGCGCCATCGATCGCGCCGCGCACGCCGCCCCCTGCGGCCGTCGCCGACCCGCTCCCCATCGTCCTGCCGCGCGACGACGGCCCGCATGACCGGCTCACCGAGTGGTGGTACTACACCGGCCACCTGCGGGCCGAGGACGGCGCCCGCTATGGCTTCGAGTTCGTGGTCTTCCGCGCCGAGCGCGGCCGCTTCCCGACGTCATGGGTCTCGCACCTGGCGATCACCGACGAGGGCGGCGATCGGTTCCACTACAGCCAGCGCCTGGAGATCGGGGCGCAGGTGGATCGGTCCGGACGAGACATCACGGGGGCGCCGACGGACTTCGATCTGGAGCTCACGGGCACCGACCCGTCGCGGCCGGAGACCTTCGGCCGGCCGGTCTGGTCGATGGCTGGCCGTCACGGCATCGACCAACTGTCGGCCTTTCTGGCGGCGGACGAGGCCACGCTCGCGGGTTCGCCGGGCGGCATGGGCCTCGACCTGCGACTGACCGCGACCAAGCCCCCGGCGCTCCACGATCACGATGGCTGGATCGACTTCGGGCCGGCTGGTGGCTCGTACTACTACTCGCGCACCGCGATGACCGCCACCGGCAGCCTCGAGGTGGACGGTCGGACGATGACCGTGGACGGATCGGCCTGGTTCGACCACCAGTGGGGCGACTTCATCTCGGTCGGGGGCGGCGGCTGGGACTGGTTCGCGCTCAACCTCGCCGACGGCACCGACCTGACGCTCTCGCTGGTCCGTGAAGCCGACGGCACGTACCCGCTCATCTACGGGACCGTCGTGGCGCCCGACGGGAGCATCCGCCACCTCGACCGCGATGCCTTCAGCGTGGAGGTGACCGACCACTGGCTGAGCCCGACGACCGGCGCGAACGATCCAGCGGGCTGGACGATCCGGATCCCGAGCGAGGACCTGACCATCGATCTGCGCCCCACCGTCGCCGCCCAGGAGCTCGATACGCGCCCGACGACCGGGGTCGTCTATTGGGAGGGTTCGGTGGTCGTCAAGGCGAGCCGGAACGGCGCCCCGATCGGCGGCGAGGGATACGTGGAGCTGACCGGCTACGCCCCGGCACGACCGACGGGGAGCTAAGGCGGCGCTAGGAACCGGGCAGCGCGACGGGCGGCAGCTCAAGGTGGACCGTCCTCGCGAGACCTCGTGACGTGGCGTCGACCGTCGCGAGCTTCCGGAGGATGACCTCCATCTCCTTGGCGGTCTTCCGATAGCTGGCGGCGTCACCATAAGAGGCGCGGAGGCCATCCCGGGCCGTCGAGGCCATCGCCTGGTAGAAGGCATCGAGATCGCTCATGACCGGCTTCGCGTCGCGCCAGAGCGCCAGGCGCCCGACGAGATCGAGCCCGAGGGCGGCATCGGCGGACAGAGCGCGGAGCGCTCGGGCGATCGCGACCGGGTCGGAGCCGCTTTGGGTGAGGGTCTTGGACAGGGTCACCGAATCGACCGCGATCCGACCGTTGACGACGGCCGCACCGGTCAGCGCGGCCAGCGCGGAGGACGGTGCCCCGGCCGTCGCCGGCTGGATCGCGATGGCCGGCGTGGTCGTGGTCGGGGCGCTGGCCAGGGGCTCGGTCGGGACGACGCCCGCGTCTGCCCCAGCGGTGGCCGTCGGCAGGAGGAAGGTGATCGCGGCAGCCGTCAGACCGCCGCCGACGAGGATCCCGATGGCCATGCCGAGACCCAGGATGCCTGCGGCCCGCTGCAACCGAACGCCCATGATCAGCCGGGTGCCACAGCCGGGGCATCTGGACGTCCCGTTGGCGAGCGGGCGCTCGCACGCCGGGCAGTTGAAGACATGGGCATCGGCCTCGCCGATCGCGGGACCGTTCAGATCTCCGGCGACAGCGCGGATCTTGCCGCGCAACAGGTTGATCGTCATCTCGTTCCTGTCCCCCCGTCGGGTCCGACGCGAAGCGACGCTGGTCGTGCCGCGCCGGCATCCGTCCAAGCGTGGGATGAGTGTGGGCCTGCTGGGCGCCGTCGGACCGACCCCATTGGTCCCGGTCCGCGGGTGGTACGTTCGGCGGAACGAGCTCAGCCCGGGCTCGACCTCGTCGCCATCACGGCCGTAGTGAGACTCAGTCTCATCAATGTGCTACGATCGCGTCGTGGATGCCACCGATCCCATCGTCGACGCTCTCGAACGCGGCGGGCACCGCCTGACCGAGCCTCGCCGCGCGCTGGCCGCCCTGATCGCCACCCAGGACGGCCATTTCACCGCCGCCGAGCTGGTCGGCGCGTCGCGTCGCCGGCACCTCGGCATCGGGCGGGCGACGATCTTCCGGACACTCGACCTGCTCGAGGGGATCGGCGCCGTCGAGCGGCTCGACCTGCCGACCGGCGAGCATGCCTATGTCGGCTGTGAGCCCGCCCATCACCACCACATCGTCTGCTCGCGCTGCGGTCGCACCAGCGAGATCGATGACGCCGGCCTACGACCCGTCGTCCGCGAGGTGGCGCGGCAGACCGGCTTCCGCGTCGACGACCACCGCCTCGAGCTGTTCGGCCTGTGCCCGGCCTGCCAGGCGGCCCAGCCCGGCCTGACCAGCGTCTCGGCCTGACGAGATCGGGACCCGGAGCCGCATGTCATCGCGTCATCCATCGAAATCGGGCGTCAGGCGGTCGTGGCTAGCGATGGCCGCATTCGTTGTTGTCGTCGTCGCGGCCTGTGGCCCGAGCAACGGCGCATCGCCCTCGGACGACTCGGCGCTCACCGTTGTCGCCACGACCACGGTCTTCGCCGACATCGTCCGGAACGTCGGCGGTGACCGGATCGCGGTCAGCTCGATCATCCCGCCCGGAGCCGGGCCCGAGGATTACGAACCCAAACCCAAAGACGCGATCAAGCTGGCCGGTGCCGACCTCGTCGTGTCCAACGGGGTCGGCCTCGACGACTTCCTCGACAAGGTGATCCTGGCCGCCGGCGAGGGCGATGCGACACGGCTCGTGCTCGGCGACGGGATCCCGACCGTCACGATCGATGGCGAGCAGAACCCGCATTTCTGGCTCGACCCAAGCCTGGTGTCCGGCCACTACGTGCCCGCCATCCGAGACGCCTTGGCCAAGCTCGATCCGGCCGGCGCCCCGGTCTACGAGGCCAACGCGAAGTCGTACGCGGCGGCGATCGATACGATGGACGTCGCCAACAAGGCGAAGATCGAGACCATCCCGCTGGCCAACCGCAAGCTCGTGACCTTCCACGACGCATTCCCCTACTTCGCGGCGCACTACGGCTTCGAGGTCGTCGGCGTGATCCTGCCCAATGTCGGCCAGGAACCAAGCGCATCGCAGCTCGCGGGGCTCGTCGCAACCGTCAAGGCCGCCGGCGTCAAGGCGGTCTTCTCCGAGGCCCAGTTCAGCCCGGAGCTTGCCCACACGCTCGCGACGGAAGCCGGGATCACCAATGTCGTGACGACGCTCTACAACGACACGGTTGGGCCGCCGCAGAACGACACGTACCTCAAGATGATGGAGTGGAACGTGGACGAGATCGTCAAGGCGCTGCGGTGATCCAGCGAACCCGGCGGCCGCGAAGGTGACCGAGCTCGGTCGCGCGGCGCCCCCGCTCGAGGCTTCTCCGCCCGCCGCATTGGACAGTGCCCCGCCGGCTATCAGGTTGCGGGGCGTGACGGCGGGCTATGGCGGGCGCGTCGCGCTGGCCGATGTCGATCTCGAGATCGCGGCGGGCTCGTTGCTTGCGATCATCGGTCCCAATGGAGCCGGCAAGAGCACCCTCCTCAAGACCATCGCCGGTCTGCTGGTGCCGTTCTCGGGGACGATCGAGGTGCTGGGTGGGCAGCCGCGCGAGGTGGCCAAGCGGATCGCCTATGTGCCCCAGGCCGAGATGGTCGACTGGGGCTTCCCGGTCACCGTCGGTGACGTGGTGATGATGGGTCGGGTACCGCTCATCGGGATCGGTCGCGCTCCGGGCCGTGCGGATCGGGAGGCGGTCGCGGCGGCGCTCGAGACCGTGGACATGACCGACGCCCGCGATCGACAGATCGGCGCCCTGTCCGGTGGCCAGCGACGCCGGGTCTTCCTGGCCAAGGCGCTGGCCGCGAAACCCGACCTGTACCTGCTCGATGAGCCAGTCACCGGGGTCGACGTCACGACCCAGGAAGACCTGATGCGGATCCTCGAACGGGAAGCCGACGCCGGTCGCACGGTCGTGGCGACGACACACGATCTGGCCAGTGCCGCCCACCATTTCCACGAGGTCGCGTTCGTCAACGGCCGGATCGTCGCGTTCGGCCCGACGGAGCTGGTCGCCGACCCGGCGCTGCTGGCGGCCACCTATGGTGGGCACGTCATCGTGCTGCCGGCTGGTCATGGAGCGATCGTCGATGACGCCCACCATCACGACGACGCGCCGGCCGGCGAGCGGCACTTCCACGAGGGTGGGCACTGACCGATGGTCGACCTGATCCTCGATCCGATGACCTATGGCTTCATGCAGCGCGGCCTCGTCGCCGCGATCCTGGTCGGGATCGTATGCGCCGTGATGGGCGCCTTCGTGGTGCTGCGCGGGCTTGCCTTCATCGGTGACGCGGTCAGCCACGCCGCGTTCCCGGGCCTGGTCATCGCGTACCTGCTTGGGATCCCGCTGTACATCGGCGGCGCCGTCGCGGCGGTCGGGACTGCGCTGGCCATCGGTGCCGTCGCGCGGCGCGGGGCGCTGCGCTTCGATACGGCGGTCGGCGTGCTCTTCGCGGGGACCTTCGCGTTCGGCATCCTGCTGTTCAGCACGATCCAGAACTACGTCGCCGACCTCTTCAGCTACCTGCTCGGCAACGTCCTCGGGATCACCTTCGCGGACATCATCCAGATCGCCATCCTCGGTGGCATCGTGCTGTTGGTCGTGGCGGTCCTGCGCAAGGAGCTGCTGTACGCGTCGTTCGATCCGTCCGGCGCCGCGGCCTCCGGGCTGCCGGTCGTGACGCTCGACTACCTGCTGCTGGGCCTGGTGGGGGTGACGATCGTGGTCAGCATCCAGGCCGTCGGGATCATCATGGTCGTGGCGATGCTGGTCACCCCGGCGGCGACCGGCCAGCTCCTCGTCGACAAGTTCTGGGACCTGGTCAAGATCGCGATCGGCGTCGCGGTCGTGGCCGCCGTCAGCGGCCTGTACCTGAGCTTCTACCTGAATGTCGCCTCAGGCGCGTCCATCGTGCTGGTCGAGACGCTCCTGTTTGGCCTGGCGCTGCTCTTCTCGCCCAAGTCGGGCTGGCTCAACCGCCGCCGGCGCGGGACGGCCACGGAGCTGGGCAACCCCATCGGCTGAGGGCTGCGGCCCGCCTGATCAGCCGAGCGCGCGCTCCAGCTCTGCGATGCTTGGCATCCCCTCCCGCGCGCCGGTCCGGGTGACCGAGCGCGATGCCGCGACGACCGCCCGCCGCGCCGCCTCGGGCAGGTCCAGCCCGGCCGCGAGGCCAGCGGCCAGGGCGCCGTTGAGCGTGTCGCCCGCACCGACCGTGTCGACGGCGACGACCCGCGGCGCCGGGATCCGGCGGGCGCGACGGCCTTCTACGAGGAGCGCGCCCTTGGCTCCGAGGCTGACCAGGAGCGCCCGCTGACCCGGCTCCGGTCCGAGCAGCCGTTTGGCCAGGACCGAAGGGCTGCCATCGCCACCGGCCAGGATCGCCAGCTCGCCCTCGTTGGGGGTCAGGATGTCCGCCAGCTCGAGCGTGGGAAGCTCGAGGCCGCTTGCCGGGGCGGGGTTGAGGATGGTCGTGGCCCCGGCCAGCCGGGCCAGCCGCAACGCCTCGTGCGTCGCGCCCGTCCGGATCTCGTGGCCGACCAGCACGACGTCGGCCGGCGTCAGCTGGAGTCGTTTGAAGGCCGCCCGCACGCCGACCGAATCGAGCACAGCGTTGGCACCGCCGGCGACGGCGATGCTGTTCTCGCCCGCCTTGTCGACGACGATCAGCGCGACACCGGTCGCCTCTCGACGGAGGGTCGCCAGCCCGACCACGTCGATGCCCTCGGCCTCGAGCGCGGCCCGCGCCGCGGCCCCGAACGTGTCGTCGCCGACCGCCCCGACGAGCGACGTCGGGGCACCAAGCCGGGCGGCTGCGACCGCCTGGTTGCCGCCCTTCCCGCCGTGATGCTGCGAGTAGCGGCCGCCGATGACGGTCTCACCTGGGCCGGGCAATCGCTCGGTCGTGACCACGAGGTCTTCGTTGACCGAGCCGACCACGATGACCCGCCCGCTCATGCCGCCGTCACCCTAGGAACCCGTGATGAACTCGCCGCCGTCGACGCCGATGACCTCGCCGTTGATGAAATCGGTCCCCTCGCCGGACAGGACGACGATGGCCTTGGCGACGTCCTGGGGGGTCGTCATCCGGCCGGTCGGGTTCCGCTTCGTGGCGGACTCGATGATCATGTCGTGCTCGGGGATCTTCATCAGCGCCGGCGTCATGGTCACGCCCGCCCGGATCGTGTTGGCGGTGATCCCCTTCCGCGTCTGGGCGAGCTCCATCGCCAGCTGCCGGATGTGCGACTCGAGGGCAGCCTTGGCCGACGACACGACACCGTACGACGGCACGACCCGCGACGACCCCTCCGAGGTCATCGCGTAGATCTTCGAGCCGTTCTCGAGGAAGCCGCCGCGGTAAAGGTCCTGGACCCAATAGACGAGGCTGTTGGCCATGACGTCCTGGGTCATCTCCATCTTCTTGCGATCGACAGCGCCCTTCGGGTCGTCGCTGATGTAGGGGACGAGCGAACCGAACGCGAGCGAGTGCATGACGACCCGGACGTACGGGTGACGACCGGCGGCCGCGGAGGCGTCGAACCGTTCGCGCAGCGTCGCGAGCGCGGCGGCCCGCTTCTCGTCATCGGCGGCGTTCATGTTGATGTAGAGCGCCTGGACACCCTCGGCTTCGATGGCGGCCTTGACCTCCTCGACATGGGCGAGCGCCGCCCGGAAGTCGAGATGGATGCCGCAGACGTTGTAGCCGGCCTTCGCGAGTGCGAGTGCGGTCGCCTCGCCCATCCCGGACGAACCGCCAAGGATCAGCGCCCAGCGCTCGCGGTCGTCGGTCATGGACGGTGCCTACAAGGTGTCGGTGAACGGACCGCCCGAGTCTAGCAGCGGTCGCGCGGCATCCCGGCCTGGGTCCGTGCAGGTGTGCACGGTCGGCGCGCGACGGCCCGCGATGTCAGACGATGCCGCCGGTTCGAAGCGCCGCGATCTCCGCCGGGTCGTAGCCCAGCTCGCGGAGGATGGCGTCGCTGTCCTGGCCGAGCGTCGGCGGTGGGGTGCGGATCGAGGCCGGGGTCTCGGACAGCGCGAACGGGATCCCGACCTGGCGGATGACGCCCCATGCCGGGTGCTCCAGCTCGACGGTCATCCCGAGCGCGATCGCCTCGGGCGCCGCGAACGCGGCGGCGATGTCGTTGATCGGGCCGGATGGGACCCCGGCCCCCTCGAAGTCAGTCAGCCAGTCGGCCGTGCCACGTTGACGGAACCGTTCGGCCAGGATCGGCCGGAGCTCCGCTCGCCGTTCGACGCGGTCGCCGTTGGTGGCGAAGCGCGGGTCGGTCGCCAGGGCGGGCAGGTCCAGCGCCGCGCACAGCCGCGCCCATTGCCGCTCCGACCCCGCGGCCAATGCCAGGACGCCGTCGGCCGTCTCGAAGGTCTCGTACGGGACGATGTTCGGGTGGGCGTTGCCGAGGCGGCCGGGCGGGGCCCCGGACAAGAAGGCGTTCTGCGCCTGGTTGACCAGGCTGGCCAGGGTCGCGCCCAGCAGCGAGACATCGACCCGCTGGCCGTGGCCCTCGGCCGGGCCGCCGGTCCGCTCGCGCGCCACGATCGCCGCCAGGAGCCCCACCGCGCCCAGCATCCCGGACACGACGTCGCTGATGGCGACACCGACCTTGGTCGGGCCACCACCGTCCGCGTCGGTGGTGCCGGTGATCGACATGAGGCCGCCGGCGGCCTGGACCACGAAGTCGTAGCCCGGTCGATCGGCCGCCGGGCCGGTCCGCCCGTAGCCCGAGATCGCGAGGTGGACGAGGCGCGGATTGAGGGCCGCCAGTGTCTCGTCGTCGAAGCCAAGCCGGGCGAAGGCACCGACCCGGAAGTTCTCGACCAGGACGTCCGCATCGGCCAGCAGCCGGCGCAGGACGTCGGCACCTTCGGGCCGCTTGAGGTCCAGGCGGAGGCTACGCTTGTTGCGATTGACGGCCAGGAAGTAGGCCGCGACGCGGTCCTCGCCCGCCGAGCCACCCGAAGCGCCCGTGCCGCCAACCCAGGGTGGTCCCCAACCACGCGTCGAATCGCCCTCGGGCGGCTCGATCTTGATGACCTCGGCACCGAGATCACCGAGCAGCATCGTGCAATACGGCCCGGCCAGGACTGTCGAGAGGTCGATGACCCTGAACGTCGCAAGCGGGCCGGGCAGCAGTGGATCGGGTCGATCGGAGGGGTCGGGCATCGCCGCCGATGGTAGCCGCAGCGCGGGGCTCGGAGCGCGTCGAGGGCCGGACGTCGCGCGCGTCTGGGCCCGGTGCTCAGGCCAACGCGGTAGGGGTCGGCCCGGCCTTCACCGACGCGGCGCGCTTGGTCCGGGCCGGGAATTCGGACCGGTCGGGCTCGACGGCCACGACCCAGTCGACCCGATCGCGGTTGAGGATGATGGCCTTCACCCGATCCTCGCGCGGTTCGCCACCGACGACGAACGCGATCCTCGCGTTGGTGAGCGGCACCATCGACTTGCGCCGGCGCATCGAGGCGACCGGGTCGGTGCCGGGCATCCCGTGCAGGAAGCCGCGAACCTGGTACGGGCCCATCTGGAGCGCGACGTGCTGCGGCGAGGTCCGGAGTCGTCGGGCGGCGTCGCCGCGTGGTCCACTGGCATGGACCATGAACAGTTCGTCACGACCGACGACGACCTCGTCCACCGTCATCGGTCCCCCGTCCTCGAGCCGCTCGACGGTCACCCCGACCAGGGCGTACTCGTCGTTCGCGTTGAGCATATCGCTCAATCGGTCGCCGTCGAGGACCGCCCGCCCCGACAGGATGCAGTCAACGCCGTACGCCACGAAATCGACCTCTTCGACAGGTGCTGCCGCCTGCGCCTCGACCTCGAGGGCGGCCACCGGCTGGGAGAACGCCACCCGCAAGCAACGTGGAATCCGATCCATCATGAGGGCACGGTCGCGCATTGCCACGAGCCGGGCTACGGACCGGAAGTACCGGTTGCGCTAGCATCGCGAACATGACGACCGATACCGCGGGCCATCGCCCGACCCTCATGACCGTCCACGCCCACCCCGACGACGAAACCATCCTTACCGGCGGGGCCATGGCCAAGGCTGTGGAAGCCGGTCACCGCGTCGTTCTCGTGACCGGGACACGCGGCGAGCTCGGCGAGATCGTCGTCCCCGACATGGACACGCAGGACAACCACCGCCGGCTCGGCGAGATCCGGGCCGGCGAGCTCGAGCGCGCGATGGCCCTCCTGGGCGTCATCGAATGGGAGAATCTTGGCTATCGCGACTCGGGGATGATGGACACCGATGGCAACCGCGACCCGCGGTCCTTCTGGCAGGCCGACCTCGACGAGGCAGCCGGCCGCCTGACCTGGCTCGTCCGCCGTTTCCAGCCCGACGTCATGATTACGTACAACGCGTTCGGTGGCTACGGCCATCCCGACCACATCCGGACGCACGACGTCGCCATCCGCGCCTTCGAGCGTGCTGGCGACCCGGCCTGCTACCCCGAACAGCTCGAAGCCGGTGACCTCGTGCCATGGGCGCCATCGAAGCTCTACGAGCAGGCGATCTCGGCCTCGGTCCGCGAGCAGATGAACGCGCGCATGGAGGAGCTCGGTCGCAAGAGCTCCAGGGCGCCGCCCGACGACGCGACGCCCGAGCAGATCGCCGAGATGGAAACGCTCGCGGCCAAGATGCTTGTGCCGGACGAGCTCATCACGACCTGGATCGACGTCTCCGGGGCACCGCTCAAGGCGAAGTGGGACGCCCTCCACGAGCACGTCACGCAAATCAGCGACGAGAGCCCGCTCATGCTCCTGGGCTTCGAAGGCTGGCGCGACAGCTGGTCCAGCGAGGCCTACATCCTGCGCGAGTCGCGGGTCGAATCGACCACGCCCGAAACCGACCTGTTCGCCGGGATCGTCTAGCCCGGCCGATTCACCAGGGCAGCAGGCCCTTGGACGCCGAGAAGACCTGGCCCATCACGACCCTGCCGTCGCCGGCCGGGTCGAGGAAGTTCGGCTGAGCCTTCTCAAGGATGATGTGCGGCCGGATGTGGGCCTGGACGAGCTTTGAGCCGCGGAACGTCAGCTCGAGGGTGATGCCCTCCATGGTCGGCTCGGACCAGGTCTGGTCGAACACGAAGTTGCACAGCGCGTACCAGATCGGCTTGCCCTTGTAGACCTCCATCGCGGCCGCCCAGTGGGCGTGGTTGCCGATGACCATGTCGGCGCCGTTGTCGATGATCATCTCGGCCAGCTTCTTCTGGTTGACGAACGGCGTCGGGTCGTACTCGGTGCCCCAGTGCGGGTAGACGATCACGAGGTCCGCGCCGGCCTTCCGCGCGGCCGCGACGTCGGCCTTCACCGCCTTGGCCGACAGCCCTGCGCTGCCGACCCTGGTGGCGGTCGCGTAGTAGCCGCCGGCGATCGCGTCGTAGCCCAGGATCGCGACCTTCGTCCCGGCTGCCTCGAGGATGGCCGGGGTGCGGGCCGCCTTCAGGTTCCTGCCGGCCCCGGAATACGCGATCCCACGCTTCCTCACGTTCTTGATGGTCTGGAGCAGCCCGTTGGCCCCGGCGTCGCGGATGTGGTTGTTGGCGAGCGACACGTAGTCGATCCCGGCGGTGGCGAGGCCATCGATCCACTTGGGATCCGCCGAGAAGTTCGTGCCCGAGGCGTGGAATCTCGGATTGTCCGGCGCCGGGTTCTCGAAGTTCGCGGCGGCGATGTCGGCGCTCTTGATGAGATCCCGGAAGACCCCGGCGTTGCCGGTCCGTTTCGTGTACGGCGTGTCCCAGCCGAGCGGTGAGCAGTCCTTGCAGCGTCCGGTGATGTCCGCCGTCCCGCCATCGAACGGGAAGTCCGCGCCCTTCGTTTTGAGGGTCAGATAGACGCCACGGTCGAGCATGATGTCCCCGCCCGCGAAGAGCGTCCAGGTCGTCGCCGGATCGAAGGCGTCGGCCGCGGCCGGGACGGGTAGCCGGGCCGTCAGCGGCCAGTCGGCGAGCGCCTTGACGCGATCGACACCGAACAGGGCCGACTTGCCCCAGTCGAGCGCGCGCACCTCGGGCCCGACCGCGTCCGCGCGCAGGAACGCCAACCGCTTGCGGTTCTTGGCGAGATCCGCGGCCAGTGACGGCGCGTCGGCGGCGAGGACCAGACGGGTCGGGTCGGCCGGACGCTCGACGCCGAGGTCGGCCAGGATCGCATCGGCCTCGCCATCGACCAGCTCGAGCGCCGTGTAACGGGTGCTCGTGCCGGCGAGGACACTCGCGAGCTCCTTGGCTGTCGTCGAGGTCGCCGTCGACCGGAAGCTGGTGACGGGCACGATCGGGATGTCGCCGAGGACGGCCGGGCCTGGGGCCGAGGCGGATGGCGCGGCACTCGGCTCCACGGAGGGCGGCGGGGTCGTGGCGGCAGCCAGGCTTGGTCCCGGCGTCGGGCGCGCGGGGCCGACCGTCGGGCTCGATCTCGGACCCGCCGCCCCACCGACGAGGCCCAGCGGGCCGATGGCCAGCCCGGCCACGACAGCCACGACGACCACGACCAGGACGCCGATCGCCAGCGCCCCCGGATTGCGTTTCATCGGCCGGAGTCTGACAGAGGCGCGATGGATCGGCCGTGGACAGGCCCGGACCGCCACCTTGGCCGGCTCGGGACAGAGGAACGCCCCGTCCGGGCGGGCGGACGGGGCGTAGGGAAATGCGAGGATGGCGGACCCGACCGGATTCGAACCGGCGATCTCCAGCGTGACAGGCTGGCATGTTGGGCCGCTACACCACGGGTCCAGTTGCGGC